>JALQYJ010000078.1 GCA_023254175.1 Runella sp. | reverse complement strand
AAATCAGCATTTTCCGCGTCTAACTCTTCGATACGAAGCAGTAAGCGATTGACTAACGCCTTCAAGTCTGATATTTCTTTAATCAACTCTTCCATAATCTCATCTAGCCAAATAGCCTACCTAAACAGTTACTTTTTAATTTTATAACCTAATCAGGTGGATAGGTTTTTCTTCTATGATGGTTTTGGCAAAAATGCCCATAAAAGTACATAAATAAAGACGATAGGTACGCCCGCGGTAAAGAAAAATGTAAGGACGAACAAGAATTGATAATGAGTTGACGGAGCTAATTGAAGCTTTTTTGATTGTAATACCATGATAAACGAGGCTTTGGTCTATATTTGTACCCACCAAATTTTGGTGTAGAAACAAAAATTAAGATTGAATTTACTCACCTGATTTTTATAAGAATGAAAGTCCTCAAGTTTGGCGGCACTTCGTGCGGCACAGTCGAAAGTATCCAGCAAGTCATCCAGATTTTACAAGATAATATTGCAAAAGGCGAACGCATTGCCGTGGTGTACTCGGCGATGGGGGGCGTCACGAATAAACTGATTGAAATTGGGCGCATGGCGTCCACGGGAAATACTGATTACTACGGTGCGCTCAAAGCCCTCGAAGAACGCCACTTTACGGCCGTGCGCGGGTTGATTGATATTAAAAACCAGAGTAGTTCTATTGCGAAAGTACGCGGATTGGTCAATGAATTGGAAGATTTATTGAAAGGGATTTCGCTGATTCGTGAATTATCGACGCGTACGCTCGATTTGTTGATGTCGTTTGGGGAACGCCTTTCGACGACCATCATTACCGAAGCTCTCAAGGCACGCGGCGTAAATGCAGAGTTTTGTGATGCGCGCACGCTCATTCGTACCAATAATCATTTCAGCTACGCCGAAGTAGATTTTGAGGTAACTAATGCCCAAATCAAAGCGCATTTTGCCAAAACTGACGCCTTGTTGTGCATCACGGGCTTTATTGGCTCTACCGAAGACGGAATTACAACGACGCTCGGTCGTGGAGGTTCCGATTATACAGGCTCGATTTTTGGGGCGGCATTGGACGCGGAAGTAATTGAAATTTGGACGGATGTGGACGGGATGATGACTGCCGACCCGCGCAAGGTTTCAAACGCTTTTACGATTCCAACCATTACGTACGCCGAAGCAATGGAATTGAGCCACTTTGGGGCAAAAGTGATTTATCCGCCAAGCTTACAACCTGCCTTTGCCAAGAACATTCCGATTAAAGTGCTCAATACGTTTAACACGGCTTCAGAAGGAACAACCGTGCATAACACGGCCCTCGAAACGCCTTATGCCATTACGGGAATTAGCTCGATTGACGACATTGCGTTGGTCAACGTTCAAGGAAGTGGGATGATTGGGGTAGCTGGGGTATCGGCTCGTTTGTTTTCGGCCATGTCGCGCAATAAAATCAGCGTAATTTTGATTTCGCAGGCTTCGTCGGAGCACTCGATTTGCTTTGCGATTGACCCCAAAAATGCCGAAAGGGCTAAAGATGTGCTCGACCAAGAGTTTTCGATTGAAATCAACGCGGGTGACATCGACCGCGATGGTATTCTGATTCAACGCAATGTTTCCATCATCGCGATTGTGGGCGAAGGCATGCGCCGCAGTACGGGGGTATCGGGTAAATTGTTTACGGCTCTTGGTAAAAACGGCATCAACGTGATTGCGACGGCCCAAGGCTCGTCGGAGTTGAATATTTCGGTGGTGATTCAGAAAAACGACCTTTCGAAGGCACTCAACGCCATTCACGGGGTATTTTTCCAGTCGGAAGTACGGACGCTCAATTTGTTTGTGGTAGGAACGGGCTTGATTGGAAGCACGTTTTTGAAACAACTTGCGGCGCAGTCGGACTATTTGGCAAAAGAAAAATTATTGAAAATCAATGTAGTAGGATTGGCGCGTAGCAAAAAAATGTGGCTCAATCCCGAAGGAATAAGCCTACAAAATTGGCAAGAAGAATTGGACGAAAACGGCAAAACGACCAGCCTTTCGGCCTTTGTTCAGCGCATTCGGGAGTTCAACTTACCCAACAGTGTTTTTATAGATTGTACGTCTGACAAGGATATTATTCAATATTATTTTCCGTTGCTCGATGCGAGCGTGTCGGTGGTGACGCCCAACAAAGTGGCCAATTCGAGCAGCTACGCGGAGTACCGTCGTTTGCAACAAACGGCTGTTCGCAAGGGCGTTAAGTTTTTGTACGAAACCAACGTGGGCGCTGGTTTGCCCATCATTAATACGATTCAAGGATTGATGGCGAGCGGGGATAAGTTTGTCAAAATTGAGGCGATTTTATCAGGCACGTTGTCGTTTATCTTCAACCGTTTTGTGGAAGGCACTCGTTTTGTTGACATCGTTGGCGAGGCCAAAGAAAAAGGGTATACCGAACCCGACCCACGCGACGATTTGAGTGGCTTGGACGTAGCGCGCAAAATCTTGATTTTGGCACGGGAAACGGGCATTGCACTCGAAATGAGCGATATTCAAATTGCCCCGATTTTGCCCGAAAACTGTTTACAAGCCTCTACCGTCGATGCGTTTTTTAAGGAAGTAGAAGGCTCGGATGCGTATTTCGCAAATTTGCTCAACGAGGCCGTCGCCAAGGGTGAAAAACTGCGCTACATCGCCACCCTCGAAAATGGCAAAGCCACGCTTCAACTTCGCACGGTGGATGCCGACCATCCGTTTTATTCGCTTTCAGGTGCTGACAATATCGTCTCGTTTACCACCGAACGTTACAATACCCGCCCGCTCGTGGTGAAAGGCCCAGGCGCAGGGGCGGAGGTAACAGCTTCTGGTGTATTTGCTGATGTAATGAGTATCAGTAGCTATTTGGCATAGTCTTGCATCTTACTTATTTCGGTTTTGAGAAACCCATACACAGTGCGTGTGATGTTGGTTTCTCAAAACCAGCCTATTGGTAGCGAAGTTTGTGCAGGATTGTGTTTTTTAGATAAAAACAGTGGGCAAAAAGTTCTACCAAATTTCAGAGGGTTTTACTGCCCCGTTACGGGCATTCGTACGGTTTTGATGACAGGCTCCGAAAACGTTTTTTTCTCATAGCGAGGTGTGAGGGTGGTTTCGGTGATGACTTTGTCTTCGTAGGTGGTGCTTTCAACGATGGCAATCACTTTCACCGACGCATCTACGCCTTGCACAAGGTTGTCGTTGGAGAGCAAAATGTAGTACGCCCCTTGGCACAAGGCAGGGTCTGAAAATTTTCTAAAACCTGCAACGCCCTTACCTTGGTCAATGACTCGGTTGGGCTGGCCTGCTATAAACAGGTCACGATTGGCTTTGTCGGCGACGGCATAATACACGTCTTCGCCCATTTTAGGAATGGCTAAGTCGGTGACAACCCCCGCCGCCAATGCCCCGAGAGGCGTGGTGAAATAAGCCGCCGCTCCTTTGGCGATGCTGACGATGATTTTGGAGTTTTGTTTCCACGCTTCGTTGGCTTCATTTCCCACTCCCACCCAATACGCCCATGATACTACCTTCGTGGTTTTGTAAGGGGTGATCACGTTTTTGGGTAGTGTAAACGACAACGACGCTTTGTTGCCGTTGGTGTTGGCTGATGAATGTACGCGTTGGGGTTTGTCAAACACTAATTCTTCGCGCTGTTCCGATTTTACCACTACTTTTTTGGTCTTGCGGGTGTACGTAGTGTCGTAGCCCGCGAGTACCTCTTTGGTATAGGTATTGTAGGTGGTTTCTTGTTTGTCTTCCCACAACACGGCCGTATTGAAGTTGACCGTGGCCTCGCTGGCGGGTATGCGTTGGATTTTGATTTTACAAATACGACCTAAAATTGCCCCATTTTTAAACTTAAACAAATAAACACCCTGTTTCACCACCTGAATGCTTTTAGTGTCTATTTGGGTAGTTTTATAGTCCGAAAACTTTGAGGTTGTAGGGTATTCAACGATTTCGATTTCTTTGAGTTCTTTGTCGTTGATTTCTTTAAACTGAAACAAAATTTTATCGCCCGCTGCAAACCCAAACTGCAATTCTTGCTCCTGCATGGGGCCAATTTTGATGGTTTGTTCGGTGACGTCGATGGGGGCTTGCTGGGTAAAAGCGGTGATGGCCAACAGCAGACTCCAAAAGAAGATAAGCGTTCTCAAAGTATTTTTCTGTTGGAATAAGACTGAAATTGGGTACAAAAATAGTAAAAATAGATAGCTTTAAAACTCATTATATAGACAATTGTTTCAGTTTTAACCGTTACTGTACTCTTCGGCGGTATCTTCGGTTTGGCCGTGGAGGGTGTATTTGTCGTTATAGCTTGGGCAACGGAAAATAAATCTTACAGGTTTGATGCGGCCTGAAAAGCTAACTGCAAAGGCAGTGACCTTAAACGCTTACCAGTCAGGTCAAAAATTGCGTTTGCGATGGCGGGCGCAATAGGGGAAAGGGGAGACTCTCCAACCCCCGACGGTATCTCAGAGCCTTCGTGTAAAACAACTTCTATTTCGGGGGTATCGCCGAGCCTAACTACTTGGTAATTATGGAAATTGGTTTGTACAAATTGCCCATTTTCTACCGTGCCTTGCTCGTAAAGAGTCGCACTGATGGCCATCATGGTAGCGCCTTCTACTTGCTGCCTGATGCCGTCGGGGTTAATGATTTTGCCAGGGTCAATGGCTTGTATCACTTTCACAATCTTAATGGCTCCATCGACTATTTTTACTTCTACCACCGCCGCCGAGACCGTTTTGCGGTCGTCGCATACTGCCAAGCCACGTCCAATCCCGTCTGATTTTGGTAAGTGCCAGCCTGATTTTTCGCCAATGATTTCGAGTAGCTTTTTTCGACGAACCAATTGGGGCGTGTCGTCGCAGTGGTCGATTCTCAATTTTAGAGGACTAATGCCCGCTTTATGCGCCAATTCGTCCATAAAACTTTCGATGGCGAACGTGTTGGCAAACATCCCTACCCCCCGCCATATACTGGTTTCAAAGGGGAGGTTGTTGTGCCACACCGTGGTTTTGACGTTAGGAATATGGTACGCGCATCTTGCGCCGTGCCCTGCCACGATAAAATCGGCGCCCAAAACCATTTCGGCAATAGCGGGGACGGAATTAAATAGCATCGGACCCGTGGCAAGGTGGTGCTCAAAGGCTAAAATTTTGCCGTCTTTACCTACTTTTCCTTTTAAAACATGGTGAGTATTGGGCCTCACGTAGCCATTTTGAAACTCTTGCTGACGGGTAGTAAGCAGGTGAACAGGCTTCCCGACGGCCTTTGATAGTTTGGCAGCTTCTACGGCGTTGCTCTTAAACGCCTTTCTGCCAAAGCCTCCTCCCATGTACGTTGGCATAATGGCAACGTCCTCGGTTTTAAGGTCTAATGCCTCCGCAACGGAAGTTTGTAAGTAGGCTGGATTTTGAAAAGAGGCGTAAAGCGTTATTTTATTGTCTTTATAATCAGCGACGACAACGGAAGGCTCTAAATTGCCATGAAAGCCAATCGGCGTACGAAACTCGCCCGTGAGCACCTCGTCGGGTACGCTGTCTGTGTCGCCATCGTTTTGGATATTGACCTCCTTGCCGTTTCCGACTGTTATCAATTTTTCGAGGTCTTTGGTAGAAACGTTGGGGTTGTAGTCCCACTCCGCCTTGATTTTCTCTACCGCTGTTTGGGCGGCGTAGCGAGAGGTAGCCACCACGCCAATCCAGTCTTTTTCTTCTACTAGCTTCAATACGCCCGCCGTATTTTTTGCACCACTGGTATCGGCACTTTTCAGAGTTCCTTTCACATAGGGAGAATAAAGCACCGCCCCGTAAACCATGTCGGGCAGGGTAATATCAATGCCGTAAATTGGTTTGCCGAGGATTTTATCGGGCAAATCAATTCGTTTTTGTTGTTTTCCAACGTACTTAAACTGTGAAGACGGTCGTAATGTAGGTGTTTGGGCAGTTTCCCATTGGGTAATTTGTTTGGCCAAGTCGGCATATGATAATTGCTTAGTGCCAGCGGTCAACATTCCGTTGTTGGTCGATATGGCTGCAACGGGAATATTCCACAATTTCGACGCTTGAAGTTTGAGGGTTTCTCGCAGAGTCGCCGCCACTTCTCGAATAGGCACATACAAAGAAGAGGTGCTGTTGCTTCCCCCCGTGTTGGAGAGAAGGCCGTTTAAGGAGTTGGCGTGAACAACCCTGATTTTTTCCACCGCAATGTCCAGTTCTTCGGCCGCAAGCATGGCAAAACCCGTAAAAATCCCTTGCCCCATCTCGGCTTTGGGCGATTTTAGGGTAATGGTATTGTCGGCATTTACTTCAAGCCAAAGTTTTGGGTCAAAGTTAGAGACATCCATAGGGATGTCCATTTCGGAAGTGAAATCACTTATTTTTCTTCTAATGGCTCCTCGTCCGAAATAGAGCAAGGCCAACGTTCCTGCTATGCCCGAACCAGAGATGGCCAGAAATTTTCTTCTCGAAAATCCTTTTTTAGGTTTTTTATCTGCGTTTTTCATCGTTTTTCAGCCCTATTTCTTTCAAAAACTCATTGTGTTTGTCGGTATTTATCTTTATCCGTTCATTAACTGACATCAATTTTTGGTTTATATCCTCTAAGCTGATTTGTATTTCATCTTCTGAGGTGCTTACATACCTCGAAATATTGAGGTTGTAGCCATTGTTTTCAATTTCGCCGATTGAAACCCTTCGGGCATATCTTTCGACGTGGTCAGGTCGGTATTGGTAGGTTTTAACAATTTTTTGAATATCGTTTGGCGCTCCATTTTCGTCTTCCCTGAGTGTCTTTTGTCTTTTTCGTAATACTCTGCTGCGTTGATAAACAACACGTCATCATGTTTTTTGCACTTCTTCAACACTAAAATACAAACTGTAATACCTACCTGTAGAGTAAAATAAATTGGAAGGTAAACCGATTTTTTGCGTTAACATTCAGAGTTTTCACAATTTCGTTGGCGTCTAATGCATTTTTAAAAAGCCAAAGATAGGAAGGCACACTTTACGTTTGCCCATTTCCCCGAAAAAACAAACCAACTGTGGGTAAAAAAGGGTGGGAGAGACACTTTAATTAAAAATACTCACCTCTCTCTAAACTCCTTTTTCTCTCCCAAAATGAAAACGTATTCGTTGTCGCTAGCCTTTGGGCTTCTTTTGGTATGGATGGGCTTGCCCGCTTCTGCCCAAACCAACCGCCCCATTAAATTTCAGAAACAAGTGCTTACGAAAATGTTTTTTTCCGAAGGCGTAGCCGTGGGCGACGTCAACCGCGACGGCAAAAAAGATGTGTTGTCGGGCGCGTTTTGGTACGAAGCTCCCGACTGGAAACAGCACGAAATTGCCAAAGGCGATACATTTACGGTCAATGGTGGCTACAGCAATTCGTTTTTGAACTTTAGCATGGACGTCAATCAAGACGGTTGGGTGGATTTTATCCGTGTCGATACCCCAGGGGAGTCGGTGGTTTGGTACGAAAACCCCCAAAATAAAGCGGGGCACTGGAAAGCTTATACCATTCAAAAATCGTTGGGGAATGAGTCGCCGTACTTGGTGGATTTAGATGCCGATGGCCGTCCTGATATTGTGGGAAATGACCCCGTAGCCAAACAAATGATTTGGCTAAAAGCTCCTTCTAAAAAAGGCGATATCGAATGGAAACGCTACGTGATTAGCACCGAAAACATCGGTTTGCACAAATATACCCACGGCTTGGGCGTGGTGGACATGAACGGCGATGGGCGGTTGGATGTGCTGATGCGCGAAGGCTGGTGGGAAGCACCCCTCGACCGCACACAGCCCGATTGGAAGTTTCATCGGGCCGACTTGGGGGAAGAATGTTCGCAAATGTACTTACTCGACGTCAACAAAGATGGCTTGAAAGACGTGATGAGCATGTCGGCGCACAAATATGGGATGTGGTGGCATCAGCAAGGCAAAGACGCACAAGGAAATGCGACTTGGGAAAAACACGAAATTGGGAAGCTATTTTCACAAACCCACGGTTTGGCCCTGGCCGACATCAACAAGGATGGAAACCCCGATTTGGTGACGGGCAAACGCTATTTTGCCCATAACGGCAAAGACCCAGGGGCGTTTGAGCCAGCGGTGTTGTATTGGTTTGAGCTGAAACCTGGCCCTAATCCAACGTGGATTCCGCACCAAATTGACGATAACTCAGGCGTAGGGTTGCATTTGGTGGTTGAAGACATGAATCGCGACGGGCTGCTAGACATCATCACTGCAAACAAAAAAGGAGCACACGTGTTTCTTCAACAGAAATAAATAAAACAGGTGCGTACAGGACAGAATTTTGAAAGAAGGCGTTGTAAGTTTGTCGTATGAAAGTTGGTTTATTCATCCCGTGTTATGTAGATCAGTTTTACCCGCAGGTGGGTATTGCTACACTCCAATTGTTAGAGAAATTTGGTTGTGAGGTGGGGTATCCTGCCAATCAAACCTGCTGTGGTCAGCCCATGGCCAATTCTGGCTATGAACATCTGACGCATGATTGCAACCGCCTTTTTGTCGAAAATTTTGCTGATTTTGACTACATCGTTGGGCCGTCGGGTAGCTGTGTGTTGCACATCAAAGAACACTTGCATACCGAAGGTGAAGGTGAAGCGAAAGCAACGCACATCCGCCAACGGGTGTACGAACTGACGGAGTT
>JALQYJ010000076.1 GCA_023254175.1 Runella sp. | reverse complement strand
AAAACCCCAGTATCCATTTTTTTTTACCTCTGCTACTCCTTCCTGAAAAGGCAATATGTGATCATATACACAGGGAATAACTTCCTGATTTTTCTTATCTACAAAACCCCAGTATCCATTTTTTTTTACCTCTGCTACTCCTTCCTGAAAAGACTCTACGTTATCGTACTGAAAATCAACTATTACATTTTTATGCTCATCACAAAATCCCCAGCTTTTATACCCATCCTTAAAATACTTTACATAAGGAATAAGCTGGATGTCAGTATAGTCAGGGATAGAGCGTAAATAAGTAATGGGTATTGAGGCCGAAATAGGAAGAATTAGCGCATTTACTAAGCCCAGCAACCGATTTTGAGTGGTCCATGCGCTGCATTGAGTACGGATGGTGTGAAAAATTGAACTATCAGGGTTACTGAGGTCATTGGCCGTCAAAATAAGGTTATCGCCTTGGTAATAAATTTCTAACCAATCGGGATGCTCAGCCAATACGTGTAAACTCAGCGAGAGTACTAAGATAGGTACGTGGTCTATGTATTTACCAAAATACGCGGAACTACGGTAGGGGTGTCTAAACGCGGGGCTACCCAATTCCGTAGCCTCTTGTCCTGCCATATCGGGGGTAAACATCCCGTCGTAATCCACCAATATCAACCCACCACGGGGCGTTACCAGTATATTATCGGGTTTGAGGTCGCCGTGGGCAAAGGGTTGTTCTAATAGCCATATCGCCAAACGGTCAAATGCTTCGGCTACCTTTTGTAGGGCAACGGTGTCTCTAGCCTTGCAACACTTCTGGAGATAATTGGCTAGCGTTTGGCCTTCTACCCAATCGAGGGTTACTACCTCAAACTCCCGCTGTTTGCTAAGATCGGTTTCTACCCAAATTTCGGCAGGATGATAGGTATAGCGGAGTAAGTAGGGGGTATGAGGGAGGCTATCTAAGCATTGGCTAATCCGCGCATAGCGTTGGTTGCGCAAGGGCTGCTCACGTAAAAAACACTTCACCGCCACGGGGCGGTCGGTACGAGTATCGCGCAGCTTAAACACTACCGCAAAATTACCCGAGCTAAAGTGCAAGTCACCCGTAGCGTCGTACTCGGGGCGCAAATGCGTAAGGTTCCCAAAACTATGTT
The DNA here is from genome assembly GCA_023254175.1 of Runella sp. Classification (GTDB taxonomy): domain Bacteria; phylum Bacteroidota; class Bacteroidia; order Cytophagales; family Spirosomataceae; genus Runella. The sequence goes on along the minus strand of JALQYJ010000076.1, from coordinate 7,492 downwards.
CCGCCAATCGGATGGCATCTTTATATTCGCCAATGGTAGGATAGGGCATAGATAATTGTGTTTTCTATTTAGTTCGTCCCATGGATGTCGTTGTTCCGATTTGGAGAAAGGACACCAAGGCCTTGATATTGGCATTGAACGCCATGCCCGTATAAGCTCCACGGAGGTCTTTTTGGGTGAGGTGGGCTATATCGGTGTTGTATATTGCAGGCATTTCGCTTGACATTCGATAGAGCAATTGTGCGTAATTATCCTCGGGCAAGTCGTTCGACTTCTGAGGGAAAAGCACGGGAGTATGTTCGGTATCGGAGAGGTGGACGTTCAACAAAAGCACGTTACCATCAGCAGTATGCAGGGTTTTGATACGGCGAGCCGCTTGCAAGAGTTCGGTATCGTCCCCATCCGTTGCTTCTCCATCGGTGATATTGATGACGATAGGCGGATAACAGTCTTTGTCTTCCAAAGCCACAATCCACTGCTCCAGCCAATCTGCCGCCAGTTCCAAGGCCGCTTTCATGGGTGTAAGCCCGCCCGACTGAGGCGTTATCCACTCACGTAGAGGCTTCTGACTTACAGTCACTCGTCCACGAATGGTTTGTTCTACCGTGGTTTGGGTCATGCTCAAATAATGGTCGCGCAGCTGAGACATACGCACAAATGCCTTACCTTCCAAAGCACCTTGCCAAGCAGAATAGGCGTCAGTATCTTGATTTCCGTAGCCAATGATACCAATTTGAAAGTATTCGCGCAGTTCGCCTTCGCGATTGCAGCGATTGAGAATTTCGTCCAATAATGTATTGAGCGTCAACGCCACGGCTTGGGCTTTGGTGGTGGTTTGGCCCTGAAAAACGATTTCGGTATCCATAGACCCCGATTGGTCAATCAAAAACAACATCGCCGAAGGTGTTTTACGCGTAATGTAGGCCGTATAAGGCTTTGATTTAAGCACAGTTTGGCTCATTGCGGTTTGCAAAAGCTGCTGTATGGCCGTTCGTTCAGCGGGCAAAAGTTGGGATTTGATGAGATTCGACATGAATCGTATTATCTTGTTTTTAGTTGTTTTTCTAAGTTTTTAATGTCTTGTTCCAGTTGAATGCGCAAGTCGGAAAAGTGCTTTTCAAAATTACCTATTTGTCTGTATATCACCATAATTTCATCTACTTCGAGCAACGCGATTTCGCGCAATAAGTCATCGCGTCGGAGGCGCAGTCGAGTATAGATTTTCTGCCAATCATCTTCATTCTTAGATTCACTCCAATCAATACCAAAAGCGGTACCATTTTTTAGCAGTTGCCAAATTTCGGTCACTTTACTCAAATCGCGGCGTTGGTAGGCTGCTATTAATTCAGTAGCTATCGCTTGGGCTTTTTGTTGCTTGGCGGGGTCGTGCATAAACTTATCGGGATGACCCAGCACAATCGCCTCACGGTACATTTTTTTGAGTTTCTTCTCGGTATCTTTATCCAATTCAACCACTTCTTTGGCTTGCGATAGCTGAGCATTTACACGCTCATATTCAGCTCGATAGCCTTCATATCGTTGTTTATCTTGATTTTTGACGGTCAACTCAGCCTCTCGCTTTGCCCATTCAGTTTTGAGTGAAAGATGCCGAAGTAACAAATCTCCGAGAGTTGACTTCAACTGATAATAGTATTGCTCAATAATAGTTTCATAATCAGATTTTTGTTGCTGTAAATATGCTATCTCTGCTTCTATGAGTTGGATGGCCAGCCGCCACTCCTGTGTTTTATTTATCAGTTCTTGCTGTAGGTTTTCGGTTATTTTAGGGCCAAATTCATTTAAAAGTTGATTAAACTCCTCCAAAAAAAGTTGGGCTAAATTGGGGTCATCTTCCACAATTGACAAATTTTCTTTGTTATAAATGGCGCCCCCGTAAGTCCAATTATAGGAACCCCACAAAACCTTTTTTCGGTCAATTACACAAAATTTGTGGTGCATTTTGCCCCCTGTTAATACATTAGCCCAGATAATTTGGATGCCGTGTTGCTGTAATGTTTGATAATCAATCCGTGATTGATGGTTAATCTCATCATTTTCTACAATCAACGAGACCTTTACCCCTTTTTGGGCGGATTTCATAAGTACTTCCGCAATAGCTTGATCCGTAAACCACGCAATAGCCGCGCAAATTTCATCGTTAGCCAGTGATAAATGGTGTATTAATTGAGGACGTATATTACTAAAAAATACCTGTATATTCATGCCAACGAATGGATAATGAGCGTCATATCATCAATTCCCAACACTTTTTGTGATTGTAATTGTTCAACATATTCCCGAAAACTATCTGCTGAAATTAAAGCTGATTTTAAGGGTTGGACTACTTCCTTTTCAAAAGATTGCAACGGCAAACGTTCCATGTTTTCCCACAAACCACCCAAACGGGAAGGTAATTGACAAACTTCTCTAAATAGCTGTTGGTCGTCGAAATTGCCTGATGATTTCAAGAATGTTCCCCACAAATATTGTGCAAGGGTATCGGAGGCAAGCCAAATTTCGGCCTGTTTCGGCAAGTCAATCAATCGAAATCCTGCTTCATAAACAGGCTCGTGCCAATTAATCAAGTAAGGAGATTCATTGAGTTCGAGTGGACTGGCAAGAGAAGCTGAAAGAGTGCCATGTTGAGCATCATAAACAAAAAGCACACTGTCACCATAAACCGCCGCCTTATGGTACTCAGGCCACACTGCTACCAAGGTCGAAGCAGAACCTTCTTCAATAAATTTGGCTGACCAATTGGTATTTTGACTTTGGACTTGAAATAAATCGAAAAACTGCTCCCAGATAGTATCCAACCAGTTTTCAAATGCAGCAAAATCAATCCAAGGTATAGAAGGCAGATGCTCACATAGATAGGATGCCCATTCACCTGCATAGACACCCATACCGCCTGCCCCGTCGGCAAGTGCTATTACATTTTCATCCATCCGAAAACGGTCTTCAGGGAGTTCAAAAAGGGTTTTAGAAATAGATTGGTGCATATAAAAAAGTAGGAACAGTAAACATCAAAATTAAGCAGGCGAAACATGATAGGGCTACAAGAATACATATACAAGCCATTGGTGTAAAACTGCAAAAGTTGATGGATTTCGACAAGTAATCTTTACTGTATTTTTCCAAATAGCCTGACCAATGTCATATTTTACTTTTCCAATAGCTTGCATTTTTGGTAAAACACCTATTTGCCATGAATACGCAACTACTCCAGAAATACAACGTGCCTGGACCTCGCTATACAAGTTACCCAACCGTGCCTTATTGGGATAAAACCCCACTTACCGAAACTCGGTGGAAAGACTTAGTAAAAGATATATTTGAAGTCAGTAATACCTCAGAGGGCATTAGCCTCTATATCCACTTGCCATACTGCGAAAGTTTATGCACCTACTGTGGGTGCAATACCCGAATTACAGTCAACCATAAAGTAGAACAACCGTACGTTGCGGCCGTCTTGAAAGAATGGCAGCTTTACCTCGATTTTCTACCCAATCGTCCTCAAATCCGTGAGTTGCACTTAGGAGGCGGAACCCCCACGTTTTTTAGTCCTGATAACCTCCGAACGTTAATTACGGGTTTGTTTGAAAAAGCCGATATTCATCCTGAGTACGAATTTGGGTTTGAAGCGCATCCCGCTAGTACGACCGACGCACACCTCCAAACGTTGTTTGAACTCGGCTTTCGTCGCATCAGTATTGGAGTGCAAGATTTTAATCCCGTCATTCTTGACCTCATCAATCGTCCTCAAACATACGAACAAGTAAAACACGTAACCGAAAAAGCGCGCGAAATTGGATATACGTCAGTCAACTATGATTTGGTGTACGGGTTGCCACGGCAGCAAGTAGAGGGAATGACCCAAACCATTGGCGAAGTGATTCGGCTTCGTCCCGACCGCATTGCGCTTTATAGCTACGCCCACGTACCTTGGGTAAAACCAGGCCAACGCAAATTTACCGAAGCCGACTTGCCAGATGCCGCCCAAAAACTAGTGATTTATGAGGCCTGTCGTACTGCTTTAGAATCAGTGGGATATCACGACATCGGAATGGACCACTTTTCACTCAGCACCGACAGCCTTTATCAGGCCTTTGAGCATAAAAAACTCCACCGCAATTTTATGGGCTACACCACTACCCAAACTCGTTTGCTGGTAGGCTTAGGAGTATCAGCCATTGGCGATTGCTGGTGGGGGTATGGTCAAAATGAAAAAACGGTTGAAAAATACTACGAACGCCTTAATGCTAACGAGTTACCTATTTTCAGAGGCCACGTTTTAACACGCGAAGATTTAATTCTACGGCGTCATATTTTGCAATTGATGTGCCATTTTGAAACCACTTGGTTCGATTCCAAAGACCAATGCCAAGCACTCTATGAAGCCCTTGCTCGATTGGAAGAACTCGAAAAAGACTGCCTTGTGAGCATTGAGCCTTATCACCTCAAAGTGACACCCGAAGGCCGTTCTTACATTCGCAATATTAGCATGGCTTTTGATGCCCGTTTGTGGGGAGATATACCACAAACAACTATTTTTAGTCAAACATTTTAAAAATCTTTTGGAAAAATCACCGCAACCTCCGTATTTGGTATGTTAGAAGTATTCATTCAGCAAACCCAAGCGATGAGAAGGCACATCGAAATGTTAGATGCACTCTTTAAAAGTGCAACGGAGGGAATTATTGTCGTAGATTCGTGGGGGGCGATTCAGTTAATTAATCCCAAAGCACAAGAACTATTTGGTTATTCAGAAGACGATCTGCTTGGCAAAAAAATTGAGATTTTAATTCCTCAACGCTACGCCCGTAACCACGTCGATCACCGCATGAATTACGCCCAACATCCCCATGCAAGGAGTATGGGAAGTAATATGGAGCTTAGCGCGCGCCGCCGAGACAATAGCGAATTTCCCGTAGAAGTAAGTTTAAGCCCGTTTACTACTAGCGATGGCGAATACATTGTAAGTTTTATTATCGACATTTCGCTTCGCAAAAAGCAAGAAGAAGCACTGCTCGAAGCCCACCGCCAAATCCAAAGCTTAAATGCAGATTTGGAAGAACGCGTACAGCTAAGAACCCGTGAATTGGCGCAAGCGTTGGAAGAAATTGAGCAATCGAAACAAGAAGTGATGCGAGCATTGGAGAAAGAACGCCAACTCAACGACATGAAGACGAAATTTGTGACGATAGCCTCGCACGAGTTCCGTACTCCGCTTGCCACTATTCTCTCTTCTGCTTCGCTGATTGGCCGCTATACGCACGCCGAAGAAGACGAAAAACGCAAAAAGCACGTGCAACGAATCAAATCGACCGTTACGAACCTCACTGAAATTTTGAACGATTTCTTATCGCTCGGTAAGCTTGAAGAGGGTCAAATTCGCAATGTGCCGATTGTGTTTAATATAGCCGAATTTTGTCAAGAACTTATCGACGAACTTAGGTCTGTTTGTAAAGAAAATCAACAGATTTTTTACACCCATGAAGGGGATTCTGAGGTGTGTATCGACCGTCATTTGCTCAAAAATGTACTCATCAATTTGCTTTCAAATGCATCCAAATATTCGGACGCTGGTAAGCAAATTTTCTTAAGTTCATCTAAAAAAGAGAAAACCATTCACTTTGAAGTGCAAGACCAAGGCATCGGGATTCCTGAACAAGACCAAGCGTATGTGTTTGATCGCTTTTTCCGCGCGCACAACTCTGGAACGATACAGGGAACTGGCCTCGGACTAAACATTGTAAAAAAATATATTCAGTTGATGCAGGGCGAAATTAAGCTTACCAGTCAACTGAATCAAGGCACCACGGTGTCTCTCGACCTTCCGAATTGTTAGCCACATGAAGACCATTCTATTGATTGAAGATAATCCCGATATGCGGGAAAATACGACCGAAATTTTGGAGTTAGCGCACTATAATGTCCTGACGGCTGAGAACGGTAAAAAAGGCATTAAAATCGCTCAAGAACAGCAGCCTGACCTGATTATTTGCGACATTATGATGCCCGAACTCGACGGATACGGGGTGTTGCATTTGCTCAGCAAGGAGGTCGAAACGGCAAGTATTCCCTTTATTTTCTTAACGGCCAAGGCTGAAAAAGCCGATTATCGCAAAGGAATGACCCTTGGGGCAGACGATTATTTGACGAAGCCTTACGACGACGTGGAGCTGTTGAGTGCCGTCGAAACGCGCTTGCGTAAAAACGATTTGCTCAAAACAGAGTATTCACGTACGGAAGAAGGTTTGACACAGTTTTTGAACGAAGTAAAATCGTTTGAATCGCTCAAAAAATTGTCCGAAAACAAAAAAACAAAGCTTTATAAAAAGCGCGAAACGGTGTATTCGGAAGGAAGTTATCCCAATGCGGTTTATTTCTTAAAAAGTGGAAAAATCAAAAACTCCAAGACCAATGAGTTTGGGAAAGAATACATTGTAGAGCTTCACAAACCTGGTGATTTTTTTGGGTATTTAGACTTATTAGAAAACACTCCCTACCAAGAATCAGCGGTGGCATTGCAAGACAGTGAGGTGGTAATTATTCCCAAAGACGAGTTCAATAACTTGCTCTACAACAACCGCGACGTAGCCACGAAGTTCATCAAAATGCTTTCCAATGAAGTGCGCGAACGGGAAGAACGATTGCTGAAACTTGCCTACAACTCCGTACGAAAACGCGTATCCGAAGCCCTAATTATGCTGGCCAATCGCTATCAAGAAGACAAAACCAAGCCTTTTGCCATTGCCATCACCCGCGAAGATTTAGCGAGTATCGTGGGTACCGCCACCGAAACGGTCATCCGTACGCTCTCCGATTTTAAGGACGAACATTTAATCGAAATGAAAGGAAGTCTGATTACAGTATTAGACTACGATAAACTGGCACGAATGAGGAATTAGACAACGAATATATACTGAGCCCATCCAAGTTCTGGAAACTTGTATGGGCTTTGAGTTTCTACTACCCCAATTCCTCCATTTCCATCATCGCATTTTCCCACGCATCGGTAGCTGACGCAATTTTTTGCTGGACTTCGGTGTATTTTTTATTCGCTTCGGCCAATTTTACTGCATCGCTATAAATGGCAGTGTCAGCCAATTGGGCTTCCGCTTCTTTCTTACGTTTTTCCAACTCGTCGATTTCTTGTTCGAGTTGGGCGATTTTTTTCTGAAGCGTCTTTTGCTGATGCGACGTGCCCGAAGACGTATTCTTCGCTAGGGCTGGAGCCAAACGTTGCGGGGTTACCACCGTTTCAGCAGGGGCTGCCGCCGCTTCTTCTTCGCGTTCTTCTCGCCACCACTCATATTCTTGGTACGTACCAGGGTATTCTTTCACCTCTTTTTCTTCGATGTACCAAATTTTCTCCGCAATGGCTTCCACAAAGAAACGGTCGTGCGAAACCACCACAAACGAACCCTCGTATTGACGCAAAGCTTGAATCAGGATATTCACCGACTGCATATCTAAGTGGTTGGTA
>JALQYJ010000062.1 GCA_023254175.1 Runella sp. | reverse complement strand
TCATTTTTACCAAAAACTAACCGCCTAACGTGAAAATCAACGCTGTTACCTACAAAATCCTGTTTATGGCCATTGGCATCGGTACGCTGATGTACATGGTGCATGGCTTGGGTATTGAGGTGATTTGGGAAAATATCCAGAAAACAGGTTGGTGGTTTATGCCCGTCATTGGCAGTTGGTTGGTGATTTATATCCTTAATGCACTGGCGTTCAAAGCCATCATTCAAGAGCCTAATTTACCCCAAAGCAATCTGTCATTTGGGCCAGTTTTACGGCTTACCATCACAGGTTATGTGATTAATTACATCACGCCTTTTGTAGCATTAGGCGGTGAGCCTTACCGCATTATGGAATTGAAGCCCACCTTAGGACTCCAAAAAGCAAGTTCGTCAGTGCTGCTTTACAGCCTAATGCACATGTTTTCGCACGTGATTTTTTGGCTGGCATCCATCTTGCTCATTTTTGCGTTTGTCCCCCTTGCTCCTTTGATGCTCACGGGTTGTTTGATTATGTTGATGGTGGGGCTGATACTGGGCTTTTGGTTTATGCGAGCCTACAAGCGCGGCTTTACTGTCAGTACGTTTCGCCTGTTGACGAGACTGCCTTGGGTAGGAGCTAAAATGCAATCCCTTCTGGCCAACAAAGCCGATACGTTGCACGAAATTGATGACCAAATTCGGGTTCTTTATGCCGAACGACGTCCTCGTTTTCACGCCTCGCTTTGGCTCGAATTTGCAGCTCGCGTGGTGGGTTGTGCCGAAATTTACTTTACAGGTCAAGCCATTGGACTCAATATGTCCATTGTCGACTCGCTGATTATCAGCTCTGGGTCGTCGTTGTTTGCCAACCTTATTTTCTTTTTACCCATGCAGCTCGGTGCCCGTGAGGGTGGCTTGGCGCTAGCCCTGACGGCCGTAGGTATGCCTGCTACGACGGGGGTATTCATTGGGTTAGTGACGCGTATCCGCGAAGTAGTTTGGATTGGAATCGGGTTGTTAATGATAAAGACTAAAAAAACAAAACCTGTTGCAGTGGCAAAAGAGAATCTCGCGCCCGTCGAGTAACTCCTCTGCAATAGGACAATACAGTTATTAAGTGGCTAAGCTAAAATAGTTAACTCATTGATATTTATTCAGTTAGCAGAAAACGAACAACTGTTAACAGAGACCATTAGTTATGATAAACGGATTACTATTTGATTACGGAGGTACCATCGATACCAACGGCCTCCACTGGGGAAAAGTACTTTGGGAGAACTACAAAAAACACCAGGCAGGTATACCCGAAAGCGTGTTTTTGAAAGCCTATTCCTACGGAGAAAGGGCCTTGGCCATTCACCCAATTATTGACCCTAGGCACACTTTTTTGGATACATTACAACTAAAAGTAGAGCAGCAGTTTTTGTTTTTGCGCAACGACGGCCTTGAACTACCCGCCTCACTTGGCGAAGCCATTGCCCACGATTGTTATCAGTTTGCCAAAAATACTGTTCGACAAGCAGCGCCCATTTTGGCTCAGTTAGCCGAACGCTATCCTTTGGTGATGGTTTCTAATTTTTACGGAAATCTGTCCACCGTTTTGCAAGACTTCGGAATTGCGGGGTATTTTCAAGCCATCGTTGAGTCGGCAGTTGTGGGAGTTCGTAAACCCGATCCAGCCATTTATGCCCTGGGCGTAAGAGAACTAGGTTTTGCCGCTCACGAATGTGTCGTCATTGGTGACTCGCACAGCAAAGATATTTTACCCGCCAAAACCATTGGCTGCCAAACCATTTGGCTCAACGTAAAAGGCTGGGAAACGACTGAGGTAAGTTCCGAAGCTGACGTTGAAATTGATGACTTTGCGCGGATTGTTGAGGTTATCGGCGGGTTGTGAGCAACCTAATATACAGAACACAGACACCAATATATTTAACAACCATGTATGACATTTGCACCATCGGGCACATTACTCTTGATAAGGTAGTGACCCCTCAATCAACCAACTACATGCCTGGCGGCACTTCTTTTTACTTTTCAAAAGCATTGCAAAATGCCAACATAAGTTACGCCCTTATTACAGCCGTGGCCACCGAAGAGTTGAAAGTAGTGGCAGAATTGCGTAAATCGGGCACAGAAGTGTTTGCCTTACCTAGCGAGCACACGGTGTATTTTGAAAATATTTACAGCTTTGACCAAAACCACCGCGAGCAGAACGTTTTGCAAAAAGCTACGCCTTTTGATGTACCCGCCCTCCCCAACCTTCAAGCACGTATTTTCCACTTAGGCCCACTTCTTTCCGATGATATTTCGGCGGAGCTGGTAAAAGACCTGGCGCGTCGCGGCATGGTTTCATTAGACATTCAGGGCTTTTTGCGTTACGTTGACAATAAAAAAGTACGTTATCGCGATTGGGCCGACAAAAAAGCATTGCTTCCTTATATCAGCGTTTTAAAAGCCAACGAATTTGAAATGGAGGTGTTGACTGGCCATCATCGTGTGAAAGACGGGGTCGAGTATTTGGCCGATTTGGGGGTCAAAGAAGTAATTATTACTTTGGGGAGTCACGGTTCGGTTATTTATACCGACGGCGTATTTCACAAAATCCCTGCGTTTACACCTTCCCAAATTGTCGATGCGACGGGCTGTGGAGACACCTACATGGCAGGCTACCTTTATCAACGGGTACAAGGAACGGACGTCCAAGAAGCAGGAGAATTTGGCGCAGCCATGGCTACTATCAAAATCGAAGCGTCAGGGCCATTTTCTGGCGATTTTGCCAAAGTAGAAAACGTAATAACGTTTGGAGCTCACAACGGGTACCGCAAAGTTTTTTCTTGGCAAGAAGCCTTACTTCACTAGCATTATTACCATGAAGAAGCCTATTTTTATTCTTTTACTCGCAACCATTCCTTTTTTATTTTCTGTCGTTTCGCCCGAACATACGTCAGTCCATTCCTCTTTGCCCGACCCCGAATCGTTTCCTGTGCCTCGTGGGATTCCAGAACTGCTGTTTTATATCCAACGCGACCCCAATACCAACACAATTTGTTATGAGCTAAATGTGGACAAAAACGGCAACTTCGAAACTGAAGAACCCGTGCATGTTTTCTGGATTCGATACCCCGAAGGAGGTGTACGAAAGGAGCTTAATTTTATCCAACGTAAGTTTGCCTACGGCATCAACGTCAAAGCTAATAGCAACGAAAGTTACGATTTACGTTCAGTAGCTTATTCAAAATTACTGCTGCATTTACGAAAAGATGCGCACAACAAGTATCACGTTTATACCAACATCAACAAAAAAGAGTGTATTCTGAGTCGCGTTTTTATTCGAATTGATGGAGGTACTTTTTGGTCACCAAACGTGCTTTTTATCGAACTAAAAGGTACTGACGTCGTCTCAGGAAAAACCATGGTTCAACGCATAAAACCGTCTTAATTCAAAGCAAAGTAAAAGCCCTCCGCTGAGCAATTCAGGGAGGGCTTTTACTTTGGTCTTAAGTGCTAAGGCACAGGTTAACCGTTGCGGTGCGCCGCTGCGCTTTGTCAATTATTATCTGTTCAAAGTCAACGAATTATATTAAAACAAATACCCTTGAACTTTTGCTCTGCTACTTAAAATTAAGTATTTTAATTATTCTTCTGCCAAACGGGTCACTGTTGCATGGCTTTTTGTCTCAACATTCAACGGATTATCAACCAATACCACCATTTCGGTAAACTCGTCCATGATAGGCAAGGCTGCCAACAACTTAGTAAAATTCATTTTTACTACTGGCAAACCAGGATTTTCGTCAATCGTTGGCAAAGAAGCCAACAATTTTGCGCTGCTGATACGTGGGGCAGGAGCTTCGATATTTTCATCAGTTACTGGTAATGAAGCAATCAACATTTGTGGCGTCATTGTCGAAACTGCCACGAAAGTGGCACAATTTGTGTCTTCAGTTGGCAAGGTAGCCAATAATTGAGACTCGGCTTGAGTGAATTTTCTAGTAGGTTGAGCTACTGCTACTGTTGTTAAACCTACAAGACTTAATGCGATGGTTGTGATAAGAGATTTCATGGTTTTACTTATTTTATGTGGCTGTAATTGTGTTTTGCTTTTTGTTGATACAAAGATGGCCTGTTTTTACCACTCATAAAAGGAGTTTATGACGAAGGGTGCTTTTCCATGACAAACGAATCAAAATAAGTTCAAACGGAATTTTATTTTGTCAAAAATAACAAAAACACTAAAAACACTTTAAAAAAAGGTTTAATTATGCCAAAAATAAATTAAAACCAAATTTTATTTTACAATAACATATTGAAATAGTTCAATTTTAACATTTCAAAAACTATTCTCCAGGTTTTATTAATAACAAAAAAGCCCCTTTCAAGTCGATGAAGGGGGCTAAAAACTTACTTATACTATCCGTTTATCTTTTCTTTTGAATCGTAGACACAAGTCTTCTGGCCAACAATTCACTACTACTACTGGCTAGATGATAATGGGACAACAACCGCCAGTAAGTACAGGAATTTGTGATGCCACGCACTCGGTTGGATACCTTCAAAAAAGCCCTTAGTGAAAACCATAGCCTCCCTAATAAGCATTTATAAGATATTGAGATAAGACTTAATTTGAGGGCTAAAATTAAAAAAGTATCTATTGCTCTCAATCTCTAATTTTTGAATCAAATTTTGCTTGTGATTGGCCAGTGTTTTATAACTAATCGAAAGCGAATCGGCAATTTTATAGTCCGTAAACCCATTTTTATGAGCTTATTTTTTTATTAAAACTGCTCTGTCAAAGAAAAAAAGAAGCTTCCTTCGATAGCCGCATTTTCATCAGAATCAGAACCATGCACGGCATTGGCTTCAAGCGACTTTGCAAACAATTTACGGATGGTTCCTTCAGCTGCTTGTGCCGGGTTGGTAGCCCCAATTAACGTACGGAAATCTGTCACTGCATTTTCTTTTTCTAAAATTGCCGCATAAATCGGACCTGATGACATGTAGTCACAAAGGCTAGCATAAAACGGACGTTCTGCGTGTACGGCATAAAACTGTCCTGCACGCTCTTTAGTCAACAATGTTTTTTTCAACGCCACGATGCGAAATCCTGCCTCTTCAATCATTTTCAAAATTGCGCCTGCATTTCCTGCCTCTACGGCGTCAGGTTTCACCATGGTGAATGTTCTGTTGGTTACCATTAGTATGTTGTGCTTTAAAGTGTTTCATGGAACTCATCCCAAATGAGGCTTTACCCTTCTTTTGACAACGACATTCCCTTAAAAAGTGGGACAAAACTACGTAGTCTACGCAGGTTTTGAAAACCTATCAGGTCTTTTTTAAGAAAATTGCTAATTTTGCAGACTATGCAACAGTGGAACGCATTTTACGACCTCATTAATTCTCCCCAAAAACGTGTTGTCATCCTGACCCACCAAAATCCTGACGCCGATGCGATAGGGTCTTCTTTGGGATGGAAATTATACCTACAAAAAAAGGGGCATCAAGTAACTGTTATCATTCCCAACGAATGTTCAGCGAATTTGCGTTGGATGCCTACCTTTGAAGAAGTCATTACCTACGACGAAAATGCTCAAACTCAACTCCTTTCAAAACGAATAATCCAAGAGGCTGATATCATTTTTTGTTTAGACTTCAACGCTATTCATCGCATCAAGGGACTTGGAGAACACGCCCAAATGGCCACTGCAACAAAAGTGCTGATAGACCATCACTTAGAGCCCGAGCAATTTGCCGATTTTGTGTTTTCAGATACCACCAAAGCAGCCACCGCTCAGTATGTTTTGGAGCTGATTCAACAACTTGGCGATGCCAAACTCGTAGATTTGCCCATAGCTCAGTGTTTATACGCAGGAATTATGACCGATACGGGGTCATTCCGGCACGGAAGCACCACCCCCGAAGTCCATCTTGCTGTTGCGGAACTGATGAAAACCGGGCTTCAAGTCAATGATGTACACCGAGCTATTTTTGATAATAACACCCTAAGCCGCACTCGACTTTTGGGGCATGTATTATCCGAAAAACTAACGGTCTTGCCAGAATACCGCACTGCTTATATGACACTATCGCTGGAAGAACTCAAACGTTTCCAATCTGAAATGGGCGATACGGAAGGCATTGTTAATTATGGTCTTTCGCTTGAAAATATCGTCATGTCGGTACTTATTATCGAACGTCGCGACGAAATCAAACTGTCGTTCCGCTCGGTTGCCGATTTTTCTGTGCGCGATTTGGCCCATAAATATTTTTCGGGAGGAGGTCATAAAAATGCGTCAGGTGGTCGTACCACTACGTCACTGAAAGAAACCACCGAACGTTTATTATCGGTATTGCCCGAATACCAAAACGAACTTTTACACGTTAAAAAATAATCTTGAAATCGCATCCCAATCCAACTACAATTTAACTGTGCTTTGCACTCATTTCATGAAGTTTAAATCAACCATTGCTTTTTTATCAGTAGCTGCCCTCATGGCCGCTTGTAACAACCGCGTCAGTGTCAGCGAAACGGGCCTTAAATACCAAATCCACGACGAACATTCGGATGGTCGTAAACCAAAAGTAGGCGATATTCTTACGTTTCACTTGTTATTAAAAAACAGCAAAGACTCCGTCTTGCGCGATACTTATAAGGAAGGTCAACCAATGCAGATGATGCTTCAAGTACCTCCATTCAAAGGAAGTTTTGAAGAAGGCCTTGCCATGATTGCCAAAAACGACAGTGCTTCGTTCTTTGTAAGTGCCGATTCTCTCTTTACGCGTATGATGCAACCCCTGCCTCCAGGTATCCCTAAAGGCTCTGATATTCAGTTTACTGTAAAACTTGTTGATGTTCAAAACGAACAAGAGTTCCAGAAATCACAGGCAGCAGCGCGTGAAAAGCAAGTCAAAGTAGACGCAAAAATCATTGATGATTACGTAGCAAAAAATAAGCTCACGTCAGTGGAGACACCCTCAGGACTGAACTATGTCGTAACCCAAGATGGAACAGGCGCTAAACCCGTAGCAGGAAATGTAGTATCGGTACACTATACTGGCAAGCTTCTTGACGGAAAGGTATTCGATAGCTCATTGAAAAACCCACAAAGTGGCGGTAAGCCTATTGATTTCCCTATTGGCCAAGGAATGGTGATTCCAGGCTGGGAAGAAGGCATCATGACTATGAAAAAAGGTGGAAAATGTACGTTTATCATTCCTTCATCGTTAGCTTATGGTACGGCAGGCTCTCCAGGCGTGATTCCACCTAACTCTGTCTTAGTATTTGACGTTGAATTAGTGGATGTGAAAAAAGCACCAGCAGCTCCAACAGGCCCTGGCGCAGTAGGTAGCCAACAGTAAGCCATTGCAAACAAATTCAATCAAACATCACTCAATCGAAGAAGAATGAGGGGAAAGTTAATTTTAGGTATAGCAGCAGGCATTTCAGCTACCCTATTTGGTTGTAACCAAACAGAAGATGTATACCAAGAGCGTAAAACACTCGAAAATAAGACCGAAATCAAGAACTATCTGAGTGCTAATAAACTTAGAGCGGATACGCTCACAACGGGCTTATTCTATATTGTGACCAATGCCGATACTAGCCTTCAAAAGCCAAAAGTAGGCGACGAGGTGACGTTTAGTTATGTCGCACGGCGATTGGATGGAACAATCATTGATAGTAGTGAGGTAGGAAACGGTGACGTTTTTATTCGGTCATTTAGCTCAACAGACATCACCACTCCCGGCTATGAAATGAAGTACCGTTTTAACCCTGTGCCGTCTTTTGAAGTGCTGATGAACGCTCCCTACGAAAAAGTAAGAGAGACCGATAAAATCACTCTTTTGGTACCTTGGTCGCTGCGTGGCTCAAGCGATGTTTCGTTGCTCGCGCCACTATACATTCCGATTCGTTATGACATCAAAATCTTAAAAGTACGCACGCAGGAAGAACAAATTAACGACTACGTAGCTGCCAATAAGATTGTTGGCTTGGAACGAAATGGCGATACGGGACTTCGATTTGTGAAGACCTTGTCTCGTCCTGATTCAGCTCAAATCGAAATTGGAACAACCGTCAGTGTTGTCTATACTGGAAAACTCATCCGTAATGGAAAACAGTTTGACAGCGGCACCATCGACGTAAACGTAGTTGACCCAACAGGTACGGCATCGGGTGGGGTAGTCAAAGGATTTAACGATGGTATCGCTAAAATGCGTTACGGCGAAAAAGCCATCATTATCTTTCCTTCCACCCTCGGTTACGGTGCTACAGGTAGCGGTGGTAAAATACCAGCCTATTCGCCACTGCTTTTCGAGGTCGAAGCCAAAAGCAAGAAGTAATCTATTTTTATACCACAAAAAGCGGCCTAATGGTCGCTTTTTGTTCTTTTATCTGTTTCACTATGCAACTTTGTTTTGCTACCAACAACGTCCACAAACTCAAAGAGATAAAAGCACTTTTGGGCGATAATTTTGAATTAAAAACCCTACAAGAAATCGGATGCAGTGAAGAACTCCCCGAAACCACCGATACCATCGAGGGAAACTCTGCCCAAAAAGCCGAATACGTATCGGAGCACTACGGCGTCAACTGTTTTGCCGATGACTCGGGTCTTGAAATAGAAGCGCTCAACGGTGCTCCTGGCGTTCATTCGGCTTATTACAGCGGCGAACGCAACCACAATCGTAACATCGAACGCGTTTTGAGTAAGTTAGCCAATGAGTCTAACCGAAAAGCACGTTTCAAAACCATTATTACACTTACTTTAGATGGGCAAAGCCATTCCTTTGAGGGAATTGTAAAAGGCATCATCATTGACGCACCACGTGGCACAGACGGCTTTGGCTACGACCCTATTTTTATTCCTGAAGGCGACAATCGCACGTTTGCCGAAATGACACTGGACGAAAAGAGCAAAATCAGCCACCGTTCACGGGCTTTTGCCAAGCTGGTGGCGTTTTTACAGAATTACTCAGGATAGTCTTCATTTGGGCACAGTAACGCTTGACAAGTGCCTTATTTCTCTGTGATACGTCTACAACATACGTAACATCCAACATACGTAACATATCTACTATTGTAGGCATCTATTGTCTCATCATAACACAGCTTTGTCAAATCATCACCTGTAGTTTTGTTGAGCAGTTCTTTCATTTAATTTTCGTACGTGTTTAACTCTTGCCGTACTATACCCAGCTATTTTTAGAGTGTGATAATGAGCAATTTGCAAATTTAGCCATCTAAGCAGCTTGATTAAAGTATGTTCCATTACTGTATCGGGAGTTTTGCTGTGTCGAAAATGTTGCCGAATTAAGTCTATTCCCTTTCGAACAAAACTTACCGCTTTATAGCCATGTTTTTTTATCTTTATATTTTATACTTTTTGGTGATAGTAAATTCCCAAACTTCTACATAAACCATACACTATACTACAATTGAACTAGGTTTAGGGTAAGATTATTTGGTAATAGAACCTAACAGTTGCAATTCGAAAATGGTTTTTGCTATTTTTACTTAGTTTTAATTCCCCTCCATTGAACAAGAACCTATGTATTATCTCCTATCGTCACCCAATCCAGAAAGCCGTTTTATTGAAATCGAATGTACATTTCTCAACATAGAAACTGAATATCTCGAAATTCAACTGCCTGCTTGGCGACCAGGAAGGTACGAGTTACAGCATTTTGCCAAAAATATTCAGCGTTTTGGAGTTTTCAATAACAAAGGCAAACCACTAACTTTTCGGAAAATAACCAAAGACCGCTGGCGGGTACAAACAGAGAGCGCAACCGAAATTATTGTACGTTATAACTACCATGCCAATACCCAAAATGCGGGAAGTAGCTACGTGAGCACTGAATTTTGGTATATAAACCCTGTAAATCTTTGCGTATATGCCGACGAATTTTTGAACG
This sequence comes from Runella sp., assembly GCA_023254175.1. Taxonomy (GTDB): domain Bacteria; phylum Bacteroidota; class Bacteroidia; order Cytophagales; family Spirosomataceae; genus Runella. The sequence goes on along the minus strand of JALQYJ010000062.1, from coordinate 51,200 downwards.
AGCGTTGTACGCTCCAGCTCGCGATTCCTGATACCTATCAGATTGCTTGTGGATTACAACAGACGACCCCCAAAACGCTGTCCGCTCAAGATTACTACGAACTCGTCGATAGCCCATTGATAGCTTCCGAAACGCTCCAACATCGCACCTATCAAGTACAGGACACGATGTTTTACGTTTGGATGCAGGGGAATATCAAGCCTAACTGGGAGCAGATTATCACCGATTTTCAAAAATTTTCGGCCGCCCAAATTGCCGTCATGGGTTCTTTTCCCGAACCCGAATACCACTTTTTAAACCTAATTTTACCCACTCCCTATTATCATGGTGTAGAACACCGTCACTCAACGATGGTTGTCCTTGGCCCTGACGACGAAGGAGACGACCTATACCTGGATCTCTTAGGCGTAAGCTCACACGAGTTATTTCATGCTTGGAACATCATTCGTATTCGCCCCAAAGAGCTTCTTCCGTACGATTTTACCAAAGAAAACTACTTTTCGACTTGTTTTGTCGCAGAAGGTGTGACGACATACTATGGAGATTTATTTTTACGTCGTTCAGGAGTTTTTAATAACGAGGGCTACTTTCGTGAGTTGCAAGCTTATATGAAACGGCATTTTGAAAATAGTCGCTACGCTCAACTATCGTTGGTTGAGTCCTCTTGGGACTTGTGGTTAGATGGTTACGAGAAGGGAATTCCGCAGAGAAAAGTGTCGGTATATCATAAAGGAGCATTGGCAGCGTTAATACTTGACTTAACTATCCGCAAGATGCACAGGCATAAACGATCATTGGATGACGTTATGTACACTTTATGGCAAAGATTTGGCATACCTTTTGTCGGATATACACTTGAAGACTATCAAGAAATTGTCGAAGAAATTGCGGGAGAAGCCCTGCCTTGGTACTGGAATGATTGCATTTTGAGTAACATACCCCTTGAAAATCACTTGAATAATACCCTTTCATGGGTAGGTTTACAGATGATTACTTTGGCTGATGGCACTGTCCAACTACAAGAATTAGAAAATGAAGATGCATTTTTAGAACGAGAAAAATGGTTAAATGGTAATATTTAAGACATTTTTGAGTGTTTTAACGAATTTTTTCATACATTAACACCAAATTATCAGGCATAAATCTAATCACGACAATGAAAATCACGCCGATTGAGATTCGTCAACATTCTTTCCAAAGGGTCTTACGTGGATACGACGCAGAAGAAGTAAATGCTTTTTTGGCCTCTTTGTCTCACGAATGGGAACGCGTGCTCAACGAAAATAAGATGCTAAAAATGCAGCTTGAAATAGCCGAAAAAGAACTCAATAAACTTCGAGAAGTAGAATTGACGATGTTTAGAATGCTCAAAACAGCCGAAGATACCAGTACTCAAATGACCGAGCAGGCCAAAGTCGCCGCCGAAAAGTACATTGAGGATGCTCGTCAAAAAGCCGAAGAATTCGTCAATGAAGCGCAAAAGAAGTCGAATATGCTTATCATTGATGCTGAAAATCAAGCAAAATACGTACGCGAAGAAATCATGAATGATTTTAAAAATCAAGAACGTGATTTCAAAGCCATGGAAAAATACCGCGACAACTTGATTATTCAGCTCAAAGCCCTTGCCAACAATACGATGGACAGTGTGGAGCGTTTTGAAAAGAAATTTTCCCAAAATACGGTAGCCGAACGTCTTGAAGACCTTACAATACAAGTATCGGAAGCCATTCAGCAAGGAGAGCAAACCCAACAAGCTCGCTTAGAAGCGGAGAAAATGATGGAAGAAATCGTTGAAAGCCAACCTCCTGTAGAAGAAATAGCGCCAGAGACGGTACAAGAAGTGGTAGCCGAGGCTTTTACGGAAGAAACCGTAGCCGAAGAAATAACCGACGAACCAGCCCCTGAAGAACCAAAATCTACGCAGGAGGGCTCTTTCTTTGACCAAATCTAGCCCCTATAAGGTTTGTTTGGAAGTACTACCAGGAAACCTCATAGTTTTGCTTTTAATCATCATTACACACTTTAGTTATTTTGGGAACAGTATCATTAGAAGGGATTGAAATATTCGCTTACCACGGCACCTCGGATGAGGAGCAAAAAATTGGCAACAAGTTTTCGATTGATGTCACCATCCAAACCGATTTTTTAGAAGCCGCCCGCCTAGATCGTCTGCGCGACACGGTCAATTATGAAGTGGTGTATAAAGTAGTGATAGAAGTGATGAGCAAGCCAAGTCGGCTGCTGGAGCACATTGCGTACAATATCATCGAAGGACTACGCGCCACCTACCCCAAAGTAGCAAGCATCGAAGTCAGCGTATCGAAATTTAACCCGCCCGTCGGGGGCGTCTGTGCGCGTTCGCGCATTACGATGAAAGGATAAAGGAACAGCCCTTTTTGCTTGGCAGAAGGGGCTGTTCCTTTTATAATCGTTGAGAAAATAGCCTACACCAATTTCCAACCTTCGCGGTACTGACGTTTTACAAACTGGTTTGCATCGTCAAAGTTCGTAATCTTCATGTTGTTACCATCCCACAACAACTTCTTACGGCCGTAGTAGTCAAAGCCATTGCCTTTTGGTTGACGAAGCATGTAGCTACGAATCGCCAAGTTACCCATCAACACCGTTTCAGTAAGCGGTCCTGAATAATCAAACGACGACGTTAAGCCTTTGTGCTTGTCACTGCCAAAACCTGCCTTACAAGCCTCTGTCCAGTGGATTTGGTGGCCGTATTCTGGCAAGTTGGTTGGCGCAGCGTACTTACTGTCTTTCGCCATTTCTACCTTGTCGCCGTTTTTGTAGTAAATCTTAGGATTGTTGCCGTACATATCGCAAGCAATGATTCCCTTGCTACCAATCATCAACACCCCATTTGCGCCGTTTCCGTCGGTACTAAGTGGCTCGTTAGCAGGAATCCAATCGGGGTGGAACGGACGCAAACCGCCATCCATCCATACCATTTTCAGCGGACTCTTATTTTTGGCAGTCGCTGGGAATTTAATCTCTACCGCCGATGACGGAGGGCATCCTTCTGGAATCCACTCGGGAGTCCAATCTTTCAAAAATACGGCTCCTACGCTACACTCTACTTCCGTTGGGTAGTTAAGGCCCAATACGCGGAACGGGGTATCAATGGTGTGGCAACCGATGTCGCCCAAGGCGCCTGTACCAAAATTCCACCAACCACGCCACTTGAATGGGTGATACCCTGGGTGATAATCAACCCACTGAGCAGGCCCTACCCACTGCTCCCAAGCAATGCCTTCTGGCATATCAGGTTTACCTGTTGGCACAGGGATACCTTGTGGCCACACGGGGCGGTTAGTCCAAATTTGTACGGTATGGATAGGCCCAACCAAGCCTTTATCAAACCACTCTACCATCTGCTGTTGGGCAGGGTTTGACGCTCCTTGGTTCCCCATCTGAGTCACCACTTTGTACTTACGAGCCGCTTCGGTAAGCATACGAGCTTCGTAAATATTGTGGGTCAATGGTTTTTGTACATACACGTGTTTACCCAACTGCATGGCCGCCATCGCAATCACCGCGTGGTTGTGGTCGGGAGTTGAGATAGTAACCGCGTCGATGTTTTTACCTTCTTTGGCCAACATTTCGCGCCAATCTTTGTACTTCGTTGCGTTAGGAAAACGCTCGATAGACTTAGCAGCTTGTTTAAAATCCACATCGCAGAGTGCCACTACGTTGTTAGCACCGTTGTTGGACGCGTTAAAAATGTCACTTGTACCCTTTCCTCCCGCTCCGATAGCTGCCAAATTAAGCTTGTCGGATGGTGCAGTATAACCCTTTCCAATCACATGGCGGGGCACAATAAAAAAGCTACCTACGGCCAAGGCGCTCTTTTGCACGAAATCACGTCTTGATACCGATAAGGTCTTTTGTTTTGATTTCATTGGTTTAGAAGTTTTTTTAAGTTGTTTGAACAGACTCATAACTTAAAGCACAGTAGCAGGCAATAATTACCGCTTTCTTGAGTATTTTTTTAGAAAAGATGGTAAAACTCTCCTTACTTTTGAAATTAATTAGCGACTAAAAAGTAAACGCCTAGTGTATATTACGTTCAAAAAAACAAAGTGGGCCATTGGGGAAGCTGTTATTGGTTATTTACAGAGAGGAAAAGTAGCCGCTGCATTGTTTCTGTTCATAAGCCTGTCATTGGCTGGTCATACCCAGATAAAAGCAGGTACGTTGGAGGAAAAATTTATCAAACACGGCCTAGTGGATATTCAAACCCTTGACCCTACGCTAAAAGTGGAACTCAAGTATTCGACCACCGATAATTTTATCAAACAAGACGTGTATGGTGACTTAGAACGGGCGTATTTGCAACCCATGGCCGCCCAAAAATTAGTGAAAGCCAATCAGTTTTTAAAACAAGAAAAGCCCACTTACACTTTATTGGTGTACGACGGCGCTCGTCCGCTGAGTGTTACCAAGATTTTTTGGGCACGGATGAGCCACTTACCCTACAGTCTCCGCGAAGATTTTGTAGCCGACCCCGCCAAAGGCTCTATTCATAACTTTGGGTGTGCAGTTGACTTAACCATCATCGACGAAAACGGCAAGCCCCTCGACATGGGTACTATTTTTGACTTTTTTGGGGCAGTGGCGGAGCCAAGGCGTGAAGCCGAAATGCTCAAATCAGGCAAGTTATCTAAGCAGCAAGTTGAAAACCGAAAGTTACTACGACGCGTCATGCTCAAAGCAGGATTTACGTCGATTCAAACCGAATGGTGGCACTTCAATGCCTTGTCTCGCGCCAAAGCAAAAGTTAATTATGGCTTCATTGAGTAAACAACATTGTTATTATCTTTGTAAAAAACCTCAAATTATGACTGCGATTATCAAAAATACTACTCCTGAAAAAGAAAGAGACTTTATCATTGAGTAGGAAAAAACAAAAAATGCCGAAAGCATTCGCAAACATTTTGGTTCTTTGAAAAGACAACTTGACGGCGTTAAATATCAAAAGCAATTGAGAAATGAATGGAATTGATTTGCTTGCAGGCACCCACTTCCTCATTCATGTGCATGAAGAGCGTCCTGTTGTCGAACCTTTTCTTAATTATCATTTCGCTATTTCATACGTTACAGTATTGGAACTTTTGGGCAAGTTTAGTTTACGATTGACATGAATTCAAACATTAAAGACAGATGTATTTGGATACGTCAGCACTATAAAATCAAACTGCCAGATGCTATTATTGCGGCCACCTCCTCAATTGAGGCGGGTATCCCCTTAATCAGTTCTGGTCAAGGATTTGGCTCAATTAACGAATTAAACTTTCTCTTTTTAGAAAAAACTCCCGTACCGTAAATAATTGCTATTCGAAATGCCATTTCAATGTATTTCAATACAATGCACCTTTCATGCTCCTTATCGCACTTTTTCATAGTTTTTGGCTTTCTCTGTTTAGCAACAGCGACACCACCCAGCACGTTCTTGTTCGCCAAGTGACATTTACAGGTAATTTTCGCACTCGAGACCACATTATCCGCCGAGAAATGGATGTGCACACAGGCGATGTGATTACGGTACAAAAGCTCGACTCGTTGCTCGAATACGACCGTCGTAAAATTCTCAATACCAACCTATTTCTAACGGTAGAACTAAAAAAGAAACGGATAGACAACGACACGACCGCACTCAACTTTTATACCGCCGACGGGAAGCTTATTGCTTCTCCCCAGGCTATCGAATTGGAAGTATTTGTCAAAGAACAATGGTATTTGCTGGCATTTCCTGTATTTGAGCTCGCCGACCGCAATTTCAACGAATGGTGGTACGAACGCGGACGCGACCTGAGTCGTACGATTTATGGTGCGTATATTTTACAACAAAACCTGACGGGCAACAACGACCGCCTTCGATTGCGTGCTGAGTTTGGGTTTATCCCTCGCCTTGATTTGTATTACTCTCGTCCTTATTTAGGCAAAAAACAAAAACTAGGTATGACCATCGGAATGATTCGGCTAACCAACCGAACCTTAGCCTACCGTACTCGTGCTGATAAACTTGTTTTTTTCCCGAACGAAAACCGAATACGTGAGCGACTCAATCCCTACATGACGTTTACTTATCGTCCCAAGTTCTACGGATTTCACTCCATCACTGCCCAGTTTTCACACACAACCCTCAGCGATACCATCGCGAAGTTGAACCCTAATTACTTTCTCAATGGACGGCACCAACAGAACTATGTTCAACTGAGTTACTCTCATTCTTTTGACCGTCGCGACCGTGGACAATACCCGCTTAGAGGATATTATTATGGATTAACAATAAGTCGTTTAGGAGTTTTTTCAAGCGATGATATACACCAATGGGAAGCCACAGCCAGCTATGGGCAATATCTTCCTCTAGGAAAAAAACTATTTTTTAGTTTTAGCACCAAAGCGAAGACCTCCACCCCCGCTCTTCAACCTTTCTTACAAACAAGGGGGCTAGGATACCTCACCGACTTAGTCCGAGGCTACGAGTTATACGTCATTGATGGTCAACATTTTGGACTTGTAAAAACTAACTTACGTTATCAACTACTCAGCCGTACTTTCAACCTTAGCAAGCTCATTAAGGTACGCCAGTTTAACACTTTTCCTTTGGCTATTTATCCCACCATTTATGCCGATTTTGGGTATGTACGTAACCAATACATCGATTTAAACAATAGCAAATTAGCCAACCGGCCTCTGATGGGAATGGGGCTAGGACTCGACATCGTTACTTGGTATAATTTTGTAGGACATCTTAACTATTCGGTCAATCATCTTGGAGAAGCACGCTTCTATTTTTCTTTTGGTAGGGAGTTTTAATCTTCCTATTTCTTACATTAGTTTAGGATTAAAAACGAGTGAGGCATTGGCATAGAACCGTATTTAGCCCTAACTTCGCAGAGTTTTTAATCAAAATTGGATTTAATGATACATTCTTATCCCAAACACACTTATTTATTAGTCATAGCTACTGTTGTAGCCATCCTGTTTTCGTGTGGGAAGAGTAACGAACAAACTAGCGAGCAAAAGGCAGCCGTTGATACAGCAAACGCCGTCAAAACTCCTATGGTAAGTACTAACCAATCTGAGCTTTTGAAGCTCATTATTACTCCCCAAAGAGGAAATTTCCGTGGCTTTACGTTTGGAGACCCATTGAGCAAAATCAAAGCCGAAGAGAAATTTGAATTGTTTGAAGACAGTACCGACCACGTAGGTTACACGCACGAAACCGAAAATTTTGAGGCAATTGATATTCTTTATTACCTCGACAATAACAAAGCTTTGAACGGTGTTCGAGTAGATATTTATCTTAATGATGCCAACGCCACTCAAAATCTCTATAATCAGTTTGATACCTATTTGTCGGGCAAGTACGCTCCCGAATCAAAACAAGCCAAACGAACGACTTGGAAGGCCAAAGGGGGAATGCTGGTGTCGCTAGAAGATGTAAGTAAAGAAAAAGATTTTGGGTTACGAATTAGCATTGGAGCTAATGGTACTTCGACCGCGACAAAACCAAAACCATTGCAATAGATTTTCTCAATCATGCACGTTGTCATCATCGGAAATGGAATTGCGGGTATTACGGCCGCACGGCACTTACGAAAAAATAGCGATTGTCGTATCACGGTTATCTCAAAAGAAACCAACTATTTCTTTTCCCGAACGGCACTGATGTATGTGTACATGGGGCATCTCAAATTCGAACACACCCAGCCTTACGAAAATTGGTTTTGGCAAAAAAATAGGATTGACTTGGTCAGAGGAACCGTTGAAACTGTTAGTTTTAGTCAACACAAGTTATTTCTTTCGGCCGACAGCCACACTGTTGTTTACCAGCCTACTATACTTGAACGTATTACAAAAGTAGCTTCAAAACCAAACACTTCTACTACTCAAATACACGAACTTTCGTACAATAAACTCATTATAGCTACGGGCTCTGTGCCCCGTTTTGGCGATTGGCCCAATACCCACCTGGAAGGCGTCCAAGGGCTGTATACCTTTCAAGATTTGGAAAAGCTAGAGTATACATCGACGGGAGTAAAACAAGCCGTTGTCGTCGGAGGTGGATTAATTGGGGTCGAATTAGCGGAAATGCTTCATTCGCGCGGTATCCATGTAACCATACTTGTGCGCGAATCGAATTATTGGAGCAATATTTTACCTCCTGAAGAGTCCACATTAGTCACGCAACACCTCCAGAAAAGGGGAATAGACTTACGATTTGGATGTGAGCTAAAAACAATACAAGGTACTCAGCGGGTAAAAAGTATTATCACTTCGCAAAGCGAAACGATTGATTGCCAATTGCTAGGCATTTCCATTGGGGTTGAGCCTAGTATTGATTTTTTAACCAATACATCCCTTGAAACGCAACGTGGAGTTTTAGTTAATGAATATTTAGAAACCAACCTTCCCGACGTATATGCAATTGGTGACTGTGCCGAGCATCGCACGCCTCCTCATGGACGCAAGTCGGTGGAGCAAATTTGGTACACAGGCCGAATCATGGGAGAAACCATCGCCCAAACCATTGCTGGTCAACGTACTGCCTACCAGCCAGGCGTATTCTTTAATTCGGCCAAGTTTTTTGACCTCGAATACCAAACGTACGGCGAAATTCCTGCTCAATGCCCTGACGACATTCAGTCTTTTTATTGGCAGCATCCGACCCAAGAAATCGCTATTCGAATCAACTACCGCCAAGGCACACGGATAGTCACGGGTTTTAACGCCCTTGGCACTCGCCTTCGGCACGCCACCTGCGACACTTGGCTTCGCGAACAGCGTTCGCTAGAGTATGTATTGGCTCATTTTCGAGAGGCCGATTTTAACCCTGAATTTTTTGAAAAACTGCGGTTGTCCTAATGATGCTTGCCTGTTTACTCAATAAGTTATTTCTCATTCTTTTCTGTACTCCCGCTGCTGATTCTCACGAATCTCCACCCCACAGCAATCATTCATTTTTGAAATATTCCGTGAATTACCTTATGTAAATCTCACTTCAAATTCAGCCTTATCCTTAAAAACTTCTGGTTCCGTAGTACCTCCACTTCCATGTGCCCTTGCCAATTGACTTCTTGGTACATTTCCATTAAATCACGGATAGACTTAATGGCTTTGCCAGCAGCCATACGGATAACATCCTTTTCTTGTAAACCTGACTTTTGCAACAGGCTATTGGCCCCGATGATCGTTATAATCACGCCCGTTTCATCGGGTAACCCATACGCTGAGCGCTCGCCTAAGCCTTCAACATTTTTGAGCATACCTCCTAGCCAGGTGAGTATGGAGACTTTGCTATCGGCAGATTCGTTGGTAGTCACTAATGGAATGAGTGGGGTTAATGCTCGTGTTTTTAACGACGCTTTTTGCACCCCAAACGACTGCATAGGAATGTTTTTAAAGCCAATTTGAAACGCAGGCGAGTTATTTTTCACGGTATAATTTCCCACCAAAGCGTTCACAAACAATGGTGCCCCCGCAACACTGTTTGCATCCGTTCCGTTTTTCCGAGCCAACGCCAACGCTACCGAATCAGGAAATATATTTTGGTCAATATCAGGCCCCCAATCACTAACTTGAATGGGATAGTACTTTTTCATCACAATGTTATGTTTAAAAACATCGTGACTATTTTTAAACCAAACGTGCGGGTGAAAAGAGTTATTTACCAAAATGTTATTCTCCACTTTTCGGTAAAAACCTTCCCGAAGTTTTAGGCCACCATTGAGGCATACATTGTTATAAATATGGTAGTTAGACGAGCCATCATCGAGGTCAATATCCCAGCCGTGGTCGCAACGAAAGCGATTGTTTCGGATAACAGTAGGTTGTTGAGCATCCAGCAAAATCAGTTCGGGATGAACCGCCACAAGGCTATCCATGTAGCGTCGGTTGGCATACCAAAAGCGGTCACGCCCCCATGAGTTAAACGCCCCGTGGTCGCCCGTTTCTAGTACTGTGTTAAACACATCATTGAACTCCAACAAGTGCCCTCCCCACGCCCCGTCGCCGATATTGATACCTGCTCTTGGGGTGTTATAGATGCTATTGTGGCGCACAGTAATCTGCGCCGACAGCTCAATCTGCACTCCCGTGGCCTGTTTCTCGATTTGGCCGACATCATGAATTAGATTATCTTCTACCCAACAAGCTTGAGGAAAGTCGTTGGTTTTAGGCCCAGGGGTTTTATCCAGTTGCTCGTAAGGAATCGACAACTCATAGCGAAACGAAGGCGAACGTACGGCCTTGGGGTCTCCCACAAACGCAACGGCACTTGCTCCAATGTGATGAATATGGCACCCTCTGACGGCATTATTTCTATTATATTTGCTCATCACGATGGCATTTCCGCCCAAATTGGCCAATTCACAGTCAGTAACAGTACAACTTTCGGTACCCTCCATCAATACCGCGCCCCCTCGAAAAAACGTCCAATCGCTGCGAACCAACGGCTCTTTGGTTTCCATAAAGCTACGTTCGGTATGCGTAAAATGCAGGTTTTTGAAATGAATATTGCGTAATGGTTTTTCGGGAGTACCGCGCATTTCTACTAGGGTGTACAGTCCCGACACCTCGACTTGTGCCTTGGAAAGATTTACGTTTGGTGGCGGGATAAAATACAAGGTACGGGTCTTTTTATCAAAATACCATTCGTGGGGAGCATCCAATTCTTCCCAAATATTTTCGACAAAACGATGCTGTTTATGCATCGGTGCAGGGCGATTATTTTGCCAACCACCTTCCAACGTTAGCGCCCCTTTTGCATCTTTTCCCGTAATCAAATAATGAAATCCACCCCATTCGCCCGAATGAAGTGCATGAACATACCCACCCGCGGGTTGACTCCACCTCCGTACGCGTTCGGGACTTGTTGCTTCTGCCGATGTTCCATGAAATACCCGAGCGGTAGAATCATAGTTGGGATACCGTGCTAATTGCTGTAATTGGCCGTTGACGTAAAGTTGTTCGAAGTCTTGGGTTTCAGCTACAGTCGCTTGAAAAATCCCGTTTTTAAACGGTCTCCAATCCAATTGTAGGGACTTCCCGCCGCTGATGACTACTTTTTCGTTGGTGTATCCCTCAATTTCCAACGTTAACGCCTTTACCTCTTCGGCATCCAATGTTAGGGTAGTAGGCAAATAATAAATTCCACTACGCAAATAGATTTTCACTTTTTTCCCTTTGACCCGTTTGGCCAACGCAAGGGCTTTGGTTAGACTTTGAAAAGGTCGTTGTACCGTACCAGCATGCGTATCTTTCCCATTGGGGGCGACATAATACGATATCTGGGCATTCGTCATTGAAACGAAGGCACAGCTAATTACGCAGAAAACCAAAAAACGTGTAACCATGAAAAAATGAGGGAGAACAGTCTTCCTTAAAAGGGGTCTTAAGCTTTCTTTTACTTTTGTTGGTACACTCTTACGTAGTCGTACACTACTTCGTCGGGGAGTATGGCTTTGGAAGGGTCGCCGCCCCAGCCCGTTAGTTCTAGACTCAAAATGAGGTATTCGTCTACGTTTGAAATCGCCGTAATCGTACGCCACGTTTCTTTTCCATCAACGTAAAAAATGTATTCTTTTTCTGTCCACAACAGCCCAAATGTATGAAAACCCGAAGCGACCGACGGCACCGCTATTTTCGAGCCCGTACTTTTATGGTCTGCGCCGTAGCCGTCCCAGTGCAAATTATGGTGTACCGTTGAGGGCTCTTTTCGGTGGTATTCAAAAATATCTATTTCTACACCCGACTGAGAGGGATTGCCTAGCACTTTTCCCATGGTTGGGGTTTGTAACCAAAACGCGACATGAGGCCCTAATTCGTGGTTCATTTTTGCTTTACATTCAAAGTATCCATAGCGGGTTTTGTAGAATTTTTCTGTGCCAATTTGACCAATTTTATATTCGTTTCCTTCTTTCCGAAGCTCAATTAGCAAATTACCCTTGCCATCAAGTCGTACATTTTCTTTGACTACACGACCAAGGTTTCTCAACACACCTGCTTGTCGGTATTCCCATTTTTGCAAATCGAGGCTCTCCCCCTCAAACTCATCTTGCCATACCAATTGATAGCCATTTCTAAGGTAATTCTGCGCCGTAATACTATGCTCGATTTCTTCTAGTTTTACCGACGAAGCCGCACAAGAGGCAACTAAAAGGATACATACGACCGAAAAGATAGAGTTCATTTTAAAAGGTGTTGGGGTTTTTAGGGGAGATGGCAAAATAATAAATAGGATACTGCTTTAGGGTTGTAGCTTTTGACGAACAAGACGTCCGTGACACAGGAAACGTCTGATTTTTACCACCAATCATTTTTATTGCTTCGCCAGTTTTGTACCATCATTCCTGCAAAAACTTATTTCAAACGTAGGCAATACTGTGGTATGCATCCAAACGACATCAAAGTGTCGGACAAGGACACGAATGGACAATTGGCGATTGTTGAATATCTTGAATTAGGGTACTATGATTATCAACATTTGGTACGTGATTTTAAAGAATTTACTAATCTAACCCCAAACGGATTTCTCATTACAGAAGGGAAAGCCCCAAAGCGCACATTTGGGAAAGCCGAAATATAACCTAAAACGAATACCCCACGGCAATATTCAATACCAAATTTTCTTTGCGCCATATCCCGTCTCTAAAGTCCATTTGACGAATCACCCAACGGTCGGTTTCGGGAAGCCATGGCTTGCGAAGGGGCATTGCTAAGTCGAAACGCAGCAGCAAAAACGGCAGTGTCAAACGCAGGCCAAGACCCGTCCCTACGGCAACTTGCTTGTAGAACTTATTGGTAAAAACGGCATTATCTTCGGGGAAGTAAAACGAATTATCAAAGTTTCGGTACATCCAGATATTGCCGGCGTCGGCAAAAAGAGCCATTTCGATATACTGATTTATCTTGCATCTAATCTCCGTATTTACCTCCAGTCGAATATCCCCAAAAGAAGTAAACCCAAACAAACTCAGCGAGTCGGGCTGGTAACTTCCTGGGCCTACGGCGCGCCCACGAAACGCTCGAATACCATTGCTCCCCCCTGCAAAATATTGCTTAAACTGAGGAAGAGCATACGAATTGCCGTACGGAATACCTATTCCACCCAGCAAACGATTTGCCCAACGAATCGAAGGGGATATATCGTAATAATAACGCATATCTAAGTCAAAACGAGCGTATTGTTCGTACGGAATTCCAAATACTATTCCAACCTCCTGACGACCTTTGGCAATTAGCCCCGCTACGTTTCCTGCAATATCAGCTCCCGCATTTAAGACAAATTTACCCTTGCTACCCAAAGCAGGCTGAGGTGTAAAACTAAAGTTATACTGCGCTCCTAAAATGAGGCGATTTTCGAGAATATTGAAATACCGAAGCAAGTCCTGCAAGCGAGCGTTGGGCGAGGTAATGCTATCAACAAGCGCCTCGCTGATGTTACGAGGCTTGACTATGTTGAGAGCAATCGGTGTAAACGAATGCTCGATTCTCGTACTGCGGCGCCATACATAGCCCCAATTGAACTTCACTGAGGTTTGTGTATAAAAATTCTTTTGTGACAATTCTTCGTACCCCACCGTCAACGTTGTCTTGGGCAACGTTTGGTTTTTGGCGGGATTCATTCGGTAAAAAGGCAAGACAAAACGAGGAAAGGAGAGTTCACCCTCTACGCTCGTGCGGTAGTAATCTCGTACTTTGATGTTACGTTGACTTCCTAGCTGCACGTCAATCCCCGCATTGGCCGTTAAACGTAACATTTCTGCCCCACGAAACAGATTTCGATTGAACCACGTGAGATTAAGTTGCGACCCAGTTAAGTTGTTTGATTTGGTAACAGCGCTCAACTCCGCCCGCAACGACTTCTTTTTCAACGGAGTTAGATAATAATAAACATCTAGCAAAGCCGAATCAGAACGAGGAAGAAGTTCAAAACGGTTTTTAACAAACTTAAAGTTTTTCAAGTTAATAAGCCGCGACAAGGACACATCTTGCACATCGCTACTATATAGGGCTTTGGGGCGAAAACCAATGGCGTCGGCAAACGTTCTTACGCGGTATGCTCGAGCAGGGTCCACAATTTTGAACCCTCTACGCAATACCGCTCCCGCCAAGGTATCAGAACGCAAAAACCCATTGTCCGAAATGACGTACACATTTTTAATGTAGTACTTTTTCAGGGCTAACTGCGTCGTAGTGGGTTTTAATTCAACGTACAGATTGACCCGTTGTCGGTGGAGGTTCGTGTCGGCTTTTACAATGAGGTAGTCGGGGCGAAAATAATAATACCCAATACGTTTCAAGTCACGTTCGATACGTTGGCGCTCTGCTTCAATGGCCGAAAGTTGGTAAGGCTGCCCTGATTTTAGCAGCGAAGTAGTGCTTGTTTTTAGAAACTCGTTCCCAAAACTACCCCCATTGTTGGGATTCACAAACTGTACATTTTCAATGGTATATCGGGGTTTTAGCACGATGGTATATTTGGCTTTGGCTGTGCGTCCTTTTTCAACCAATTCGCCTGAAGCCTGAGTTCTGAAATACCCCTCGTTGTTGAGGTGGTTAGTCAGCACTTCACTATTGGTAGTTACCGCACGGCGGCTCGCCAACACAGGCGGCTCCCCAAAACGCTTACGAAACCACCCCCGAAAGCTTTTTTCTTTGGTCGGTTCACCCATAAAGTAGTAAAACCAAACTTTGTAGGGAAACCCTAACAAGCTACTGTTAGGAACAGGGCGAATCAAGGGTTCTACCAAGGCTTTTACTTCTTTGGCTTGTTTAGAAGACATCGTTGAATCAGTCACTACCTGTACCTCAGCCCCCATATACAAACTTTCTCCCGCAGGCAGGTGTTTCGAGACCGAGCAGCTACTCAGCGCGATTCCAATCAAAAAAAGCCCTACAGAAGTGATTCTTGACATTTATTTCAAAGTTTGAAATCTATTTCTTAAACATTTCCTTGAAGGTTTCGTAGTCCAACACAATGGCAAAACTCACACCCGTTTCTACGATAAATCCTTCTAACACCGTTTGGTATTGGTTTTTGCGGTAAGCGCGTACAGCATAGCGTCCATCACGAGTCAGGTCATAATTAATGTTAACGTTATCGACCAATTCTGTTGATTTTTGAGTACGGTTTCCGCTCTCTATTTCAAAATTTCGCCCCACATTTACCGTCAAACGCTCGTTCAAAAATGCTTTACTCAAACCAACGTTCAAATCGGTCTGACCTGCGCTTCCACTGGCCGTCGCTACGGCAGTAGAGTTGACGTCGAAATTAAGTTTCACTCCTTTTATTAAATCAGAGGCCAAAAGGTTGAGTTGATCGGTAAGAAGTTTGCTTACGCTTTGGCGCGCAATCACTTCAGGATTCACCGAAGAGAAAAAGTCCGATGACTGTTCTCCAATAAATTTATTCAACACCAGCAGAGAAAACACTTGCTTGTTCATCTGAACGGGGTCTTTGATGTTATTAAACACCCCGTCTTCTTCAATTTGATTGCGGGTAGTTGCGGGCATCTTATTCGGGTCAGGGCGCACCTCAAAACTAATCTGAGGGTTACTGAGACTCCCTTGCATTTTGAGCAATACTTCGAGCGGTACTTTACCATACTTCGCTGCTTTGCCTTGAAGCGGCGTTAAGTCGGCAGTTACAGGATACACCGCCGTAATGTCCACATCGGCCTTCATGGGGTCACCTGTCCACAGCAGTCGACTACCTTTTTGAATAGTAAAGTCTCGTTTAAGGATTTCAAAAGTAAGGTTGTAAGACCCTTGCGTAAGTTCGTACAACCCCAAAATATAGGGCTGTCCTTCAGGGGTAATTCCTGCATTCAACTGCGCATTTCCTTTCACTTTGAGGTTGTCGCCGTTGAGTTCATCGACCACAATGGTGAGTTGTGAACGGTCATCAGCTTCCAAATTAAGCGAAATACCTGCCCCGAATTCCAACGGGGCTTCGGTTTGTAGACTGTCTTTGGGCACCGCCGTAGAATCCGACTTATTGATAAACTCCACGATTCCTTCGGTGCTTGCTTTACCCAAGTCGTCGTCGGGCATGATGACCGTAATATCGCTTCCTTGTTTGAGTTTGACCGAACCATCAATCGTGGGATTAGTCCCCACCCCTTCGATGTGTAATTTGGCATCCACAATTCCTTTTCCGTACAAAAAGTCGTTTTCTATACGGGAGGCATTCAGAACGGTAAAATCCTTGCCCTCCACGGTCAAATCGTAGGCAACGCTAGGGAGATTTCCCCAATTAATTTTCCCATCTACCTGCAAAGGTTGGTTGAGGGTATCTTTTACAATGAATTTTTTGAGAAATACGTCTGAATTGACAAACTGTAAGCGGCTGTTATTAATTCGATATGTTGCTCCAAGCTTGGTTACATTAAACGACACACTATCAAAAAGCGCCTCTCCCTCCACCTTAGGTTTATCAATAGCTCCTCGAATTTGTGCTTTCCCCGACAGCGCCCCCGTTGCACGCCGTAATTGCCCCGCACTAAACGCCTCAATTGTCCGTGCACCGAGTTTACGAATATCTACTTCAAAATCGAACGGTGTTTTACTTTTTAAAAGATAATTACCGCTCAGGCGTACATCGTTTTGAGGGCTTTTGAGGGTAGCCTCAGCCACAATTTTTGACGCAGATTCGTTGGCGGCTCTAATCTTCAAATCGCCAATTGGAATATTGGTATATTGAAACCCTTCAATGCCCAAATCCCCCGTAAACACGGCCGATTCGGTGTAATTTTGAAGTAAAACGTTTCCTCCTAACTTTCCGCTTATCTGCAACGAATCCATCACCAACGCAGTCAAAGAAGCCAAGTCAAGGTTATCCATCTCTACCCGAAGTGGTCCATTAGGAACACCCGTTGTTGTGTTGATAAGAAGCCGCTGTCGATTTTGTTGGAGGTCAAATTGTTGTACCAACAGTCCATCTTTCCCAAATTGGACGAACCCATCTGTAGTTGCTTTCCAAGGTTTGTAATCCAGTAAAAACCCATTGGGGGCTAGTTGAAGGCGATACGCATTGCCAACACTCGCCAATGTCCCCGACAATTCATGTTGCTTTTTATACAATGAGTCCTTAAAAGAGGCATTAAATCCTACCAAACTATTGGCTACTTGGCCTTCTATCGCGGCTCGTTTGATTTGATACGTATCGTACAAAAACGTATCTACATGCCCCACATAATTGGCTTGATTTTCGATTCCGAGTATTCCAAAGTCCGCATTGTTGACGACCATGCTATCGTAGTCAATGCGTGGAGCCACAATGCGTGCCATTAGTGTAGTATCACCTTGACTGTTTAAATGAACCATAAATCTTACCGTATCCATACGAGTAAGTTCTGGGACAAATACTTGAAGTGCAGGATGGTTTGCCACTTTACCCTCGACCGAAAGTCGGTAAGGAGTAGTAACAGGCTTATAGGGTACGTCGGGCAAGGCAAAGTAGCGACTGATTTCTGTCAATAGTACGTCAGCCAACTGTATGTACCGAAACGTTCCTGTTGCTTTTGCTTTCAAAAAGGGAGTATTAATCAATGCCAATCGTTCGCCCTCTTGATTATCTAATTCCACCCAAATGTTTTGCAAGGGGATGTTCTTGCCTTTTTGAGCAAGAATCCCATTCGTAATTTGAAGGGTCCCTCGCGGGTCTTCGGGGTCAGTAGAGGTAAAGTTGGCGTTGATTCCTCCTTTGATATCAATTTCATCTTCGTACAAATGAAGGGCTTTCAGACGGAGGGTTTGAATATCTAATTGAGAAGAAAACGAAGGGTATTCTGACCGTAAATCTACTTTGGTAGTCAATTTTAGGTTTAGGTTAGAGTCTGCCACTGCCGCTACTAGGTCGACCAACTGGCCTCGTAAACTTCCTTTTATTTCTAAATTTTGATACACATATCCCTTCAAATCGGCCTTTTCAACCACGGCAGCTAAGTCTGCTCGCAACGTTTTGGGGTCAATTCCTTGCCCAACGACCGTGGCTTTGAGCGATATTTTTCCCAATTCTGCAAGTGATTGTTTCAGCCATTTGCCTACATCAAATTCCTTCAATGAAAGGGTTCCATTGTATTCTTGTTGACGGCCACGCACAAAATTTTTGAGGTTTCCAGCAAACGCAGCCCCTCCCCTATCCGAAGCCAACTGCGTGTCCAAACGAAGATTATCCAAACTCCCCTGTACCTTCCCTGAAAAACGCAAGTTTTCGGGAAGTTCGATGGTAGAAGGAAAAGCCCTGTCAGGTAGAATACGCTGCAAATCTCTCCGCGAAGACGACAACTCAGCAATGAGTAAATCCAACGCCATTTGCTTTGGGTCGGGTAAGCCTTTAATACGTCCATCGACCTTAAAACGCGTAGCATCAAGTGTACTTATATCTACGCCTTTTAGGTTTAGGTCATTGATTCTCCCCTGCACTAGCCCATTGAATTTTACACTAGCTGTAGGGTTCTTGGCAAACGGTGTTTTTTTTCGCAAGGCTGGCATCCACGCTAAAACATCTTTGAAACCCAATTGGCTTTTTGTCAGGCAAACATCCACCCCAACGTTGCCCACATTTTTGGAAAATTCCTCCAACGAAGCGTAGTTGAGCACCACTCGGTTTTGTAAGAGCGTTTCATTGGTTTGGAGCAGTAAATTTTGAAGGGACAACTGGCGAGGGGTGTACATAAAATCGGCACGAAGTTGCCGCATCACTCCACGGCGTTTTTCAAGCCAACTTCCCAATTTTAGCCTCCCCGAGATACGTTGGGGAGTAAATTGAAAATCTTCGAGCTGAGTAGCAAAACGTTGAATATCCAACTTAAAATCACCCGATTGAAAAGCAATGCCTGTATTTTTAACCCCCAGTTTTTTGAGTACTACCAATGGCCGAGTCAAATACAGCTTTTCGGCCTCTATTTCTAATTTCCCGATGTTGGCCTCCGTTTTTAACTGCTGTTTACGGTCTTCGTACACAACCCGATAGTCACCCAATCGAATCGTTCCCAGTTCTAGGTCAAGGGAATCGGCAGTAGATGCAGAAGAAGTTAAACCGCTATCTTTACGAATCGGGGTGTACATTTTCACCTTTACCCATCCTGATTGAATATTGGTATTCGTCAAATGATATCGACTGAGAGAAGGGTTAAAAGCCGAGAAATTGAAGCATGCATCGGGCAAAGACACTTCCGCATCCGTACCAACGACCGCATCTTGGTACGACAACCGCACATTTCGCAACAGAACGGCATCCATCCGCATCTCTAGGGGGGCAGAAGTAGTATCGGGGGTTGTAGTTTGTGAAGTAAATGTATTAATGATAAATTGAAAATTGAAAGCAGTATCAGGGAGCGTTCGATACGCTTTCAAACGAATGTCTTCGAGTTGAATTTCATTGATTCCTACCCGATTTTGCAGCAGCCCCCACACGTCCAAATCGGCGTAGATTCGCCCTCCTGCAAGCAACGTGTCGCGGCGGAGATCTTCGATGTACACCCCACGAAGTTCTATCCAGTCGGGCAGAGAAAAACGGGCTTGGGAAACATCCACTTTTGTTTTGAGTTTTTTGCGTAGGTACGACACGGCCTGTCGAGCCAACCAGTCTTGACCCGAAGCAGTTTGCAACCAAACCACTCCCGAGCCTACGACCAGTAGTAGCCCCAATAGTGCAACTAATATGCCTCTACCTACTTTTTTCACTCAATAACTTCCCCCTCCCACAGAGCATTTTATTTGTTACTTCGACCCACAAAAGCCTATTTCACAAACGGGTCTTCTGCAAATTTCGGGTTAAAATCTACGACCGTCGTTACTTTTACTGGCCTTTTATCAATGCTGCTAACAAAAGTAGTTTCAGAAGGATATGACAGTCCAAATTTCGACTTTTCGTACTTCGAGTGGTCACGCGTTTGAATTTCTCCCGTGGGTAATGTTAGCTTTTCTCTCACCAGCAACCCCGTTGTGGTATCGAAATATAAATTGTATTTTACTCCTTTTCCTTCTAATTCCACTTGAGTAGTTGCGGTGCCATTGATTTGTTGGTTTCCGACCACCGTCGCGATATATCCCTTAACTGTATAATCACCAAAAGGCACAAAAATATCAGTAAGCTCACGGCGCATATTATCTCGCTCTCTATCGCTCAGGTTACTCGTTTGGTACTGTGTCACTTTATCGCGGCTACCAATTGGAATTTTAAGCCAACCATCAGCCGCCTTAATACCATAAATAAAATCACGTTTTAGAATGGTTCTTACCTTCACCATAGCTTGAAGTGGCAAAGAAGCTTTGATGTCCAAATCATAGTCATTGGCTGTACCTGCGCGGTAAGCTTGCTTAATTGTATAGGTTTGCACCGAGTCCCACAGCGCTTTGCTGCCGGTGGCAGTGTAGTATTTTGCAAAGATATTATCGACGGCCGCGTCGGTCGTTTGTGCATAAAGGCCCGTGCTTACCAAAGCTGCAAGGCAAAGTGTTACAATTAGCTGTTTCATCATACAATAGATTTAAAGATGAATAACTCCAAAAATAGTAGTTTTATGATAGGATACCACCAAAAAAACCTGTAAAACAAAAGAGCCCCTCTCGGGGCTCTTTTGTTTTACAGGCAACACAGGTTTTCAATTAGCTGCGATAAAGCACTGCTTTTACTGCGTCAATCGTACGTTTTACACTTGGCAAGGCCGCTTCTACCAACGTTGGTGCATACGGAAGCGATACATCCATGCTGTTGACACGAATCACTGGTGCATCCAAATAATCAAAGGCCTTACGTTGAATCATGTAAGTCAGCTCGGTTGCGATAGACGATAATGGCCATGCTTCTTCTACCACTACACAGCGGTTTGTTTTTTTAACCGATGCGATTACAGTATCATAGTCAATAGGCCGTACCGTACGCAAATCAACAAGTTCAGCGCTGATACCCATTTTCGCTAATTCTTCAATAGCAGGATTTACAACGCGTGGAATCATTTTTCCAAATGACACGATCGTCACGTCAGTTCCTAATTTTTTAACTTCGGCTTTTCCAAGTGGAATGATGTATTCTTCTTCGGGCACCTCGCCTTTGTCTCCATACATCACTTCTGACTCCATAAAAATAACAGGATCATTGTCACGAATAGACGCTTTCAACAATCCTTTGGCATCATATGGGTTTGCAGGAACTACTACTTTCAAACCTGGGGTATTGGCATACCAATTTTCAAAGTTTTGAGAGTGTTGAGCTCCCAGTTGACCTGCGTTTCCAGTTGGTCCACGAAACACGATAGGGCAACTGTATTGCCCACCAGACATCGAAAGGATTTTGGCGGCAGAGTTAATTACTTGGTCGATAGCAACCAACGAGAAGTTGAACGTCATAAACTCCACAATTGGACGCAAGCCGTTCATCCCAGCACCTACCCCGATACCTGCAAAACCCAATTCGGCAATCGGCGTATCAATAACGCGTTCTGGACCAAACTCGTCAAGCATTCCTTGACTTACTTTATAAGCTCCATTGTATTCTGCTACTTCTTCACCCATCAAAAACACGCGTGGGTCACGACGCATTTCTTCGCTAAGGGCTTCACGTAAAGCTTCACGGAAAAGTATTTGTCTCATTGTATATATATAAAATTCTGGATTTGGGAGGGTTGAAAACGGCCGTAAAAATAGGAAATTTTTCGTAAATCCATTCATTCTCCGATTACTTCCGCCGCACCTGTCCTCATTTTTGGAGCACTTTTAGAGCAAGTTAAAGGCCGATTCTCGTCTACTATTGACTGCTTTGATTTATTACTCAAAAGATAACGCGCATTTTAGGCGACAAAGTCTACTGTGCGACAAAAGGGTTCTAAAAGAGCCAAAAACACTTTTTTTAAAAAAAATTACATTAGTAGTGGTAAAAATCACAAAGAATTGAGTTTATATAGCAAAAAGTTGACGCAAACGCTTTAAGTTTGTAGCAAATACCTAACTATATAATCCACTTTTAACCTCATACAAAATGAGAAAAATTGTTTTATTTTCATTATCTGTACTTCTTCTTGCGTCTTGCAACAAGAAACAATTAGCACAACTCAACAAGGAAAAAGCTGAACTCCGAGCATTACTTGACAAAAACAAAGCTGATTGTGATGCGTTAACGGCAAAACTTAACAATGACGTCAGCGATTTAAAAAGTCAAATTAAGTTGAAAGATGGTGATATCACCAACGAACGTGCAAAACTCAAAGCATTGGAAGAAGAATTGGCGTACTTGAAACGTACCAACACTAACCTTCTTGACCGCTTGTCTGACTTATCAATTGTTAGTAAAGACGGTGCTGAAAGTATTAAAAAATCATTAGATGCCTTGAACCGTCAGAGCTCTTACATCCAAGACTTGAACTCAAATTTGCGCCGCAAAGATTCGCTTAACTTGGCATTGGTGATGAGCCTCAAGCGTTCGCTTGACAACGTAAACGACGAAGACGTAAACATTGAAGTGAAAAAAGGGGTAGTATATATCTCACTTTCAGACAAAATGTTGTTCAAGTACGGTAGCTACGAAATCACTACTCAAGCAGAAGCAGTATTGGGCAAAATCGCGAAAGTAGTAAACGACCGCAAAGATTTTGATATCTTGGTGGAAGGACACACTGATAGCGTACCATACAACAGTGCTTCTGTGTTAGAAGACAACTGGGATTTAAGTGCAAAACGCGCTACATCAGTGGTACGTGCTCTTCAGAAAAAATACGGAGTTGCTCCTGAGCGTATGACCGCAGGTGGCCGTGGCGAATATGTCCCAAAAGTAGCTAACGATAGTAGCAAAAACCGCAGTGTCAATCGTCGTACTGAAATCGTTATCTTGCCAAAACTCGACCAATTCTTTCAATTGTTCGAAGGCGGGAAATAAACATTTAGCAACCGTCCTATTCACGGCGAGCGATGTCTTTCGAGGCATCGCTCGTTTTTTTGGGGAAATCTCCTAACTTCGTAGCACTTTACGCGTTTTTTGATAAAAAGACCACCATGAAACACTTCCGTAAACTCACTCTCGCTGCCGTATGCGCCGTGGCTTTAGGCTTTTTTGCTTTCCGCAACGACGAACGTTTCTTTGAAATTGCTCGTAATTTAGACATTTACGCCACCCTATTTAAGGAGTTGAATCGCTATTATGTAGACGAAATCAATCCTAACCGCTTAACAAAAATGAGTATTGAGTCGATGCTTAAAAACCTCGACCCTTATACTAATTTCTACGCCGAAGACGAAATCGAAGATTACCGCACCATGACCACAGGACAATACACGGGCATCGGGGCAGTGATTACGGCCAACAAAGGAAAACAAATCATTTATTCGATTTTAGAAGACTCGCCTGCGGCTAGAGCGGGGCTTCACGTCGGGGATGAAATCGTCAAAATTGACGGGGTGGACATCACCACCCGCAAAGATGCCAATCCCGACAAATTAATGAAAGGACAGGCCAATTCGACCGTCAAACTTGCCGTACGGCGTGTGGGTACGAAAGACCTCATCGAAATGAATGTCACGCGCGAATTTGTCAAAACTGGTAACGTTCCCTACTATGGAATGCTCAACGACGAAGTAGGTTACATCGATCTGAAAGATTTTAACCAAACTGCTGCACGCGAAGTAAAAAATGCGTTGGTTGAACTCAAAGGAAAGGGTATGAAAAAACTTGTGCTCGACCTGCGCGAAAACCCTGGGGGGCTCCTTGACCAAGCGGTATTGATTTGCAATTTATTCATTCCCAAAGATGCAGAAGTGGTATCGAACCGCGGAAAAGTAACCGAATGGAACAAAACCTACACCGCACCGATGGCTCCCGTAGATACCGACATTCCGTTGGTGGTGTTGGTCAATGGCCGCAGTGCCTCAGCATCGGAAATCGTCTCGGGGGTTATGCAAGATTACGACCGCGGGGTATTGATAGGTCAACGAACGTACGGAAAAGGCTTAGTGCAAACCACGCGTGACTTATCATACAACACCAAATTAAAAGTAACCGTAGCCAAGTACTACATTCCAAGTGGTCGTTGTATTCAAGCCATCGACTATAGCCACCGTAACCCCGACGGTAGCGTAGGGAAAGTGCCCGATTCGTTAAAAGTTGCCTTCAAAACCCGCAATGGTCGCGTAGTATACGATGGCGGAGGAGTAGAGCCTGACGTAGCTACCGAACTTCCTGCCTTGCCTACAATTGTGACAAGTCTTAACTCCAAAGGGTTGTTTTTTGACTATGCCCTCCAATACCGTGCTTCACATCCGACTATTAAACCTGCCAAAGAGTTTGAAATTTCTGACGCCGACTATCAGTCGTTTACCACATGGTTAAAAGACAAAGAATACGACTACGTGACACAAGTCGAAAAAGACCTCAGCACACTTGAGGCCTCCGCCAAAAAAGAAAAAT
Source organism: Runella sp. (assembly GCA_023254175.1). Taxonomy (GTDB): domain Bacteria; phylum Bacteroidota; class Bacteroidia; order Cytophagales; family Spirosomataceae; genus Runella. The sequence goes on along the minus strand of JALQYJ010000062.1, from coordinate 26,776 downwards.
ATTTTGACGTTATTCAAGAACAACTCAAAGCACTCAGAACCAAACTGAGCCACAGCAAGGAAAGTGATTTGGCAATGTTCAAAAAAGACATTAAACATTTACTTGAGCGCGAGATTACGTCACATTATTACCTTCAAAAAGGGGAACGTGAGTACGTATTCCAAAGCGATGCCGAAGTAAAAGCAGCCCTTGATTTATTTAAGGACATGCCCCGCTACGAAAAAATCCTGAAAGGGAAGAAATAAACACTCGTGGGTCGGGGTGCTCACACCTCGACTCATAAACGTAATTATGTTCGGTATTTTCCCCCTATTTCCTACATTTGCAACTCCATTTACGAATTGCAGCATGTTTTTAACAAGAATCAAATCAAAAGAGTCAGGGCTATTGCTCTACGGTATTACCCCCCCAAAATCACAAACCGCTCCTGAGAAAGTAAGTGAAATTGCCGAAAAAACACTCGCGCGGTTGCAAGGGTTAGACATTGATGCCCTCATTGTCTATGACGTTCAAGACGAGTCTAGCCGCACTTCAGAAGAACGTCCTTTTCCATTTATTACTGCTCTCGACCCTTTTGAGTTTGCCCACCAGCATCTCGCATCTTTACCAATTCCCAAAGTAATTTATCGTCCTGCGGGAAAATTTAGCTCAGAAGAACTTCGTCAGTGGATAGGTAATTTGACCCAAAACGGCTTTTATCCTGTTTTTGTAGGAGTACCTTCACCTGATTTTAAACCCCGTACTAGCCTTCCCGAAGCTTATGCCGTTTGGCGCGAATTTGAGGCTGAGTCCATCATTGGTGCTGTTACTATTCCTGAACGCCATGCTGTGCTCAAAGACGAAGACCAGCGAATTCTTGATAAAGTAGCAAGCGGTGTCAGTTATTTTGTTTCACAATGCGTATTCAATATCGACTACGCCAAACAAATGTTGGAGGACGTTGAAAAAACCTGTCGCACTCAGAACATAGACCTCCCTACTTTTGTCTTTACGATTACGGCCTGTGGGTCAAAAAAAACCCTTCATTTTATGGAGTGGCTAGGTATTCATATTCCCGACTCGGTCAAAGAATCGCTGCTTTCTTCGGAAAATATCTTAGAGTCATCCGTCAATTTTTGCTTACAAATTGCAGATGAACTAATTGATTTCTGCATAGCCCACTCAATCCCGTTTGGGTTTAACATCGAAAGTGTTGCTATCCGTAAAGATGAAATCGAAGCTTCTATTTACATGGTGAACCAAATTCGTGACCGACTGATAGCAAAAGGACTTAGAAAAAATTAACCCAGAAACTTTATGGCGACGGCACTCTCTCCCGCTGATTTTTTGCAAGCTGCCCAGCACTTGCCCATCATCGACGTGCGGTCGACAAAAGAATACCATCACGCTCACATTCCAGGGGCAGTCAATATTCCGCTTTTTACTAATGAAGAACGCGCTGAAGTCGGCACCTGTTACAAACAACAAGGTCGCGATTTGGCCGTGCGGCTAGGACTAGAGTTGATTGGCCCCAAACTCGCCTATTTTGTCAAACAAGCCGATGCCCTCGCCCCTCAACGCCAAGTGCTAGTTCATTGTTGGCGAGGTGGGATGCGTAGCGGTAGTTTTGCCTGGCTGCTCAAAACCGCAGGATTCAACGTTTCTACCTTAGAAGGCGGGTACAAAGCATACCGTAATCACGTTTTAGAATCGTTTGAACGGCCACAGAATATAGTTATTTTAGGAGGACAAACGGGCAGTGGAAAAACAGACATTCTACGCGCGCTAACACAGATGGGCGAGCAAGTCATTGATTTAGAAGCTATCGCCCATCACAAAGGCTCAGCCTATGGTGCCATTGGGCAAACGCCACAGCCTTCTTCGGAACAATTTGAAAACCTCCTACATCAGCAATGGAGTACTTTAGCCCCTAATCGTCGGGTTTGGTTAGAAGGTGAAAGCAGGAACATTGGAAGATGTTTTATTCCATTGGCTTTTTGGAAACAAATGCAACATCCTACGCAATTTATCTTTGTTGATTTACCAAAAAACCTTCGAATACAACGCCTCGTGCGTGAATATGCCTGTTATGACCACTCTCTCCTTCTAAACGCCACCGAACGTATCAAAAAACGACTCGGAGGGCAGCATTTTAAAGCCATTATTGAAGCCCTCGAACGGCATGACTACGCCACCGTTGCCGATATTTCTCTACATTACTACGATAAAGCCTACCTTTATGAGTTAGCACAACGCAACGTTTCGCATCACATCTCTCTTCAAGAAGATCATCCCTTCAGTGCTGCTCAAATTATTAGAGAACTCCTTTAAAGCTGAAAGAAGTTTTTTAATCTTACATGACATATACAAAAAATTTACTTTTTTAACAAAAGGGCTTTATTTAAAACACTAAAGGAGAATTTACTTGTATTTTATCCAAAAAAATGCCTTTTAGGTACTCATAAAAAGCATACATTAGTATTAATCTTTGGATAGTTTGTAGCCAATTGTCTAGAAATGGCTTGAATATTACAAACAAAGGAATTTCACATGACGCCTAAAAAATACCAACTCCAGTTTTTTAAATCCTATCAATCAATTCTTTTACTTTTCGCACTTCGCGCCCTACAATGTGGTCAATGATGGCGGCGGCATGGTCACGCCCGTTTTCGATGAAAACTTTTTCCGTGTGAATCCCCGCCACCACCGTACCGCACAAATACAATCCCGCAACATTGGTTTCGAAGGTTTGAGAATCAAACACGGGTATCATGCTCGGCTGTCTCAATTCTACCCCGCACCGCTGAAGCAATGCACCATCGGGAATATATCCAATGAGCATTAATACAAAGTCTGCATCTAGCCATTCTTCTTCCCCCGTTTGAATATTTTCTATCAAGACCCGCTTAGGCTCAATGGCTTTGGTAAGGCTATTAAAACGCGTTTTAATTTTTCCTTCTTTGACCCGATTTTTTACATCAGGAATTAGCCAATACTTCACCGTCGGACGAAAATCTTCTCCACGGTGAACGACCGTGACATCCACATCGTGACGGTACATCTCCAACGCGGCCTCCACGGCCGAATTGGCTCCTCCCACTATCACTACTTTGGAAAAAGAGTACTGAAATGGCTCATCATAATAATGTGAAACATGAGGAAGACTCTCTCCATCTATTCCCAAAAAGCGAGGAAAATCAAAATAACCAGTCGCAACAATCACCTTTTTGGCATAGTAGTTTTCACCACCTAACGTCTGAATTTCAAAGACTTCGTCGTCTTGCTTTATAACCTGAGCTACCTCCGTAAACAATTTAAAGTTGAGGCGATAATACCCCGCTACTTTTCGGTAGTACTGCAACGCTTCGCTACGATTGGCTTTGACATCCGAAATGGGAAAGGGAATCCCTCCAATCTCAATATTTTCGGCAGTAGAGAAAAAACGCATTCGTTTGGGATACCGACGAATCGACTCCGTAATACTCCCTTTTTCAAGAATCAAATGGCTCAATCCTGCCTTCGCAGCCTCTATCCCAGCCGCCAGCCCACAAGGCCCCGCGCCAACTATCAATACATCGTACAATTGCATAATGGATTATGTTTACTCGATGAAGCCCCAAAATTACAGCTTTCATCCCAAAAGTAATCTCAGTAATAAGGTAATATAACGACATTTTAGCCTTTTAAAGCTATTCAATTTTACATTTATAGAGTAGAATGCTTTCTTGCATTTATATTACGTGTCCTGTCAATTACAACTTTCACCCAAACTAAACCTAAATGAAAAAAACACTACTCTTTGCAGCAGCATTGCTCGCAGGAAGCTACCTCACCCAAGCCCAACAACGCCCCGCTGGCGGTGCCGACCGCCAAGCGTCTACCTCTACGGCTCCTTCTAAAGAAGATAAATCAGGCGAAAGTATTCCTTTCAACCCTGACTCTTTTGTTGTTACCGAGAGTGAAGTAACAGTAAAAGGACAGCGAGTTCCCTACAAAGCTACCACAGGAATGATGCCTGTGTTTGACGAAGCGGGGAAAGCCATGGCAGGTTTATTTTATATGTACTACGAACGTAGCGACGTAAAAGACCGTGGCACCCGCCCGTTGGTTATTTCTTTTAACGGAGGTCCAGGTACAGCTTCGGTATGGATGCACATGGCTTATACAGGCCCCGCCTTGCTCAATATCGACGATGAAGGGTATCCTGTGCAGCCGTATGGATACAAGAAAAACCCCTATTCGATTTTGGACGTAGCCGATATTGTATTCATTGACCCCGTTAATACCGGTTATTCACGTCCTGTTAGCAAAGACATTCCTACGTCGAAGTTTTTTGGGGTAAATGCCGACATTAAGTACTTGGCCGAGTGGATTCGGACGTTTGTGACTCGCAACAATCGTTGGGATTCTCCTAAATATCTTATCGGGGAAAGTTACGGAACGACCCGCGTATCGGGCCTAGCTCTTGAGCTCCAAAGTAATCAGTGGATGTATATTAATGGGGTGATTTTGGTATCGCCTACAACGCTTGGCATCGAGCGTGGCGAAGCATCTGAAGCCGCGTTGAAAGTACCTTACTGTGCTGCCACTGCGTGGTACCACAAAAAACTCCCCGCCGATTTACAGAAAAAAGACTTGACCGATTTCTTGCCTGAAGTCGAGAATTTTACCATCAATGAGCTTCTTCCTGCCGTGAGCATGGGCGGGTTTTTAGATGATGCCAAACGCAAAGCCATCGCGGCTAAGCTCGCTCGTTATACGGGGGTTTCGGAAAAAGAAGTTCTCCAAAACAACCTTAACATGCCGCTCCAGTACTTCTGGAAAGAACTTTTGCGTGACGAAGGCTACACAGTAGGACGTTTGGATTCTCGCTACAAAGGCATCGACCGCAAAGACGCTGGCGACCGCCCCGATTTTAACGCAGAGTTGACGTCGTGGTTGCACTCGTTTACGCCTGCCATCAATATGTACCTTCGTAACGAGCTCAACTACAAGACCGACCTCAAATACTACATGTTTGGCCCTGTCAACCCTTGGGACCGTTCTAACGACCAAACGGGCGAAAACCTCCGTCAGGCCATGGCACAAAACCCTTACTTGCACTTATTGGTGCAGTCGGGTTACTACGACGGTGCTTGCGATTATTTCAATGCCCAATACAACATGTGGCAAATGGACCCTTCTGGTAAACTCAAAAACCGCATGAGCTGGAAAGGCTACCGCAGCGGCCACATGATGTACTTACGGAAGGAAGACCTTCAAAAATCGAATGAAGATATTCGTGAGTTCATCAAGAAGTCAACACCGAAATCAAACCAACCTGCCAAGTACTAGCCATTAGACGGTCAGAACATCAGTAAAATCTACCAAAAACTTGCTTCTTAAGGGGATAAACTTACAAGAACCTTATGAAGCAAGTTTTCCTTTTTTTAAGCCTTTTTGGCCTCACAACTGGGCTAGTTCAAGCCCAAACCAAATCGTTCAAAAACTCCCCTCCACTCACAGAAGCCGCCCCCGAAACTGTCGGTATGTCGTCTGAGCGCCTCAACCGCCTTGATGGAGTACTTCAAAATGCGATTGCACAAAGCAGCGTCCCAGGGGTATCTGCACTTATCGTACGAAACGGTAAAATTGTCTATTACAAAGCCTTTGGAATGGCCGACAATGCAGCAAACCGCTCTCTGAAGCGAGACGATATTTTTCGGATTGCGTCGATGAGTAAAGCCATCACCTCCACAGCCGTGATGATGCTGTGGGAAGAAGGAAAATTTCAACTCGACGACCCTATTTCGAAGTATATTCCTGAATTTAAAAACCAAACGGTTCTCAAAAACTTCAAATTTCAGGACTCTACCTACACGACCGAACCCGTAAAATCCGAAATCACCATCCGCCATCTGCTAACGCATACGTCGGGGCTAGGCTACGGGGTTATCGATGCCGACGAGCGTTTCAAGGCTATGTACCACAAAGCAGGCATTGTTGATTTATTCACGACTGAGCCTGTCAAAATTAGTGACAACATCAAGAAGCTCGCCAAACTCCCCCTTCACCATCACCCAGGTGAAAAGTACGTATATTCAGAAGGCTTGGACGTATTGGGCTATTTTATTGAGCTCATGTCAGGAATGCCTTTTGATGAGTTTTTGCGGAAACGATTGTTTGAGCCGTTGGGCATGAGCGATACCTACTTCTATTTGCCCGACGCAAAAGCTTCGCGATTGGTAGCGATTCAAAAGCCACAAAACGGACAATGGGTGCGCTATCCCAATACTTTTTACGATACTGAGTACCCCATTAAAGGGGCAAAAACATTTTTCTCGGGAGGTGCTGGATTATCAAGTACGGCCAAAGATTACGCTACGTTTTTGATGATGTACCTCAATGGCGGCGAATTAGGCGGAAAACGCTTTTTAAGTCGCACAACAGTACAAACCATTTTGAGCAACCAAGTAGGAGATTTATTGGGGGGCGATAAAGCCAGTTCGTCTTATGGTTTAGCATTCGGCCTCCTCAATAAAGCGGGCGAAGATAAGGGAGCGAAAGGAAGCACAGGCACGTTTGAATGGGGAGGATATTTCAACACTAACTATTTTGCCGACCCCAAAGAAAAAATCATTGGCGTGATTATGAAACAAACCCAAAGCAGCAGTGATAACCTCAATAATTTGTTCCGTCAACTGATTTATCAATCCATTGATGACTAAAAAACCTATTTATTTTACCTAAAAAGCCTCCGAAAGAGGCTTTTTAGGTTTTGATAGTGCTCAAGTTGTGACCCCGACGGGAATCGAACCCATATCAAGCGTTTAGGAAACGCTTATTCTATCCGTTGAACTACGGGATCAATACTATTTTTCACTTTTCCTCATATAAAGCGTTTATGAAACGCTTATCGAGCGGCGTTCCGTTCTATCCGTTAAACTACGAGGTCAGCCGAATTTTGCGCGAATTTCGAAAACTATTCCGCAAAATCAAAGTTCGTGAAAGGCATCTCAAGCCAATTAGGATAAATCATAAAGTGCTTGTCTTTCACCAAATCAAACATTTTGGCACGAAGTTCCTCCAAATTCTCTTTATTTTGGGCTGAAATAAACACGACGTGGTCTGATTTTCCCGTCAAATAGCTCTGCTTTAACTTCTCCAACACGCTCTCCTTGGTCTGTTCGACCACCACTTCGCCCTCTTCCGTCTCAACCACTTCATCAAACGCCTCTAATTTAGGCTGATACGCGTCAATTTTATTAAATACTAAAATTGTAGGCTTATCGCCTGCTTTGATTTCGGCCAAGGTTTGATTTACAATCTCAATTTGCTCTTCAAACGATGAATGCGAAATATCTACCACGTGCAGCAGTATATCCGCCTCACGCACCTCGTCGAGCGTGGACTTAAACGACTCAATCAGCGTAGTGGGTAGCTTGCGGATAAATCCAACCGTATCTGTCAACAAAAACGGAATATTATCAAGCACCATCTTTCTCACCGTAGAATCAACCGTAGCGAAGAGTTTGTTTTCGGCAAATACCTCTGCCTTGGCCAAACGGCGCATCAGCGTTGATTTCCCTACGTTGGTATATCCTACCAAAGCCACACGCACCAATCGACTCCGTTCCTTGCGGCGCGTCATGCTTTGCTTGTCGATTTTGGCCAACTTATCCTTTAAAAACGCAATACGGTCTTGGACAATACGGCGGTCGGTTTCAAGCTCTTTTTCCCCAGGACCGCGCATCCCTACCCCTCCTTTTTGACGACTCAAGTGCGTCCACATACGGGTAAGTCGTGGGTACATATACTGATACTGAGCTAATTCCACTTGAATTTTCGCCTGAGCCGTTTGGGCACGCATGGCAAAAATATCAAGAATCAACAAGCTACGGTCGAGTACCTTAATGTCTTTAAACTCGGCTTCAAGGTTACGTACTTGCGACGGGATAAGCTCGTCGTCGAAGATAATCATATCAACAGGATTATCCGTCACGAAGATTTTGATGTCTTCCAAACGGCCTTTTCCTACAAACGTTCGGTTATCGGGATGTTCTAATTTCTGAGTAAATGTCTTTACGGTTTGGACACCCAAAGTGGTAGCCAAAAACGCCAATTCCTCTAAATACTCTTGGGTCTGTTCGGGCGACTGTCGTTGGGTAGTGACAGCGACTAAAACCGCTGTTTCTTGTTTTTTTGCAGTTGAATTCATTTACAATAGTTGTTCCCGAATCGTCGGGATGATAGTTACACGCTGTTATTACAGCGGATAAAAGTAAACGGTCTTGATTCTCAGAAAGTTTCTTGGGAAAAGACGAAATTAAGACATTCCGCTGATTTTTTGTAATTTGTCCATTCGAAATGTCTCTAAAAGTTCGGTTTTGTCTTTCCTAGTTCGTTTTCTTATGCTGCGTTTTTTGGCCTATTTGGCCTATTTATTCGGATTTTACTTGCTAGTAGGGCTGCTGTTTTGGGCGGGGCATCCATTTATTTTGCTTCAACCTACAACGTTACCTGCGGCTTTTCGGTATTCGTTTTCTCAGCCTTTTCAAGAACTTACCTTTAAACCTACCGCTGGCGTACAGCTAAACGCACTCTGGTTTCGGGCAGTATCTCAACCAAGGCAAGGAATGGTCTTATTTTTCCACGGAAATCGGGATAACCTCACTCGTTGGGGGCGCGAATATTCCACCCGCTTTACTAAACGCGGATATGACGTAATCATGTACGATTATCGCACTTACGGTAAAAGCACAGGCCCTCGTTCCGAAGCTGCTTTACACGACGATGCTTCCTATCTGTATGGTTTTGTCACAACACAATGCCCCGAAGACTCCGTGGTTGTCTATGGTTATTCACTCGGCACTGGCATGGCCTCCCGCGTAGCGGCCAATCATCGACCTCGTTTATTGATTTTAGAAGCTCCTTACGCCAATATTCCTACCCTTCTCCACACGCACGCGCCCATTTACCCATACGAATGGCTGACGCGCTACAAGTTTCGTACCGATAGTTGTTTTCGACACATTCACTGCCCCATCCAGCTTTTTCACGGCAGCAGCGACGGCGTCGTTCCTTACGCCAATAGTCGGCTTCTTCTTCAAGCACCTACTACTTCTTCTAAGGTTGCTCTTACTACCATTCCTAAAGGCGCACACCGTGGTTTAGATACGTTCAGGCTCTATCAAGAACGGCTAAACGATTTATTAACAAAGAGATAAATAAATATCGTTTCTGTCTTCTATTGGATTTGTAACCTGTGCATTGCTTTTACAATTGCTATTCCTCTATTTATTCTTTTCCTACAATTATCGAATAGAAATGAGACTCTACATGTCGACGATACTATAACGTTGTCTCAAGGCAGCCTTTCTAAATCCGTTTTCAACATTCCTGTCATTCTTGATTTACAAGAATCATTTATGAACACGACCATTGTTTTCCGTTTAAAGGCCACTTCTTCCTATTTTCCTGAAACATACCAAGTAAAAACAAAAGGAGCTTTCGATAATAATCATTACGCGGAGTCACTCAAAAAACGGAATGAAAGTCTTATTCAACGTTACCAAAAAGGATTTATCTTTCCCGCCGATACGATTGTCACCACTTTTTCTTTGACTTCAGACCGAGTACCTACCAAGCAAAGCGTAAAATGCCGCTTACCGAACTTGCCGAAAAAGTGGACATTACGCTCGCCAACCTTTCCATTCTAAAAACAGGTAAAGCCAAAACAATTCGGTTTTCGAGCTTGGAAGCCCTGTGCAAAGCCTTGCAGTGCCAACCTGGAGATATTCTGGAATACGTGTCCCTGACTAAACCACCACCAACTGGCTTTGCAACCTGCGAATCAGCATATTGATGGTTCGGCGGTTGAGTTCTTCTTCGTCTTGAAGGAAAATCAGGTATTGCGCTGGGCTTAAATGACCTACAATTGTCCCCAACAACAAACTCCTAAATTGTAAATCTTTACGAATAATTTGCTCGATATGAACCAGTTGGTCTTCGGGTGAAAACCGCTCAAATGCAATTTTTCGCTTTTGTAAGTAATGGCGAAATAACGCTACCAACAACTCATTTTGTGCTTTTAGAATAGGCCGAAGCGTTTCGTTCTGAAACTGTTCGGCGGAGGAAATCACTAGGTCCATTGATTGATTGATTAAAGAATCGGGTTTTGAGAAACCCGACGACCACTGTATTCATTGTATTTTAACTCATAAGCTGTCAACTATACATTCCCTTTCCGTAACTTTGCGACAGACAAAACAGCTTTTTATGTCTGAAACAAACATAACTCTATCGCCTAACGCGCTTGCGCAAGAGGCCATCGCATTACTTAAACAACTGATTTCTACTCAGTCGTTTAGTCGAGAAGAAGAAGGAACTGCCGCTTTGATTGAAGCATTCTTTCAACGCAAAGGGATTCCATTCCACCGCAAAAAAAACAACATTTGGGCTTATAACCGCTATTTCAACGCCAGCAAGCCCACCGTTTTACTAAACTCTCACCACGATACTGTTAAGCCTAACCCATCTTGGACGATCAATCCCTACGAACCGCTCGAACAAGATGGCAAACTTTTTGGATTAGGGAGCAACGACGCAGGTGGCTCGTTGTGCTCGCTTATCGTAACGTTTTGTTACTTTTATGATAACCCTAATTTGACGTACAATGTTGTGATGGCGGCCACAGCGGAAGAGGAAATTTCGGGACGCGAGGGCCTCGAACTCATTGTTCCAGACCTTCCTCCTATCGACTTTGCCATCGTGGGAGAGCCTACCGAAATGCACTTGGCAGTAGCCGAAAAAGGGCTTTTGGTACTCGACTGCATTGCGCATGGAAAATCGGGACACGCTGCCCGCGAAGAAGGTGAAAATGCCATTTACAAAGCCATTGACGACATTCAGTGGATTCGTTCGTACCAATACCCGAAGGTTTCTCCCACGCTCGGCCCCATCAAAATGTCGGTGACGATTGTCAACGCAGGTACGCAGCACAACGTAGTTCCTGATTCCTGCAAATTTACCATTGATGTCCGCGTGACTGACCAATATACTTTGGAAGAAATCATTGACATTATCAATAAAAACATCAAATCCGAAATTGCCGCCCGTTCGATACGTTTGCGCCCATCGAGCATTCCGATGGAGCACCCTATTGTGCAAGCAGGCGTGCGTTTAGGAAGAACTACCTACGGTTCTCCAACCACCTCCGACCAAGCGCTCATCGACTGCCCATCGCTCAAAATGGGGCCAGGTCACTCGGGGCGTTCGCACACAGCGGATGAATTTATTTACCTCCACGAAATCGAAGAAGGAGTCGCTCAGTATATCAAAATGTTGGAAGAGGTGATTTTATAGATTTAACACTTATGCAAACTCGTACGCTGTCTGATATTTCCCTCGAACGCTTAGAGCAACTGCTCGCTTTCGACCGATTGCTCAACATCATGGATGACCTCCGCGCTAAGTGCCCGTGGGACAAAAAGCAAACGCTTCAAAGCCTACGCCACCTGACGATTGAGGAAACGTACGAGCTTTCGGATGCTATTTTGGAGAACGATTTGCCCGAAGTCGAAAAAGAACTCGGCGATTTGTTACTTCACATGGTTTTTTATGCCAAAATCGGTTCCGAAACGGGTGACTTTGACATTTCGAGCGTGCTGCACGGGATTTGTGAAAAACTCATCGTAAGGCACCCCCACATTTATGGCGACGTACAAGCCGACACCGAAGAAAAAGTAAAACAAAACTGGGAGCAAATCAAACTCAAAGAAGGCGACGGCAAGAAATCAGTATTAGGCGGTGTCCCTCAGTCGTTGCCCGCGCTGGTGAAGGCCATGCGTATTCAGGAAAAAGCGCGTGGGGCAGGATTTGACTGGGAAGAAAAACAACAAGTATGGGAGAAAGTGGAAGAAGAAATGACGGAGTTTAAGGAGCATTTTAATGCCGAAGACAACTCGGTGATTAACCCCGAAAAAGCCGAGGGTGAATTTGGTGACTTGCTATTCTCGCTCGTCAATTACGCTCGTTTTATTGATATTAACCCAGAGACAGCCCTTGAACGTACCAACAAAAAATTCATCAAACGCTTCAATCACCTCGAAAGTCAGTCGCGGGCCGATGGTAAACAACTCCACGAAATGACCCTCGCCGAAATGGACGAATATTGGAACCAAGCCAAAAAATTATAAGCGTTGTTTTTTTAGGCACTCCGTTACTTTTCTTTCCTACTCAAGTCATTTAAACAGGTAGAAATTTTTCTTGTTTAAATGACTTGGTTTAAAGGACAGCTGCCAGTAGAGTGGGCTAGGCGAGTATGTTATCCAGGCTCAAACATCCGTTGGATTTTATTTTCTTACAACTACAATCTCCCCACATACGAATAGCAGCCGAGTTTGGGTTTACTAATCCCTTTTGTACTAATTTTGTCAGCAGAACAGTTCCTCCATTATGTTCACTGACACAGACTTACCATCATTGCTATTCGTATATGGTACCCTCATGCAGGGATTCACCAATCCATTTGCAAAAAAATTACGTAAAAACGCCGTTTGGAAAGGAAAAGCCACCATTACTGGACAGCTATTCGATTTAGGTAGTTATCCTGGTACCGTTTTCAATTCAAATACGCCCTCAATCGTTCACGGGGAAGTTTGGGAAATTCTGGATTTCGACTCCGTCATTCCAAATTTAGATTACTACGAAGGTATCCATGATTCTCAGCCCGAATACGTACGCGAGCCTATTCCCGTTTTACTCGAAACTGGGCAGGTACAACTAGCTTGGGTCTATCTGTATTGCCAATCCACCGACGCTTTGGTCCAAATTAAACACGGCGATTATCGCCAATGGCTTTTAGACAACAAACAACATTTGTAACTTTCAGGCGTTAAGTCTATTTCCGTACCTTTTATACCTGTGAATTACTTTAAATATTATTGCTTCTTCTTTTGTATATTAGCTGGACAAACTTTTGCCCAAAAAGGATATATTTTAGGTAAAGTATTGGATTTTGCCACTGGCAAAGGAGTAAATTTAGCCACCATTACCAACCTAAAAAACCGCGACATGACGCGTACTAACAAAGAAGGTGTGTTCTTTTTGGATGCTTCGGTGGGGGATTCGATTGAAATCGCGAGCCTCTCCCACGAGCGGGGTGCTTTTCGCTGGAATGGAACTGCCGACGAACTGGTTTTTCGTCTCAAAAAAATCGACAAAGCCATTGAATTACCTGAAGTGAAGGTTACTACCAAACGCGAACAACAGCTCGAAAAGGAAATCAAACAAGTCCTCGCCGAGCCAGAAGCCAGAAAAAATTTATCGTTTGGGGACGCCGTATCTATGGCCCAGTCACCGATTACTTTATTATACGAGCTATTTAGCAAATCGGCCAAAGAAGACCGAAAGGTAGCTATGCTCATGCAAGAAAAACGCCGCCGCGACTTGGCTAACTACCGTTTTGGAATGATTGCAGGGCAGGCGACCGACCTAAGTGGCGATAATTTGGAGCGTTTTCGGTACTTCTGCGATTTTTCTGAAGAGTTTTTACTACTCTCTACTGACTACGACCTTACTTACGAGGTATTGCAGTGTTGGAATGTGTACAAAAGAATCAAAAAGTTGTAGTTTACTACCTTTTAATCAAGAGATCTCGCAAAGGAGCTATTCTACAAATCGTGGTTCGCTTTAAAACTTTGTCAAAATTTACTTTTTATTCAGCCTCTTCTGTCAGAACATTAAATCGAAAATCAAGGGGGTTAAAATGCGCCAACAGCTTCTCAATAAAGGCGCTGTCGTTAAGATAAAAATTAAGGAAGTTTTCGCTACGCTCCTGTAATCCTCCATTTGGGAAAAGTTTCGCTTTCAAGCCCAACAACTGATTAACTTCCGTTTCATGATTTCGCTCTTCCGCTTTTTGAAGCCGTTTCTCTAAGTTTTCAATCGTATTTAGCATTTTTACTTTTTCGGCATTGACCGCCCCTTCGAGGGTTTTGTCGATAGCCAAGGCTTTATGCAAAATCCCGTTGAAAACCTCTCCAATCGCCTGCTTCTCTTGGGTCAATTCCAACGACACCGTCGAGGTTTTTTCCACAAAGGACTTCCGCAACCGAACATCGTCCCAGAACAAACTTTCGGTTGACACCCCTAGTTTTTCGGCCCGCTTTTGGCTCGCAGCGTTTACGTACAGGGCAAAATTACGCGGTAACAACAACGGGAAAGGCACTTGATAGTGGTCAAAGACCCCTTTTAGTTGCATCCAATACGGCACTTCCGATGGCCCACCGATGTAGGCTAGATTGGGCAAGATAATTTCTTGGTATAACGGTCTTAATACAACGTTAGGGCTGAATTGCTCTGGATGCTCGGTGGCCAACGCCAACACCTCTGTTTCTGAGAATGAAATATCCGAATTGAGTGCTTTGTACTCATCACCTTCTTTCACAATCCGTTCACGCAGGCCCTCCGCCAAATAAAAGAAGTTGATTTCGCGCGGGCTGATTTGGGTATGATACCCGAGACTTTCAATGGCTGCCGTTGTACTTTTTACCAATTCAAATGCCTTTGAATTTTTAAGTTCGTCTTCAATAACGGGTAAAAACAAACGTTTTAGTTCAGTGTCATCTCCATCCACGCACACCAAGCCCTCTTTGCCAAACAAATCGTTCATATAACAACGCACGGCATCCGCAAGGTTATCGTGACGCAGGTACGCTTTTTCGAAAACAGGTAAGCGTTCTGGCAAGATTTTCAACGCCTCACCCAGTTCCCTTGGGTTCATTCGACCTACCGCTCCTTTTTGTTGGGTTTGCCACGTATATTTTTTACCAAAAAGGTTAAAATAGCTAATTTCGTCGAAGTCGTGATCTTCCGTCGCCATCCAATAAACGGGTACAAAATTATAAGCGGGATAGGCCGTTTTGAGCTGACGCGCCAGGTTGATACTCGTCACAATCTTGTAAATGACGTACAACGGCCCTGTAAAGATATTAAGCTGATGCCCCGTCGTTACTGTAAATGTATTTTTATCTAACAATACCGAAAAATCGGGCTTTTGGCTCAAATGAGCATACTGACGTTCAAGCGATTGCACTAGCACTTCGCGGTGCTGCTGACTAAACGTTGCCTTTTGTTGGAGTTGTTTTTCAAAGTTTTCAAGAACAGGAAATAAACCGTAGAATGGCTGCAACTGGTCTTTTTGGGAAATATAATCTAAAAAAAGTGGGGGAAACGCCCCTGTAGATGCAAGTGGTAAGGGTTGACAGTGCATGAGTTAAGAAAAATAGCGCCTTGAGTCTATCTCCCTAAACCAAACATATCGCCGTAAAGTTTCCCTATCTTTGCAATCTCCTCACTGCAAATTGTAATCTTTTGAACATTATTGTCATTATTCCTGCTTACAACGAAGAAGCAGCCATTGGAAAAGTGATTGCCGAAATCCCTAAAAATTGGGTACGCGAAGTGGTGGTGGCCAATAATGGCTCGACTGACCAAACGGCTGCTCGAGCTCGCGAAGCAGGAGCTACCGTCGTTCACGAACCTATTTCTGGCTACGGGCGTGCTTGCTTGCGAGCGATAGAGTACGTCAAATCATTGGATCCCCCCCCCGAAATTATTGTTTTTTTGGACGGTGACCATTCCGATTATCCCGACGAACTCCCAGATTTAGTACGACCGATTTTAAAGCAAAATTACGATATGGTCATTGGGTCGCGAGCTTTAGGAAAACGCGAACGTGGTTCTATGACACCCCAGCAAGTGTTTGGGAATTGGCTCGCTACATTTTTGTTACGCCTTTTATACGGCGTTCAATACACCGATTTGGGTCCCTTCCGTGCCATCAAATGGGATAAACTTTTGCCCCTGGACATGCAGGATAAAACCTACGGCTGGACGGTCGAAATGCAACTAAAAGCGGCGAAACAGTGCCTCAAATCAACCGAAGTAGCGGTTAACTACCGAAAGCGTATTGGTTTTTCTAAAATATCGGGCACGGTAAAGGGAGTTGTATTAGCAGGTTACAAGATTATTACGACAATTTTCAAGTATTGGTAAAGGGCGCAACATAGTACCGATTTATCGTGTAATTTTGCAGAAAATTTCAGAAAATATACCTGTCATATCAATGTTTTATGGCTTGATTGTTTCATTGTATTATTTTGACAATAAACACCACCACTTGCCATATATTCACGTCAGTTCCAGCGGTATGGAGGCTGTGTTTTCCATCGAATGAGTTGAATTGATGGATGGAAATTTGCCAAAAGCCAAACAAAAACTGGTAGAGGCATGGAGTGAGTTACGTCGGAAAGGCTTAATGGCAGACGGGTAGTTAGCTGTAAATGGGCAAAAATTTTCCCAATTGACCTTTTAAAATATGCTTAAAAATGAATCCAAGAGTAAAACAAATCACTCCATTAGGTAATGATTAACTACAAATTGTCTTCTCTAATCACGAAGTACGTTTGTTCGATGTAAAACCTTATTTAAACAAAAACGTTTTTGAAGAACTTAAAGATGTCTCCTTATTTAATTCGGCAAAGGTTTTTAATGGTACTGTTACTTGGAACAATGAGTTTGATTTTTGCCCAGATACTTTTTTATACATAGAAAGCAAATGACAGAACGCCTTATTATAGATATTCTCGGATGGATAGGTTCGGTGCTAGTGGTAGGCGCGTATGCCCTCAATATCAGCGGTAGATTACACGCCACGACCAAGGCTTATTTATGGGCTAATTTGGTGGGAAGCGCCTTTCTCATTGTTAACACCCTTACCTATGGCGCTATTCCCTCCGCCATGGTGAATATCATTTGGGTGGGCATTGCCCTTTGGGGAATGTTTAAGCGACAGCCCAATACCCACTAAATCAGATTCAATCACAACTCACCAATAATAATTCAGTAACAAAATGCAAGTTTGGAAATTTGGCGGTACGTCGGTAGGAAAACCCGAACGGATGCACTCAATCAGAAATCTCGTGACGGCAGATAGCGGCCGCAAAATCGTAGTCTTATCGGCGCTTTCGGGAACCACCAACGCGTTGATTTCGATGGGGGACTCGGCCAAGGCAAACAACGAAGCCGAAGTACAAGAAAAAATAGACGCCTTGAAAGCACACTACGATGCGTTTATCAAAGAATTATACAGCACCGAAGAAGGACTTAAAAAAGGACAAGCCGTTGTTGACAATGAATTTAACTTCATTCGTTCGGTGTTAAAAAGTCGCCCGTTTGGCCTCAAACAAGACAAAGAATTGGTGGCACAAGGCGAAATCATGAGTACGCAGATGTTCCAAGCGTATTTGGAAGAAGTGGGTGAAAGTTCGGTACTATTGCCTGCCTTGGATTTTATGCGTATTGACCACGATGGCGAGCCCGAATTGGAAACCATAGAACAACTATTGAGCGAAATGCTTAACCATCACCCGGAGAATCAAATCGTGGTTACGCAAGGATTTATCTGCCGCAACCCTCGTGGCGAAGTTGACAACCTCAAGCGCGGCGGCTCTGACTACACCGCATCGTTGATTGGGGGGGCGATTCGTGCCGAAGAAATCCAAATTTGGACCGACATCGATGGAATGCATAACAACGACCCTCGTATCGTAAAACGTACCTTCCCCATTCGCGAGTTGACGTTTGAAGAAGCGGCTGAGTTGGCATATTTCGGAGCGAAAATTTTGCACCCAAGCACCATTACTCCTGCCAAATTACGCGGTGTGCCTGTTCGTTTGAAAAATACGATGGAACCTGAGGCCTTTGGTACGCTCATTGCCACCACTACAACCGACCGCGAAATCAAGGCGATTGCCGCCAAAGATGGCCTTACCGCTATCTATATTCACTCGACTCGTATGCTGAATGCCTACGGTTTCTTGCGTCGCGTATTTGAGATTTTCGAGAAATACAAAACGCCCGTCGATATGATTACGACCTCGGAGGTATCGGTATCAGTCACCATCGACAACGATACCCACTTGAGCGAAATCACGGCAGAGTTGAGCGAAATCGCCGACTTGGAAGAACACGACCGCGACTTGTCGATTATCTGTATCGTTGGCGATTTCAAAGCCGACAAAGAAGGAATTGCTTTGAAGGTGTTTGAGGCAATGAAGCACATCCCTATCCGCATGATTTCGTACGGGGCGTCAGAACATAACCTTTCGATTTTGGTGTGGACAAAAGACAAAGCCGAAGCTCTCAATGTCCTCAACGAGCGTCTCTTCTATTACGAAGATGCCATGAAGACTATTTTTAACGCGCAATAGCAACTAACAACGTCAGGGCTGAAGCTCTTAGAAGTAGCGCGACAGCCTTGCCCCCAGCCGACGCGGCATGGGGTAATACGAAGTAAACAATAACACAAGGGCGTTAGCCTTGAAAACTTTATATCTAATTTGTAATGTTACAGATTAACTTCATCCGCGAAAACCGCGAGCTAACCATCGAAGGGTTGGAACGCAAGTATTTTAAAGGGGCTACCGAAGCCGTAGATACCATTTTGGGATTGGACAAGCAACGTCGCGACACTCAAAGTGAATTGGACGCTACGTTGGCACAATCCAACGCTCTAGCCAAACAAATCGGGCAATTAATGAAGGAGGGAAAGAAAGAGGATGCCGAAGCTGCTAAAGCTCAAACCTCCACCCTCAAAGTTCGCGCAAAATCGCTGGAAGAAAGTCTGAAAGAAGTCGAAGAACAGCTTCAAGCGACATTGGTGTTGCTCCCCAACCTTCCACACGAAAGCGTTCCGCCAGGCCGTACGCCCGAAGAAAACGTGGAAGTGTATCTGTGGGGCAAAAAACCAACGCTTCCCGAAACAGCCAAGCCTCACTGGGACTTGATTGAACAGTATGACATCATCGACTTTAAGTTGGGTACTAAAATCACGGGAGCGGGCTTCCCTGTCTATAAAGGAAAAGGTGCGCGTATTCAACGAGCCATGATTCAATTTTTCTTAGATAAAGCCGTCGAAGCGGGGTACATGGAAGTGCAACCTCCTATCCTTATCAATGCAGAATCAGGCTTTGGTACGGGACAATTGCCCGATAAAGAAGGGCAGATGTACCACGCTAACGCCGACGATTTATATCTTATTCCAACGGCGGAGGTACCCATCACCAACCTTTACCGCGATGTCATCGTAAACGAAAACGAGCTACCCATCAAAAACGTAGGTTACACGCCTTGTTTCCGTCGCGAAGCGGGTAGCTGGGGCGCCCACGTACGCGGACTCAACCGCCTTCACCAATTTGACAAAGTGGAGATTGTGCAAGTACGCAAACCCGAGGAATCTTACCAAGCCCTCGACGAAATGGCCGAGCACGTCAAAGGATTGCTTCAAGCGTTAGAATTGCCATTCCGTATCATTCGTTTGTGCGGTGGCGATATGGGCTTTACTTCCGCACTGACGTATGATTTTGAAGTATGGTCAGCCGCGCAAGGCCGTTGGTTGGAATGTAGCTCGGTTTCTAATTTTGAAACCTACCAAGCCAATCGCCTGAAGTTGCGTTATAAAGTTGACGGTAAAACGCAATTACTACATACCCTCAACGGTTCGGCGTTGGCATTGCCACGTATTTTGGCCGCCCTGCTCGAAAATAACCAAACGCCAGAAGGCATCCATATTCCGAAGGCGTTGGTACCTTACTGTGGGTTTGAGATGATTAATTAAGAGGAAGTTAAACGTTTTATGCGAGGAGGTTGCAAGCAACCTCCTCTTTTTTGTAAAGCGTCGCGTATTGTAACCCTAACCCCTATTCAATCAACCTGAATAGGCGATTCCAACGGATTTTGTGAATAAATGATTTAGGATTAGGCTCAATCGACATCCACGTAAAAAGCGCCTTACCAACTACTCGCGAAAAGCCGATTTTTTAGGCTTTGGCGACATAGCTTTTTCTTTTGATTCCATACATTTTGGAAATAAAAAAACATCCCAAAAGTTTAAAGCTTTTCGGGACATTGAACTTGGGAATTATTTATCCTTTATAAAACAACCACTTAGACAACTCTTTGTAATTCACCTTTTTACCGTACATCAAAATACCGATACGATAAATCCGTGCCGCAATCCAAGTTGTACCGACGAATCCAAGTACGAGCAACGCCATCGAAAGAACAATTTCCCACGCAGGTACGCCAAACGGAATCCGCGCCATCATCACCACAGGCGACGTAAACGGAATCATCGACGTCCAGAATGCCAGCGAACCATCGGGCTGATTGATGGCCAATTGGGCAAAGACAATGGCCGCAATAATGGGAAGCATAATTGGGAAAGTAAACTGACCAGCTTCCTGTTGGTTTTCGACCGAGGCCCCAATCGCCGCGTACAGCGAGCTATACAACAAATAGCCCCCTAAAAAGTAAAACAGGAAGCAGAAGAAAATTTTGGCGATAGGCAGCGACTGGGCTGATTTTGAGAAATTTTCGATTGTCTGCAAGGTGTTGTTTTGCTGCTTCTCCATCTCTTTTTTCACCTCGGGGTCGGCTTGCTCGGCTTGTTTGTTCATTACCTCTTGCGTAGCTGTAAACCGATTGAAACCAAAGAGCGTTTGAGTGGCGCTCGATACGCCAAACGTAAGGACTCCCCACAACACAAACTGGGTAAGCCCCACAGCCGCCACGCCCAAAATTTTACCCAACATCAAGTGAAAAGGCTTTACCGACGAAATAATTACCTCGATAATACGATTTGATTTTTCTTCCATGACGCCCTGCATCACCCCAGCACCATAGACCAGAATGAAAATATACAACAAAAAAGCCGCCGCATAACCCGCCACATAAGCCGCCATCGTACTGCTCGACTGCGATTTACCTTCATCGTCGAGACTATAGGTCTGGGCATCAACGTCTTGATTCGCATCCTCAATTACTTGTTGCGTGATTCCTGCTTTTGACAATTTGATGTTTCTCAATCCTTGCTGTACCACCTTCTCAATACGGTTTTTGAGCATAGGCCCAATGTTCTTTTCGGCATAAATCTGCAAGCTATTAGGATACTCCATGATATCGGCAGGAATATGCACCAACAAGTTATCTTCTTTACCTTTCAGCTTCTTCTGCGCTATGGCTACGGGACCACTGATTAGTTCAAAAGTAGTATTTTTATCACTCTTGAATTTGTCTTTAAACAACCCACTTTCGTCAATCACCTGAATGGTTTTATGCTCGCTTTTAAACGAACCAACTGCGGCCCAAACGATGATTCCGTAGAAGGCTGCAATCAAAACAGGTGTTAGGAAGGTCATTACGATAAATGACTTTTTGCGCACCCGTACAAGGTATTCTCGCTTGAGAACAAGGAAAATGTTTTTCATAGTATTTGTTCTAAATTATTTTGATTCGTCGGGAGTGTCGCTACCTACGGCTTTGATGAAAATGTCGTTGAAAGAAGGAATATTTTCGTGAAAAGAAACCAATTCCACTTGTTTAATGAGGTTTCCGAGCAGCTGATTGATAGTAGCATCGCCTACCAATCGAATCGTGGCTTGCTGCACTCCCTCGCTCGTATCTTTGCTAGTAATCAACTCAAAATCAGGAGATAATGCCCCTAATTCACCGTGATATCTTACCGAATAGCTGTTTTCTTTAAACTGGTTTTTAATCTCCTTTTTGCTACCATTTAAAATTATCCTCGACTTGTTAACAAGCGCAATATGATCGCATAGCTCTTCTACAGACTCCATTCGATGGGTCGAAAAGATGATGGTCGTGCCACGTTGGCGAAGTTCCAAAATTTCGTCTTTGATGAGGTTCGCATTGATGGGATCAAAGCCCGAAAAGGGTTCGTCAAGGATAATCAGTTTCGGTTCGTGCATCACCGTAGCCACAAACTGCACTTTTTGCTGCATCCCTTTCGAGAGATCTTCGATGCTTTTTGTCCACCACGTTTTGATGTCAAATTTTTTCACCCAAACTTTTAGCTTGTCCATGGCTTCGCGCTCCGACAAGCCCTTGAGCTGCGCCAAATAGAGCAACTGCTCACCTACCTTCATTTTTTTGTACAAACCACGTTCTTCGGGCAAGTACCCAATGTCTTGAATGTGATTAGGGTGAAGGCGTTGGTCATCAAACAATACATACCCCTCATCGGGAGCTGTAATTTGAGTGATAATACGAATCAACGATGTTTTACCCGCTCCGTTTGGCCCAAGTAATCCGAAAATACATCCTTTAGGAACATTAAGGCTAACGCCATCAAGGGCGCGATGGGTAGCATACTGCTTGACAATGTCGTGCGCTTCGAGAATGTGAGACATGTTTTTGGTAGAAGATTATACCGAAAAATACATTCTTTATCCTCGATTATTCAACTAACTTATGGATGTTTGGTGATTTGATAGGATAAATGGCACTAATCCCCTTACTGATGAAGCACCTCCAACGCCGCCGCCAAGTAAGCTTCCGAGTCTTGACGGAAATAAGGACCTGCTTTGGCGAATGATTCTTTGTGTCCCAAACGCACCACCACCGCATTTTCCGACGGAATCGCCCACACCAATTGCCCCAATAAACCCCTCATACTCACCGTTTGTAGATTTTTGTACGGTTGCATCCAAAACTGAAAACCATACACTTTTAACGGAGCGTTGGTCTTTGGGTCGAGGAGATTAGTAGCAGGGCTAAGTGCCTGATTCATGTACCTTTCAGGGATAATTTGTTGACGTCCCCAGGCACCTTTCCAAAGCATCAAATGCCCAAAACGAGCATAATCACGGGCGGTAGGAGCAAAACAGCAAAACGACTTTTCGCGGCCTTTGGCTTTGTCTAGCATCCAAACAGCGTCTGTTTCGGAGCCAATCCGTTGGAAAATTTTTTCAGAAACCAAATCCGAAATTTTCTTATTGTAGGCTTTTTCCAGCACCAAACCCAAGATTTGAGTATCGCCGCTGCGGTATTCAAACTCTTTTCCAACGGGCTTTTCGACCGTAAGCGCATCTATTACTTTGGCAATATCTTCGCCGTAATATCCGTAGGCATTGTTGCTAAATACCCCACGGTCTTTTTCGTGCCAATTCAAGCCCGTGCTCATCGTGAGGCAGTGCCGAATCGTAATTTTATTTTTTTCTCCCTCCGAAAAAGAACCGATGTAATGCGAAATCGGCTCATCCAATCCCTTGATTTTGTTTTCGTTGAGCGCAATTCCCACGAGCATCGAAATCACACTTTTAGCAGCCGAAAACGACTGGCTTAGCGTTTTGTTATTATACCCTTCCCAATAATGCTCGTACTTGAGTTTACCGTCTTTAAAAACCAAAAAAGCCGTCGTTTCGTACTTTTCGAGGGTATCAATCAGGTTTTGAGAAATCGTGGCTTTATTAAACGTAGAATCCAACGGCCAAGGTTCAGGTCGGGCCGACGCCAACACCTGACGAACGGGGTGTTTTTTATAATCTAAAATATCAACCGCACCCCGCTCCACGTAGTTGCGGATATGTACTAAAGGCGGTGCATACGTAAGGGATGTCCCTGCCAAAAATAGGCCTCCTAAGCCAAAAAGCGACTTTCGTAATAGTCTTTTCATCTGAATGCTAAGTAAGTAGAAGGACTTCCCTTCGCGACTTGATTGGGTATGGTTTACCCTTTCAAGACTTTATACAAACAAATATAACCGTTGCTTGTCCATGAAACAGCTTTTTTTTGTTGCTGCGCTTATTTCTTTCCTCTACAGCCCTAGCCAAGCCCAAGAAACGTATGCCGAGAAATTGGGCTATCCCAAAGGCAAAAAAATCATTTTATTCCACATCGACGACGCAGGGATGTCGTACGAAGCCAACCAAGGCACCATCATTGCGATGGAAAAAGGAGTGGCTAATTCGACAAGCGTTATGATGCCTTGTGGATGGGTGCCTGCTTACATGAAATACCTTCAAAAGTACCCCAACACCGACGCGGGCGTTCACCTCACGCTGACTTCGGAGTGGAAAGGCTACCGTTGGTTTCCGATTTCGGGGCAAGAAAAAGTACCTGGATTATTTGACAAGGAGGGTGCAATGTGGTCGAACGTCGGAGATGTGGTAAAACACGCCTCCGCCGATGAAGTAGAAACCGAAATTCGGGCGCAGATTGCACGTTTTCGGAGTTTTGGTGTCGAACCCTCGCACATCGACTCCCACATGGGGACGTTGTTTGGTTCACCTGCCTTTACCGAACGCTACGTCAAGGTAGGCATTCAAGAAAAAATCCCCGTTATGCTACCAGGCGGTCATGCCACCCTCATTGCGAAAGAACGTAGTAGCCCCGCTCAAGAAATCCAGCAGTTTCAGCAAGTGGGAAAAATGTTGTGGAACGCAGGTTTACCTGTATTAGATGATTTATTTGCCGACACCTACGGCTGGAAACTTCCCGCAGGAACTCCCAATACGGAAGAAAATTTGCGCAAAATGAAAACGCAGAAGTACATCGAACTCCTCAAAGAGGCCAAACCTGGCATCACCATGGTGATTATGCACTGTGCGGCACCAAGCGATAATTTCAAAGAAATTACCGATTCTTGGCCTACACGTTACGGCGATTTTTGGGCCATGCTCGACCCCGAATTGAAAACTTTTCTGGACAAAGAAGAAATTGTCCTTACGACTTGGCGGGAAATGTACGAACGTCGCAAGAAAGTAAAATAATACCGACTTTATTTTTACAAAAACATTCTTCTAAAAAGCGTAGTTCTTCTAAAAACACTACGCTTTTTTTATGAGTCAACCAATTACGCTGTTTTGGTTCCGTCGCGATTTGCGCTTACACGACAATGCTGCTCTGTATCACGCCCTCAAATCGGGCAATCCTGTGCTTCCTGTCTTTCTTTTTGATACCGAAATCTTGGACAAACTCAGTGACAAGCGCGACCGACGGGTGGAGTTTATTCACCAAGCCTTACACGAATTACAGGCTCAATTGACGCAAATGGGCAGTACCTTGTTGGTCAAACACGGCTCAGCGGCTACTTGCTGGGAAGAACTCACCCAATATTACAACGTCGCCGAAGTTTACACCAACCACGATTACGAACCAAATGCGATTCGCCGCGATAAAGCCATCGGCGAATGGCTCAATGCCCGCGGAATAGCTTTTTATACGTATAAAGACCAGTGTATTTTTGAAAAAAGTGAGGTGTTGAGCGGGGCAGGAACACCCTACACGGTGTTTACTCCTTACAGTCGCAAGTGGAAAGAAAAACTGAATTCATTCTACCTAAAACCCTATCCAACAGAAGCTTATTTTCAACATTTTTATAGGGCATCCCAGCTCCCACTCCCCAGTTTAGCCGAGATTGGTTTTGAGGTCGTGGGACAACCTTTCCCCCCGAAAACGGTGCGGGATGAGTTGGTGAAAAATTACAAAGAACGGCGTGATACTCCTTCAATTCAGGGTACGTCTCGATTAAGTGTACATTTGCGCTTTGGGACGATTTCGATTCGGGAGCTTGCGCGTCACACCAAAGATCTCAGCGAAACGTTTCTGAACGAACTTATTTGGCGGGATTTCTACATGCAAATTCTGTGGCACTTCCCGCACGTAGGCGAAGGTAAAGTGTTTCGGGCAGATTATGACCGCATCGAATGGCGCAACGACGAAGCTCAATTTAAAAAATGGTGCGAAGGCCGTACGGGTTATCCGATTGTGGATGCAGGAATGCGCGAACTCAACGCAACGGGTTTCATGCACAATCGCGTCAGGATGGTGGTGGCTAGTTTTTTGACCAAACATTTGCTCATCGACTGGCGCTGGGGCGAAGCGTATTTTGCCCAAAAACTGCTGGACTTCGATTTATCGGCCAACAACGGTGGGTGGCAATGGGCTTCGGGGTCGGGAACGGATGCCGCTCCTTATTTCAGAATCTTTAATCCTACGTCTCAAACGCAGAAGTTTGACCCCCAACTGGTTTATATCAAAAAATGGGTTCCTGAAATAAACAGCTTTGACTATCCCAAACCAATTGTAGACCACGCTGCCGCTCGTGAGCGCTGCCTGGCAACGTATCAAAAGGCACTGAAACAGTAAATTCACCTCAACAACCGTTCCTCTAATTCGGTTTTGTAGATTCTTACCAACGGAATCGCTACACTTCCTACTGTTACTGTTAGTTGGTTAGTTGGTAGCGTTCTAGTTTTTAAATGGCTTGCTGCCCCAACGCTCGGTTGCAACCTTGAAGAAAACGGCCAAACTCTACGGGTTTGAGCAGGTAATCAAGCGCTTGTAATTCAAACCCTTCAACGACATAATCGGCGTGGGCCGTCACAAAAGTGATTTTTATCGACCCCTTGTCGATTAAGTGAGTTTTTAAGCTGAGAGTAACTGCTAAGTAAACGGCGCTCCCAGATAAAGATGAGTACTCCAATCGTACTCGTCAGGGTCAGGAATCACGACTGAGTCTTTCTGAGCCAACGAAACTTGGGCATAGCCCAGAAGAAGAAAAATGAATAAAGACAATATTTTCATGGTTGTTATAGGTTTTAATGACAACAAACCAACAACTTCGGCGATAAGCTATCAACAGTTTGTGGCGAAATTGGGGCGATTTGTGGCGAAAAAGCACAAGTTTGAGGTCAGAACAATTTTTTAGTGTAACTTTGAATAACCACAACACAACCACAATGAAGCTCTTATTTAGCATTCTTTTCCTGTCGTTCCCCCTTTGGATTCAGGCACAATGCCGCCCAGCGACTGCCCAAGAAAACGCCGCTTACGAACGGATTGTGAAAGAACTTCAGCGGCAGTTTACGGCCAAAACTCCACAGGGGGATTGGAAGGTTTTTGGCGAAAAACACTCGATAGGAGCGTTGGAAGTCACCTCAGAATGGGGCGG
>JALQYJ010000191.1 GCA_023254175.1 Runella sp. | reverse complement strand
ACGGCCTTCGGAACCACAATCCGACGCTCTAACCAACTGAGCTACAACCTCCGTGTTTTGGGAGTGCAAAGATAAGCATGGCTTTTTGAAATTTCCAAGCCTTAGCGCTTTTTTTTTCGTAGATTTGCACCATAATTTTGTAAACTAAATGGAAATCATGACGCTGAAGAAACGCATTGAAGAGGACATTAAGCAGGCTATGCGCGAGAAGAACCAAGATACCCTACGTGCTCTGCGGGCCATTAAGTCGCTGATTCTCTTAGAGGAAACGAAAGAAGGAGCGAGCGGAGAGTTGAGTGCCGAAGATGAGCTTAAACTATTGACAAAAGCAGCTAAACAACGTCGCGATTCGGCTTCAATTTATGAGGAACAAAATCGTGTCGATTTGAAAGAAAAAGAAGTAGCCGAGATTGCGGTCATTGAAAAATACCTGCCCAAACAGCTTTCAGAAGAAGAGGTGAAGGTAAAATTAATGGAAATCATTGAACGCGTAGGGGCTAAATCGGCCGCCGAAATCGGGAAAGTGATGGGGGTAGCCATGAAAGAATTGGCGGGACAAACCGACGGAAAAGTGGTTCAAACTCTTGCGAAAAGTTTGCTCGCGGGATGAACACCCTAGACTTGCTTATTATTATCCCACTGGCGTGGGGTGCATTCAATGGCTATCGCAAAGGGCTGCTAGTCGAGATTGTCGGCGTGGCTGCGTTTGTGATAGCCATGATTGTGGGTTTTAAATTTCTTCGTTTTGGTACGGATTTACTAGCACCCTACCTTACCGTAGAACTTACGCGTAAATTTTTACCATTTGTTGGATTTTCAGTTATTTTTTTTCCGACCGTCTTCATGGTCAATCGTATTGGGTATTCGTTACGTTCGATGCTTCGTTATACTATTTTAGGGACACTTGATAACCTAGCAGGTGCTGCGGTTGGAATTTTTACTTGGGTATTCGGTATGAGTGTCTTTTTTTGGCTTTTAAGTACGATTGGGGTGGAGATGCCCCTAAAATACCGAAATGAAAGCTTTTTATACGAATATACTGTACCCATTGCTCCCCAAATCATCAGCGTTATTTCTGATTGGATACCCGTGGGGGGTAACCTCATTCGCGAGTGGGGAAGAGGAGAGTAGAGAGAATGTCGAAGGTAGAGGGCCGAATGTCCAGTTTTATCACTTATTATTCATCTCTCCTTTATCGAATCCGCTGAATACTTTCGGATAAAATTTCATAAATACCTTTCCAAGCGGGGTAGCGTTCGAGGTAGTCGAGTTGAGTTTCGAGGGTTTGTTGGTCGCCACGGCGAGCGGGTCCCGTTTGAACCAGAGCAGGGTCGGGGCTCAGCAGAGCTTTGCGGAGTGTTTCTCGAATAAGAGGCTTTAGGAGGTCAAATTCGAGATTTTCTGCCTCTACAATTCGTTTGGAAATAGCAAGTAAATGATTGGTGAAATTGCAAGCAAAAACCGCTCCAAGGTGCATCAAACGCCGTTCTTCGGAAGTCATCAGGTATACTACATTGCTAATGCATTGTGCCAACTGTACCAACATTCTTTCGGTAGTTGCATCGGCTGACTCAATACAAATCGGGACGCCGGTGAGCTGAATCTCTACTTCTTTACTGAAGGTTTGCAGTGGATAAAATACCCCCGTCGGAACAACAATGTCGCTGTAAATGTCGATGAGATGTTGAAGCTCATTCAACGACTTGGTCCCTGAAGTATGAATAACGGTACAGTTTTCGGGAAGAACTAACTTCGAAATAACGTCTTTGAGGGCGTCGTCTGATACCGCCAGAATGAGCAATTCGGCCACACTTTCGGAAAAATCAAGGTCAGGGGCAATGTGTGTATCGTACAACTTATTGACCAGCCGTCGGGCATTACGGTTGTCTCGGCTGTAGATTTCAACAATATGGTGGCCTGCGTTTTCGAGGGCTTGTGCGAGGTGCCAAGCTACATTTCCTGCTCCTACAAATGAAATGCGCATAGTTGAACAAATCAGATTGAAGGTCAAATATAAACAAATAACCCGTCGCCTAGGAGTTCGACGGGTTAGATAAACGGGTTAGTTGAACGTTTGGTAATGCAATAGTTTGATTATATCGACTTTTTACCAAATTGATACAAAACTTTGAATCGAATTCCAATGTTTCGATTTTCGGTCAAGTACGAAGGTTTTTGCACATAAGGAGCAATGTAGGTTTCGGCTTGTCCAACCAAATTTTTCCACTGTTTTTCAACTCCAGCAGCGGCAATTATACTATTGGACAAAGAGGGCTTGAGGGTAAATTTGCCTTCTTTTTCCTCTATTTCCCCGTTGCGCTCCCGAATGAAATAGCTAAATTTTTGGCTGGTAGATAAGTTGAGATTAGTTCCTCCAGATAATAAAAAGGTAAAGCCATCTTTGACAGGCCAACGGTAAGTTAAGCTAACGGGCATTTGCCATAAGCTAGCATTGGTTGAAATATTAAACGCTTGGGGAGGAGCCATAGGAGATTGAATAGGTTCTTTTTTGTTCCACTCCCTAAAATCACGTTGCGTTTTGGCCTTGAAAATATCTTCGGTATAGTATTGTGGGCCAGTGACATAAGTTTTGGCAATACCTACGTTTAAACTCCAAAATTTACCCAATAACAAGCTTGTATGAGCTGAGTAAGAGGTTAACTTATCGCCAATATTTAGCCCTACCCCTATTCTAAATTTCATGGTTTTAAACGAAATTGAAGGAGGAGGTGGTGCTGCTGCCGACGATGACGTATTGGTAGCTCTAGCCGAAGTAGCTGTATTCGAAGGATTTGACAAGATGGTATAAGCATATCTTTCTACTTTGGCTGCGGCAGGAGTGATTCCCGCTAACTCTTCTATTTCGGTATGTGGTTCAAGAAATGCTATTTCTTCAGGTTCACTTACCGTTCTTATTTCTTCCTTACTTTGTCCTTGCGTTTCCGTTTGAGGACGACCTGTTGGCTCGTAAGAGTTTGTTTTTGGGAGTTGCTTAAGGGTTGTTTTTTGTGAAAGTGAAGAACTGTTTTTGATAGAAACAGATTCTTTGAAAATTTGTTGGTTACTATTATTTCTACCTAAGTTGTTTCGAGATAGGACTTCGGAATAATTGCTTCCACGTACCGAATTGACTTCGTTTTCACGAGTAGAGCGAATAGAATTAGACGTTGATTTTGAGTCTACTTCATTTGCACGTTGGCGAAGTGTTTTGCTATCAGGGGCATTAGTAGCGACCTCATTGTTTGCGCCTTCGTCTAATACCTCATTGGCTACACTTGTTTCTCTAGGTGTGCGCTCAAATGTATCACTGATTTCGTCATTCAAAGAAGGTACAGTTGCGTCATAGGGGGGCAGTTGAGAGGATTTTACTTCGATGTACTTAGTGATGTAAACAGTATCAACGCGAGTAGTGACTCTAACCGGGGCATCTTTTTGCTTGGCAATGTTTGCTTTAAGCTCGACTACTTCGCGGTCGAGTTTTTTGTTTTTTTGATACTGATAGACATTGGCAAATACCATCATTGCAGTAACAACACTGGCGGCAGTGTACCATGCAGTGCGGCCACTAAAGCGTTGGAAAAAGGGCTGTGAAGTATGTGCCGCTTGATAAGCGGTAAACTTCGACCAGTCATCTTCTTGAAAACTGGGCTGAATCCCTTCCAACTTTCGGCGTATAGTTTCGTCAAATTTATCGGGTTTCATTGTGTTTTAGTATCGTGTTTGCACACTCTTTTTATTGTTTTTAGGCTGAAAATTAGTTGCCTTTTGATTCGTTTGGGGTACTCACTTAAACTTATGTTCTACTTTTCCCTCGTTAAAAAGCGGGTATGAGTGCCTAATAAGCTCTTGCAAGCGAGTACGAGCCCGCGCAAAATGCGAGCGAACGGTAGCTTCGTTAAAATTGAGTACATCAGCAATTTCACGAAGTTGATACCCATCAACCACGTGCATCGTAAAGACAGTACGATAAATAGGTTTCAACTGTTGCACTAGGTCTAAAATCTCTTCGGCAGAGATTTGATCAATGACCGATTCGTCGAAGGAAGGCTCACTTATAGTATCTAGGCCGATTTCACCGTGAAATTTTTGGTGCTTTCGATAATAACTGATGGCCGTGTTAACCACAATCGTTCGTAACCATGCCTTAAACGGCTGGGTAAGGTCGTAGCGGTCGATGTGTTGAAAAACTTTTAAAAAACTTTCGTTTAAAATGTCTTCGGCTTCTTCCATCGACGACGAATACCGCAAGCTGATTCCCTTGGCATAGCCGAAAAATTGCTGAAAAAGTATCCGTTGCGCGCGGCTGTCGTTGCTACGGCACGCTTGAATGACTTCTTCAAGGTCATCTTCGGTAAAGTTGGTTTTTTTTCTAAAAAACAAGGTGGTAACGGATTTGGATGGTTGTTAGCGAATTATCTGCTTGATAAGATACACACGTATGTACGCTGAATTTTGATCACGTGTTGCAACAAGGTACTGTTTTTTTTATAAAAATTTTTCGAACTTTTTTGCCACGCGCTGCACAAAGCCTACGTAATGGCTATTGAAATCAGTTTCTAATAATCATTCATTTAAACTTAAATAAACAAACCATGAAAAAGACATTGTTTCTTGTGTTCGCACTAGTAGGGTTATTTTTGGCAAGCTGTAACCGTGAAGACATCAACGCTAACGCAACTACCGAAGATTTGACAGAAGTAGTTCAACTTTCTGCGGCACGTGCAGCGGCATCGACGGACACGGTGACAAAGCAAAAGTGTAGGGGTAAACTTACCGACATTGCGGCTGCTGATTTGCCTGCTGCCATTACTTCGTACATTACGAAGAATTATGCAGGGGCGGAAGTTCAATTTGCTGGAAAAGATTCGACAGGACAAATTGTGGTGGGGTTGAAGCTTGCCGATGGTACTCACAAAGGTCTTCTTTTTAACGCTGACGCTACCTTCAACAAAGTACTTGAGAAATACGGCAAAAAAGCGAAGCTGACAAGTGTAGATGTTGCTAGCTTACCAGCTGCTATTACCTCTTATATTACTTCTAAATACGCTACATATTCGGCAGTGAAAGCTGGGACCAACGACGCCGGCGATTTTTTCGTCGTGGTTGAACTTACTTCGGGTACAGACGCTGAGAAAAAAGCTTCTCGTAAAGTACTCCAGTTCACTTCGGCAGGTGTATTTACGCAAGAAACTACTCCTCCTGCTCACCCAGAGGGTGGTAAAAAAGGCAAAAGAGGCCACTAATCTAGACTATTGCCCTCCTAAGTCATCAGGCCTTGGGAGGGCTTTCCTCCTCCTCTTCATTCTCACCATTTATATTTTTAGCACTCCAGCTTGTTTGGTTATGTGTAGGGCCAAAAGCATTCGCGTTTTGGTGATAAGGGAGGCCATTCGGTCAAAAATTTACCCATCCATTTATTAGACACTCACACACGATGAAACGAAACACTTACGTCTTTTTCGTAAGCACCTTCGCACTTTTGAGTGCAGTGACGTTGTTTAGTTGCTCAAAAAAAACGGTCGAACCCGACCCTGCCGACCAAGTGATTAGTTCGTAGAGCGGAACTACCTACACTGAGTCAATGAATGGTGTTGCGCAGAGCATTGATTTGATAAACTCGGCCATCAAGCAAAACGTCACGATTATTAGTATTCCGTTTTTTCTTTTTTAAATACTTGGGCGCTATAAATGCTTGAATGGCCCGAAAAAAGATAGGCTACTACGCTCGAAAGTGCTATAAATATCCCACATTCGGCTCCAAAAAGTTCCATCCCCATCAACGTACAGGCAATGGGTGTATTGGTAGCCCCCGCAAATACGGAGACAAAACCCATGCCCGCCAGCAATGCCATAGGCAGCGGAACGAATGCCACAAGCGCATTGCCCAAGGTGGCTCCAATAAAAAAAAGAGGAGTAACTTCACCGCCCTTAAAACCAGCGCCAAGGGTAAAAGTGGTAAACAGTAATTTGAGCACAAAATCATAATGAGCAAGTGGTTCCTTAAACGACGCTACGATAGTAGGAATACCTAAACCAATGTGCCGAGTTGTTCCTAAAAGTAAAATACAAACTGCCAAAATAGCTCCTCCAACCACGGGGCGAAGGGGAGGGTAAGCAATGGAACGCTTGAAAAAATCGGCCCAAAGGTGAACAGTTTTAGAAAAAGCAAAGGCTGTTAGCCCAAAAATACCCCCAACCGCAAGTGTCCAAAGCAAAGAATCGACGTGCATGGCAGGGACCACAGGAATACTGTAATGCGTATGAGCAATCTGCCAGGCATGACAAGTATAATCGGCAACCAATGCAGTAAGGAGGCTCGGAAGCAATGCCTCATAACGCATACGTCCTACAATCAAGACTTCGAGGGCAAAGATACTTCCTGCGAGTGGGGTTCCGAATACAGACGCAAATCCTGCACTGATTCCAATGATAATCAAAATGCGACGGTCGTCGTTTGAAAATCGAAAAAGTTTCGTAAACTGGTCAGCAATAGCTCCTCCCATCTGAACGGCAGTACCTTCGCGCCCTGCCGAGCCACCAAACAAGTGCGTGACTAAGGTCCCAAAAAGCACAAGGGGAGCCATTTTGAGCGGAATTACCTGCGATGGACTATGAAATTCCTCAATCAGTTGATTGTTACCGTTGACTACATCTTGTCCCCAATAATAGTAAGCTGCTCCGACGATAAACCCGCCGATAGGCAACAGCCAGATTATCCAAGGGTGCGTTTCGCGCCATTCGGTCACCCAGTTGAGTGATACCAAAAAAAAGGCCGAAGCCGAACCCGCCAAGACGCCCACCAAGATGGCAAGTAGAAACCATTTGGCCACAAACAAAAAAGTAGCAGAGGAGAAGATGACAGATTTGTTATTTTTCATATTTTAATAGCGTATTTTACCCCGAAAAGTACTAAAAAGTGAACTATTACTCTAGAAAATCAGTAAGCTACAAACACAGGGCTTGCTGTGATAGATAAGTTGTGTAATTTTGAACATGAATTCAATCATTGACTTTTTTCAATACCTCCTTAACTCTGAAGAGCTTATCCGCACGGGAGGTTTGGTGTTAATAACACTCATTATTTTTGCTGAAAATGGGCTGTTTTTTGCGTTTTTTTTGCCGGGCGACTACCTCGTCTTTTTGGCGGGAGTTTTTTGCGCTCTCAAAATCCTTGATGTTCCCATCTTTTTGTTGCTAGTCTGCTTGTTTTTGGCTGCCATTGTGGGTTCGCTGACGGGGTATTTGACAGGAAGATTTTTTGGAGACCGCATACAAAACCGACCTGATTCGCTGTTTTTTAAGAAGCAACATATCGATACTACCCGTAAGTATTTCGACAAATACGGAAGTCGTACGTTGGTAATAAGTCGGTTTTTGCCTGTCGTACGCACGTTTTCCCCCATTTTGGCGGGATTAGTACGGATGAACTTCGGAGGCTTTATGGTCTTTAACGTCTTGGGGGCTGCATTGTGGATTTTTGGATTGACGGGCGGAGGGTATTATTTTGGGGAAAAATTTCCGTGGATTATTGATTACGTACACTATATCATTTTTTTCTTTCTAGGAATTACTACGTTTACGGTTGTAAAAGGGTATTTTAACGCTAAAAAAGAGATTGCTGACGAATAAATTACCAATATCAAAAATAGCCAGTCGTTATCATGTTTGCATTTTATATAGGTTTTTTGAACGTTGAATGGGTTGATGTCTTAGATATAGCCTTAGTTGCCTTTCTTTTGTATCAAATTTACTATTTGGTACGCGGAAGCCTTGCAAGCAGGGTGTTTTTGGGGTATTTGCTGATTTACCTTTTTTACTTGATAGTGAGGGCATTAGGCTTGGAGCTCTTGACCAAAATCCTAGAATATTTCATGGGAGTAGGAGCGGTAGCGTTGATTGTTATTTTTCAACAAGAAATTCGTCGATTTTTGTTGTTTGTTGGAAAATCAACTGCTTTTGCTAATAACCGTTTGGTGACGCGTTTTTTTCGCCAGCCTACACCCGCCGATAAAATCAACGAAATCAAGCCCATTATCGAGGCGGTACGTTCAATGGCGGCTGAGTTTACGGGAGGGCTTTTAATTATCAAGAAAAACGATGAACTCGATAAATACATCCAAACGGGCGAAGAAGTTGATAGTGTTTTATCCAAACGACTTTTTCTTTCGCTTTTTAATCAATACAGCCCTATGAACGACGGAGGCGTCATTGTCGCTGATGGACGTATCAAAGCGGCTCGTTGCGTACTACCCGTATCCGATAGTGATGACTTTGGAAATCTTGGTTTTCGTCACCGTGCTGCACTCGGTATGAGTGAGGTAACGGATGCGGCCGTGATTGTAGTTTCTGAAGAAACAGGGCGTATTTCCTTAGCTATTGGAGGTCAAATTTTTGGTAATATTTCGGCCTCTGAAGTAGAAGAACGCCTTAAAAAGTACCTATTTGAGGTAGGTAAAAAGTAGAAATAGAGCTTTATTCTTCGTTTTTTAGCAGGTACTTTCTACGAACATCGTTGAGCAAAAATTTCTTTTGAGCCGTAAAACTCTCGGGATGTACTTGAGAAAAAAGCTGTTTCCATTCTTGAAAACGCGCTGCTTCGTAATTGCTAAAGTCTTGAATGTTAATTTTTTTAGCGACGAGGTATTCTTCAAAAGTCATATTGTGTGGTATGGGTATCTTGCCCGTCAAGAAGTTAAATAAATGGGTTAATGTAACGCTAACGGGCAAGATACCCGTACCACTTTAGAGTAAATCAAGCCGATGCAATACTTCACCAAAATCAGCGTGCATTTGTTGGAAACGGGCAAAGATACTTTTTAAAAAAACGTCGTCCGCAAATACTTCTCGAATCGCCGTTTCGTCTCCTAAAAAATCCAATTGATTGACCTTGTAAAGTTGCTCGTAAGGCCCAGCTTCAATTTTTACAATGTATTTCTCATTCCACGTATAAAGCAAAATTTTATAAGTTTCTGTCGTGGCAATGTCTCCAACGTAGCGCATTTTATTGGGGTTAATGGTTTGAAATCTACTCACAAGTCTCCTTGCGACGCGTATCAATAATGCTTAGAATCTTCCAGCCTGAGGCGGTTTTAATCAATTGAAACGCATTGACCCCGCAGTGACTAAAGTTTCCCTTGTAATAAAATTTATAGGGAGTCCAAGCGGTCGCCAAATCTCCGTCGATGCGAATTTGCATTCCAGAAAGACGTTCGTCGAGGTCGCCTGGAGTGGCTTTTCCAATACTTTTTAGAAACCCGTCAAAAGAATCAGACCTAACGCTGATGTCTCCTGATTTAGCTTTAACAATGGATTCGAGGCGGGCATTGACCAGTAATGTCTGATGTACCATGGCCGAATCGCTTTTTTTCATTCCTTCAAAGAGTTGTTGAATGGGTATTTTTACGGCAGCTTCTTCGGTTTGCGAAAGGCCCACAAAAGAAAGCAACAAAAGGAGGCAAAGGAGTAAGAGTGATTTCATTGGGAAAATAGTAATTGATGTAAACAAAAGAAGCGACGCTTCTCTCAAGCGTCGCTTCAAATTTATGACAAATCCTCCAGAAATTAGTTAGCGGCTATCACTGTATCCGCAGGAGCTGTTGCAGGAGCAGAAGTTTCAGGTGTTGCCCCACCAAACAATTTCTCGCGGATAGCGTTGGTACGTTGCTCTAACTCTGGCTTAGCAGTGTATTTAATCTTGGTTTGACGAGCCGCTGAATCGGGGTGAACGCCGTAAACGTATTCATCTCCAGCGCGCACATCAGACTGTTCGATGCTATTGTTCTTTTGATACTTACAAGAGGCCAAAGAAACCGTCAACAATAAAGCACTTATTTTCAAAAAGTTACGTTTCATCTTCAAGATTCGTTTATCAAATTTGTACAAAAATAGAGGTCAAATTTGAAAATGCCAACGTTTCTACATTTGTTTTGCAAAAAAAATACCCTTATTATATTCTCAAATTTATCATTTCTACTAATTGTCCAATTAACGAATGTCCTCAAAATTAGATAAACTAACTCCCCGCGAAATCGTCGCAGAATTAGACAAATACATCATTGGGCAGCACGACGCCAAGCGCAACGTAGCTATTGCCCTCCGCAACCGCTGGCGTCGGATGAACAGTACGCCCGAAATGCAAAAAGAAATCATTCCCAATAATATATTAATGATTGGAGC
>JALQYJ010000185.1 GCA_023254175.1 Runella sp. | reverse complement strand
AGCTTTCGGTGGCAATGTAGTCAATCAGGTTGTGCCTGTCGCGGTAAGCGGCCGTTACCCGCGTATGGAGCTGGACTTCGACGCCAGCCTCCCTGCACATTTCTTCCAGCACCCACTTCATGGTTTCGGCATCGTACTTTTTGGCAGTATACTGAGCTCCGGTCGCATCCATGCGGTCGATGATTTCCTTCATAATGCCCGGCTTACCTTCATGGTCGATGATATTGCTCAACAGGCTGGCCGTCCAGACCCCTCCCAAACAGCCGTGCACCTCAATCAAAGTCGTTTTTGCCCCGCTTCGGGCAGCACTCAATGCCGCCCCAATCCCGGCCGGGCCGCCACCACAGACAATCACGTCGGTTTCTTTGACGATGGACAATTCCCGTTTGGGTTCTGTAACGGTCATAACCTTATAAGGAGCCGAACTATAAGCAGTGGGTTCCGATGGAAACAGGGCAGTCATGACTCCTGCTTTTAAAAAGTTTCTTCGTTCCATAATTCGTTGATTATTAAATAATTATCACTCTATCCTTTCCTTACTTTTTCAATAACCGGTTTGACATCACTGAATGGGACATCGTGCGGTTGCCGTTTTGTTTTGGCGGCAATGGCCGCCAGACAACCGGCGGCTTCGCCCATGGGAACGGCATTACCCGTGACTCGGTAGCTTGAATGGGCGATAAAATCACCACTGATGCAGCGGCCTGCCATCAACAGTCCATCTACATCTTTCGCGATTAAGGCCCGCATCGGAATATCGTACGGCTGCACCTGAAGGCTGTAATCTGCATTCCCATTCAGTCGCTGATCGTGCTTCAGGGCGTGAACATCAACGGGAGCGTGCGATTTCAGTACCGAATCATCATGCTTTATACCCACTACCAAGTCGTCTTTCATGACGGTGTATCGGCCCCGAATGCGTCGGCCGTCACGAATACCGATTTGCTCCGGGCTGGCTACGATTTGTATATCTTCCCAAATGCCGCCTAACCGACGCAGTCCCTTAATGATTTGATTCATTTCGGCTCTTGCCCGGATGGTGGCGTCACTGACAGCGGCCGCATCGGTGGCATTGATGCTGTATTCGTGATTCATCATGGCACTGACCAGATTCCCCCGAACCGGAAAAAACATCGGCCGACCATAGCTTGGCTCTACACCTGCCCGACGGATTTCGCGCATCAGGTCTTCGGTACCTTCGTTTATAAATTGCGTGGATGACGTCATGCCCCCGTGCACCATATTACGGAGTTGATTTATATCCTTGACCAGAATCAGGCAGTTTAGGCTGAGCGGTTGGCAAGGACACTCTTTTTCTACGCCAATTTCAAACTCACAGCCTGCCAGGGCTCCCAGGTCACCATCGCCTGTGGTATCAACAAATACCGGTGCCTGCCACGCCTGCCGACCGCTCTTGGACTCAGTCACGATGGTAGTCAGTTGACGCCCCTGTTTGTAGGCGGCCACTACTCGGGTATGGTACTGCACTTTAACACCGACTTCCATACAAAATTCTTCCAGGAGCAGTTTCATTTCTTCGGAGTGGTAGGCAAGTCCCTGAATGGGTGCCGAAAACGATTTGCCCGGCTTCCACCGTTTTTCACCGGTGAGGGCATCGCGCTCGGTTAACTTTCGAACCAGCTCCTGATTGAAGCCCGGCTTGTCGAAGTCAATCAGGTAGCCCAGCAGCGAATTGGTCCAGACACCGCCCAGCGAGCCGTGAGCCTCAAACAGGCGAACATTGGCCCCAGCGCGTGCCGCAGCAATAGCCGCCGTAACCCCGGCCGGGCCTGCTCCGCAGACAATCACATCGGTTTTGTCAACGATACTGATGGTGCGGGCAGGCTCTTTAAAGGACTTGTTCTCCAGTGTATTTGCTTCCGTAAAGGGGCTGTAGATTGAGCCCGCTGCACCCAATAGAGCGCCGTTCCGGAGAAAATTTCGACGATTTGTTTTCATAATTGAGACATTTAAAAAAGTTGACACAGGAACCCGGAAAATTACCGGGCTCCTTAGAGACTGCTTAGAGCTTTGCCCAAAACAACCGAGCATTATTCTGATAAACCGTATTTATATCAGATACTTGCGGTGCATTGGCGTTGCGTGAAATCTCATTAACAGGATATGGAAAACGCTTGGCCGTGCCATCGGGATCATTAAGTGTAATCAGCCCAGTGCGACGAACATCATTAAATGCTTCCTGCGTTTGAAAGACTGTGAGGTAAATATATTTCTGCGTAATAATATCTTTCAACGTCAGTTTATCAGCGCCCATCAAAACTTTTGGACGAGTCATGTAAGTATTAATTTGGGTTGGAGTAAGAGCAACAGCTGAGTTGAAAATAGAAGCCTGTGCCAAGGCTGCCCTTACGGCTGCTTCATACGCTGTGTAAGCCTTAGTTCGGTCACCTAATCGTAGTTGTGCTTCTGCTTCGATAAACTTTAACTCCGTAAATGTTAGCATAGGCAAAGGAGCAGTCCTTCTTTGATAATAAATGGGTTTGGAATAAGTTGTACCGTTGAGGGTTACATCAGTTGTGGCTCGGCTGGTGGGGGTTGTTACAATTTTTCCTCCGATTCTGGTAAACCAAATATTAGCTCGTGGGTCTGCCAAAATATCCTCGTTGGGTTCCAAATAGGATTTTAGAGCAGATAGAACACCGTCGGCAACTGCTATGGTACCCTGAGTGATCCCAACCTGTGCGATTTGATTACCGTTTTGCGGCGTATCCTGAAAATCCGTAAAGATAAAGTTTTCGTTACCAGAAAAAGAGCCATTGATTGCCGTTAATGCCTGTTGTGCCGTTTCGGCTGCATTGACATTACTCAGGCGATTGTGCAGGCGTGCTTTCAGCCCATACGCCGTTTTTTTCCAAAGGGTCATGTTGCCTTTAAAAATCAGATCGTCGTTCGCAGGGCGTACAGCAGCAGTTGTAGCTTGGTCGCACTTCTGAATACCTGCATCCAGTAGCTTTTGCATTTCGGCATACAGGTCCTGTGCTTTATCAAACTTAGGTTGGATGATACTTTCCCGGCCCACTTCCGTGTAAGGAATATCACCATAAGCATCTACCAATAATGATAATGTATAAGCCGTCATGATGTCGGCAACGGCTGCATAGCCAATACGATTTTGCTGTTCGGCTTTGGCACGAATTTCTTTAAAATATCGCAGGGTCTGAAATCCACTCGTCCAGTTGTTTCCTCCACCTACTCCAAGATCAGCAGCACCTCCTATCTGAAATCTGGTAGCGGTGTTGATACCTGTAAAGTTAGTATGTTCGGTGGCATGACCACTCACAATCACAAGGCTTCCTACCACTCGTTGCACTACTAATGTTTGTGCCGCTGGTAAATAGGTGTTTAGTGGCGCATCGGAAATGATGTTAGGGTTCGTGTCAATCTCATTCAGCGTTTCATCCGAACAGGCCATTGCGAATAGCGCAATGAACGCACTTATATATATTGATTTTTTCATTTCAGTTAAATTTTTGTTGAACACTGATTTTTAAAATTTCAAGCGAATGCCCCCCCCTAAACTCCGTGTTTGGGGAACTTGATACCATTCAATTCCGACCGAGTTGCCTGTTCCTGCCCCCGATAGTGTACTTGTCATGTTAAGTTCCGGGTCAACAAACGTATTGGATTTAAGAAACAGATTTCTGCCCGTCAAAAAAATACTTGCTCCTGACATCCCCGCTTTTTCAATCCATCTTAGGGGTAATTCATAGTTGAGACTTAATTCACGAAAACGCACAAACGAAGCATCATCAAGGTTTGCTGCTGTAACTGCATTAACTGCCGCCCAATAAGGGTTTGTCTTATAAATGGCTACATCATTATCTCCTTCAACTACCAATGCCCCATTGACAAATCTACCTTTTTTACCGGGCATTACCTGTTGAATGTCTCGGTCGAGTGTTTCAGCAGATCAACCTCTGGTTCGAGATTCGGCTTGCAGTTGAGAGAAGAATAAACCGCCTTTTCTCCAATCAATCTGAAAGTTTAGTGACAGCGATTTATATCGGATTGAATTTATAAAGCTGAATTCAAAATCAGGGTTTGGTGTACCCAAAATTTGAGACACCGGATTAACTAAAGGAAATCCGTTTGTGGAATTATACGCGATTTGCCCTGATGCAGGGTCTGTTTGATAAACTGTTCCAAAAAAAGAAGGATAAGTTTGCCCTTTTTCAGCTACTAAGCGAACAGCCCCACTTGCATTTGAGAGTTCAATACGAGACAGCCCGCTTGGTAACTCTTCAATGGTGGTCCTATATTTTGAGAAATTGACGTTGAAATCCCAATTAAGGTCAGCCTTTTTCAGGGGAGTCAGACGAAGCATAATTTCATGCCCCCTTGAAAGCATTTTCCCGGCATTATTGACCTGACTGCTGAAGCCCGTGGAAGGAGCTAAGGGAATGTCGAAAATTTGACCATCGGAAAGGCTTCTGAAATAAGTATAGTCAAGACTGATGCGATTTTTCAGAAAACGGAGTTCGGTACCCAATTCTACACTGCGGGTATTTTCGGGACGAAGTGTAGAGCTGATACTGGTACTACTTGGCAAAAAGCCGGCAATGCCGTTATAAGGAAATTGAAATCCTGTACTGGCTGCCGAATAGCCTACGCCATTAACGAAAAGCTGACCCAATTGGCCGACTTCTGCATAATTAGCCCTCAATTTGGCAAACGTAAAGATATTTTGAAGAGAAGGCACTGCCTCTGTAAGTACAAAACTTAAACCCGCCGAAGGATATAAAAAGGAGCGATTGCCCGAAGGTAAATTGGAAGCATAGTCTTGCCGGGCAGAGAGATTGAGATACAACATTTCTTTGAAACCAAGATTCACGTTGCCGTAAAAACCAACTACTCGCTGGGCATTGTTGTTATTGGTTGATACAATTGTGGTGCCGTTGGCAATACTTGGCCAGTTACCCGTAACCAAATTAGAGCTGCTTGTTACGCTGCTGCTACGACGAATATCAAATAGCTCATTCCCAAGAATCGCATTAAGTACTAAATCAGACGTTAAATTTTTATCATAACTCAAAAAGAAGTTAGAATTAATTTGAGTTTCTGAAAGGTTATTTAACACAAACTGCCCTCCACTTGGTATGGGTGTTCGACCGGTAGAACCTGTTCCTAACTCATCGTAACGTTCAGTTTTTGTACTGAAATTATCAAGACCCGCACGGTAAGTAGCCTTTAGCCCTTTTGCCAATTGATATTCCATAAACAGGTTTCCAAAAGTTCGGTTAGTCTTACTATTCTGGAAATTGTTTTCCAATACCCAATAAGGATTATTTTGCGTGGCTCTGAAAAGAATTTGTTGGTATGGGTTACTTGCCGAGGCAAATGGTTTTCCTTTCAGATTGTAGGAAGGCGGAGCTTCGTACAAAGCACGAATAAAATTATCATTACCCGCTAAATCAGGAAAATCATCTATGTTGATGTTAGCATAATTCATTGAAAGCCCGATTTTGAACTTTTTATAAGGGGTCATCAAGCCATTGAACTTGATATTGGTTCTCTGTAGGCCCGTTTTGGCAATCACTCCCGTTTGGTCAGTGCGACCAATACCAATTGAATAATTCCCAAAATTACCACCCTGGGCAACCTCTAAATTATTGTTGAAAGTGAGTCCATTGCCGAAAAAATCTTTGACATTATTGTAAGAAGAAGCTTGTTCCTGTTGTCCGAGTGTATTGGTGTATGTACCGAGCGTACTGATTTTAGGCCCGTATGAAAACAACCCATTTTGGTCAAAAACACCATTGTTGCCCTGAGCATATTCGTATTGAAGTTTGGGCAAATAACTGACGTTATCCTGAGCAAACTGTGATTCAAATGTGATGGTAGGCTTACGATTGGCATTTTTTCCGCTTTTGGTCGTAATCACAATTA
Source organism: Runella sp. (assembly GCA_023254175.1). GTDB lineage: Bacteria > Bacteroidota > Bacteroidia > Cytophagales > Spirosomataceae > Runella. Next base: position 3,081 of record JALQYJ010000185.1, on the reverse strand, counting down.
CCCCATTTGAAGCTCGCACTCCGTATAGTGCCGCCGCTGCCGGGCCTTTCAGAATGTCCATAGACTCTACATCCGAAGGATTAAAATCAATGGAACGCCCCCCGGCCGCCACGGGCAAACCGTCAATTACATACAGAGGCTCATTTGAACCGGTAATGGAACGTGAACCGCGAATATTCACCTGAGCCGGGCGACCCGGCATACCGCTGCTCAATCGCACCTGCACTCCGGCGGCTTTCCCCTGTAATGAATTCTGAATGTTGGAGTTCCCCACGGCAGAGAGCTGTTCTCCGCTTACTTTCTGGGAGGCATATCCCAGCGCTTTTTGCTCGCGTTTGATCCCAAAGGCCGTAACGACCACTTCATCCAGCGTTTTGGTATCCACTTTGAGACTTACATTGATCTGACTTTGGTTTCCCACCGCCACCTCCTGCGATAAATATCCCACAAAGGAAAATACCAGTACGGCACTGCCGTCGGATACTTCTATTTTAAACCTGCCGTCGGGGTCAGTAGCAGTGCCACGCTGGGTGCCTTTGACCAATATGCTTACACCAGGCAGACCGGAACCCCTTTCATCGGTGACGGTGCCTGTAATGGTTTGGTCGGTGTTCAGGAGGGGGGTAGAGAGGGGTTGATCTTCTATATTTAAAGCTGTTTGTTGGCTCAACACGATACGACTGCCAACCACCCTATATTTGATGTCTAAGGGTTTAAGCAGCAGCAACAGCACTTCTTGTAACGGCTGATTGTTGACTTGCAAAGAAGTACGCCTTTGGGACTGAATAGCCTTGGGACTGTACATAAACTTGACGTTTGCTTCGGTTTCTATTTTTGACAGTATGGCCTTGACCGATTGGTCTTGTATTCGCAATGAAATACGTTTTTCAAGCAGTTCTTGGGCGTGCGTGTCGTTAGCGTAGGAAATACCTACAAAAACCACCGCTAAGAAAAGTTGCATAAAAGAAAGTTTCATGATTTTACGGCACAAACCATGCGCATATAATGTTCTTTTCATTACTTTTAGGTGTTTTTGAATGATTGTGAAAGATTAGGCAAAAACATTCCTTTTCAACTGTTGGCAGCAGTTTTTTGAGTAAAAAGGAATAATTTCGTAGGTCGGCAGTGGGACAAGCACTGCCGACTTTATTTATTGATACTAAGCTGCTTTTTTCTTCATGCGGCGTTGTTTTAGGGTTTTGGTATTTATTTACAACCTTTGGCATAGATGACTACTTGGCCATCGGCAATTTCATAGCGGGCTTGTATGGTTTCGCAAATGAGGTCTAATTTTTCGTACAATGGCTCATTAGCCAACGATGCCGTCAAGTTGCAGTTTTCCAACAACTCGGCATCAAAAATTATCTTCACACCATAGGCTTTTTCGAGCGTCGTTAAAACGTTAGGAATAGGCGTTTCGTCAAAGGCAAATCGGTTGTATTCGGTAGGAGGTGCGGCAATTAAGACAGGTTTTTCTACCAATGTCTTTACCAATTTTGCTTCCGATTTCAAGAAAACAGCTTGTTGGTTGGGAGTAAGAACCATTTGCTCTGAAAGCATTTTGCTTTGATTTTCAGCTTGTTGCCGAAAAACAGTTACTTTACCCGTACTGACAGACACCGCAATATCGGGGTCTTTTTGGTAGGCTTTTATCCGAAAACTTGTTCCCAATACTTTGGTTACTAAGTTGGCCGTAACCACCAAAAAGGGTTTTTCGGGGTTTCTTTTTACGTCAAAAAATGCTTCCCCGGTGAGGTAAACGGTTCGGTTGGTTTTACCAAAATTTTCATCAACCCGTAGTTTACTGTCGTGTTCGATGGTTACTTTGCTGCCGTCGCTCAACTGAATGGTCATGGGTTTTAGGCTTTCGTTGTCAATTTGAGCCAAGCGCGTTTCAGTATTTTTTTCTTGTCTCGCAGGGTTGCGCAATGTCCACCAACCCAATCCACTTACTAATACCACCATGGCTGCCGCCCTAAACCAGGTTTGGGAGTAAAAAGGAATGATTTTTTTCCGGGTTGTTTTCCTGAATATTCGCTCTGTACCTTCTTTAACACCTAATTCCTTTATAGGTAACTCATTCATTTGCAGTGCAATAACAAGCACTTTAGCTTCTTCTAACATCTTATTTTTGTTGGGATTGGCTTGTAACCAGACTTCCCAAAAAGAATCATTGGTGGGCAATGCCCCTAACGCCCACTTCCGAAAATAGGAATCTTGAACGAAATCTTCAAGTTGATATTGGTTGTAATTTTTCATATAAAAAATAAAATTTACCCAAGCCTCACCGGTAATGAGGCGAGAAGTTAGGGGCAATACTGAAAAAAATGAAAAAATTTAGAAGTTCTACAAAAATGCCAACAGCAACGTCAAAAACCAGTTTTTTCGGAGTAACCTTAGGGCTTCATAGACCAAATTGATGGCCGATTGGTGGTTGATGGCCATGATTTTCGCGATTTCGTCGTATGCTAAGTCTTGATTGAAGCGTAAATAAATAGCCTCTCGTTGCCGTTTACTGAGGCTATTAAGGTGATGTTGTAGTTTTTTGAGGTTTTCGTGTTCCACCTCGTTCTCAATCAGGTAGGTTTCGATGCTAAATTGACCTTCAAAATCAAAGTCGTCATTAAATTCGGTCGCCAATTTATACCAAGGGCTGCGCTCTTTTTCTCTGAACAGTCGGCGGCGATAAGCCAAAAATAAATACGCTTGCACCGACTGTACGTCGTCCAAGCGCTCACGGCGACTCCAGAGGTCTATAAAAAAATCCTGGAGGCAATCTTGGGCGAAATCCTTATCGCGCACCAAGCGTTGCCCGTAGCTGATTAAGATAGGGTAAAAATGATTAACCAATTGCTCAAAAGCCTCAGGATTACCTTTTTTGAAATCTTTCCAAAGCGTATCTCCTTCTGCTTGATTTGGGGCAGAAATATTTGGCAAATCGGTATTTTTGAAAGTAGGCATCCTCGCAAAAGTAGAAAGTTGAGTCGATAATATGAAATTTGGTAACTGTTTAGGTAGGCTATTTGGCTAGATGAGATTATGGAAGAGTTGATTAAAGAAATATCAGACTTGAAGGCGTTA
>JALQYJ010000169.1 GCA_023254175.1 Runella sp. | reverse complement strand
CTAAGGGGCTTTGGATTCCTGTGGTGGCTTATTCGATTTGTTTGTGCAGCATGGGGGGGGCGGCGGCCTTGCGCAAATATTCTGTCAAACAAGCTAGCTATGTGTGGGTGTTAGCGGGTGCGGTGCTGTTCATTTTATCAGATTCTACCATTGCCCTCAATAAGTTTATGCAACCTTTTGATGCTTCGTCGCTGTTGGTAATGACGACCTACGGCGCGGCCCAGTGGCTGATTGTGTGGGGAGTGAGAAAGTAAGGGGGGCAAAAGGCAAATTGTGGTGGGGAGGGTTGCTCATAACCCGACGGACGCTACCCGAAAAACCTTTAAAAAGGGTAACCAATACCAATATTAAAGACGGGTAAATTGGCACTAGAACGACGGAACGAAAACTGTGGAAGGACGTAACGTTCGTCGATGATGATAGGGTTTCCGTCGGCGTCGGTAGTTTCAAAAATACGGCTAGGGTCGTAGACTTTAATCCCCATATCGAGGCGGAAAATAAAGTACGAAAGGTCGTAACGTAGACCAACACCCGTACCCACTGCGATTTCTTTGTAAAAACGACTGACGTCAAAAACGCCTTTGAGGGTATTTTGGTTGGGCGTGGCGTTTTTGTCGAGGCGTAAGCGCCAAGCATTGCCGGCGTCGATGAACAAAGCGTAGTTTACATCGCCCACAAACCGAAACAAATGTCCGCGTAGTTCGAGATTTGTTTCCATTAAAATGTCCCCTAGTTGCTCAAAACGGTATTCAAAACTGCTGTACTGAGTAATTCCAGGCTGCAAAGTAGCGGTGGTACCGTTACGAAAAATCGGACTTCCCGTTTGCAAATCGACGTTTGGGTAGGCCGAACCAAGACCTAGCCGCCGAGGAGGCCACGCCCTGAGGCTGTTGCTGCCGCCGCCTGTGAGCGATTTTTCATAAGGAGCGACTCGTCGGTTGTTATAATTAAAAATCAGACCTGCATTGGCCCGATAGACCAGCGTACTTTTGGGGCCAATGGGGTGGTATGTACGGTATTCTCCGTTGAGTTTTAGGAATTTATATAGTTCAAAATTTGTGAGAATGAGCGGGAGTTTTTGTCGTCGGAGAAGGTTGAGTGAGGTCCCCCCGGCTTCTACAAACCAGCGCAAATAGTGCGCTTTTCGGTTTTGACCAATGATGTTATTATTAAACACATACGAAAAACTCATACTTGAAATAACCGCCGATTGAAAGCTGAATTTCAGGGGGTTACCTCCGTAAGTGTAAAGTGAATCAAGCAAATATGAAAATTTCTGACTTTGTTTACTTTCCAAAATACTCAAATCAATAGGGGTAAAGTTGAGGTATTCGAACTCACTTTTTTTCCAATTGTACCGCAAACTCGCCTGAAAACCACTTCGTACAAAGTCGGGGTCGGCCCCCAAGAAGTCCCGGTTGGTGTAGTTATAGCCAAGGCTTAGGATGCTTCGTGGAGTTTTGAGGTTGAGGCGCGAAGCGAGCTTTCCAGGAAATAAAATACGGGGAAATATAAGGGCGGTATTGGCGCCAAGTTCCAGCGTGCGAACGAGCTGCGAGGTATTATTTAGCCCAAAATTGGCATCCAACGCTCCGCGCAACGAAACTTCAAAGTTTTCGAGTCGTCCAAAAATATTACGAACCCGAAAAGTGCCATTTAAAAAAGGCCCAGGAAGGTTTTGTACTACATTTACGCCACTTTCGCCCGTAATTTGGTACTTATCTTGTGGCAATACCCGAATGAGCGTTCGAATTTGTCCATTGGTAGTATCCGATTCGATGTTAATGAATTGAAACTGGTCAAGCACACTCAACTGACGGTAGGTTTCTTCCCAATCGCTTTGTTTGTAAAGCGCCCCTGGGCGAAGCAAAATTTTGCTATCCAAAACGCGCAGGGCATAGTTTTGTTTGGGTAAAAATGAATACGTAATCCCACGAAAAGAGGTAGTAGAGCGCGGCGTACTACTGGGGGCATCGGGAAGCGGCTCTACCCGAAAGCCCACGCTGCTAAACCGATATTGGGTATGTGTTGCCTGATTGCGGGGGTAATTGACCTGTAAACCTTTAATGTCCACGATGTGAAACAAGGAGTCGGTGGCGGGGTCGTGCGCGCTGGTATCTACCAAAAAACCGCCATAGCGCTTTCCAAGGGCATTTTGAACGGGACGCAAGTAATTTTTATCAAAACCATAGTAGCCATTTTCGCGCATGAGGCGCTCAATTCGTCCACTTTCGTTGATGACGTCGCTGTTTCGATAATTTTGATTGGGCTTCAAAAACGACTCTGCTTTGTATTTTTGAAGCAACGAATCCAGCGAACTATCTTTTTGGGTAAAAATATCGACGTTACGAAGTCGGTGTGGGAGCCCTTCTTTGATGGTATAGGTAGTTCGGACATGGCGCAAGAGCGTATCAGTAGTGAACGAAACCTGGGCGTCGCGGTAGCCTTCGTTAATCAAGTAACTTTTTATTTTCTGGGCGTTGCTTTGCGCATCTTTGTCCGAAAAATAAACGGGAGGCTCGCCTACGGTTTGCATCCACCAATTGCCCGATTCAATGCGTTTTTGGTATTTTGTTCCTAAGCGAGTGTACTTACGACGCAGTTTGGCAAGCTTTCGGGTGTCGTTGGCGTAACGCTCAAACTGAAGCTCATAGTAGGCCGTCAGTGAATCAAGTTTTTGGCGGGCGGGAGTACGGTCGTAGCGTTTGTCGAAATACTGATACACCCACAGGGAAACCGTTGCCCCAGGAATGGCCAAGAAGCGCTTGTTGGGGCGCTGGGGGAGGAGGGTAGCCAAATCTTCGGTTTTGACGGCACTATTTCCTCGAAAACTTTGGTTTCCAAGTAAAAATTCATCTTTTTTGAGGGTACTTTTGGGAGAACAAGCACCTAAAATAAGAAGAAAAATCAGCGACAAATACCCCAAAACGGGGCGAAAATGAGTTGCCTTATTGTGCATTATCGACAATTATATACCTGATGCTTTCTAAGAACGTATTAAAATACCTCACCTCGCTCCAGCAAAAAAAATACCGTCAAGAATACGGCGCTTTTTTGGTGGAAGGGGCTAAAAGTGTCCTTGAACTACTTGCCTCCGATTTCGAGGTAGAAATGGTGGTGGCAACCGATAAATTTTACAAAGAAAACACGAGAAGCTTAGACAAACAACCTTTTCGGGTTGAAATAGCTAAGCCTGACGAGCTTGAACGGGGAGGAACGCTGAAATCTAATGACGCGGCGCTTGCCGTGGTTAAAACGAAACCGAACGATTGCTTGTATGCCGAAGAAGGAGAATACGTGCTAGTACTAGACGATATTCGAGATCCTGGCAACCTGGGTACGATGATTCGGATTGCGGATTG
>JALQYJ010000144.1 GCA_023254175.1 Runella sp. | reverse complement strand
CATCAACTCAGTCCTCATCATTGGTTCAGGCCCCATTATTATTGGTCAAGCTTGCGAATTTGACTATTCTGGTTCTCAAGCGGCACGTTCTCTGCGAGAAGAAGGAATTGAGGTCATTCTGATTAACTCGAACCCAGCGACAATCATGACTGACCCCATCAATGCCGACCATGTTTATCTGAAACCTCTAGAGAAAAAGTACATTGTTGAAATTTTAGAAAAACATAAAATCGACGCCGTTTTGCCAACTATGGGTGGTCAAACGGCGTTAAATTTAGCTATTGATTGCGACAAGGCGGGTATTTGGAAAAAGTATGGTGTTCAAATCATTGGGGTAGATATTAAGGCTATTGAAACAACGGAAGACCGTGAAAAATTCCGTCTCAAAATGATTGAATTAGGAGCTGGCGTTTGTAAAGGTCGTACGGCGAAGTCGTTTTTGGAAGGAAAAGAAATCGCCCAAGAAATTGGCTTCCCACTCGTTATTCGTCCTTCATTTACCCTTGGAGGAACGGGTGGTGGTTTTGTAAACGATTCTAAAGACTTTGACAAAGCCCTTCAACATGGCTTGTTGGCGTCGCCAGTTCACGAAGTATTGATTGAACAGAGTGTAATGGGCTGGAAAGAATACGAGTTGGAGCTTCTGCGCGACGGCCTTGGGAACCTTATCATCGTTTGTTCGATTGAGAACTTCGACCCAATGGGTATCCACACGGGCGATAGCGTGACCGTTGCGCCTGCTATGACCCTTCCTGACACACTTTACCAACGTATGCGTGATTTGGCGATTTTGACCATGAACGGTATCGGTAAATTTGCAGGTGGGTGTAACATTCAGTTCTCGGTTAACCCAGAAACGGACGAAATTATTGTTATTGAAATCAACCCACGGGTGTCGCGTTCGTCGGCTTTGGCATCGAAAGCAACAGGTTATCCAATTGCAAAGATTTCAGCCAAAATGTCGATTGGTTATAATCTTGATGAATTGATTAACCCAATTACTGGAAGTACATCAGCTTTCTTTGAGCCAACCATCGACTACGTTATCGTTAAGGTACCTCGTTGGAATTTCGACAAATTCCCAGGTGCAGACCGTTCATTGGGCTTGCAAATGAAGTCGGTAGGGGAAGCGATGGGCATCGGACGTAACTTCCAAGAAGCGCTTCAAAAAGCATGTCAGTCGCTCGAAATTCGTCGCAACGGTTTAGGCGCTGATGGTAAAGAAGTGACTGATGTAGAGGTAATTAAAGATAGTCTTGCGCATCCAAGCTGGAATCGCTTGTTCCACATCTACGATGCCTTCAAATTGGGACTTTCGTTCAAAACTATCCAAAATCTGACGAAAATTGACCCGTGGTTCTTGCACCAAATCGAAGAGCTTGTCGAATTAGAAAAAGAAATTCAAAAATACGACCTTGAAGATATTCCAGTGAGTTTGGTATTGACGGCTAAGCAAAAAGGCTATGCCGACCGTCAAATTGCGCATTTGTTAGGGGTAAAAGAAAGTCGTATTTATAAATTCCGTCAAGAGCATAATATCAAGCGAGTTTTCAAGTGTGTTGATACTTGTGCCGCTGAATTTGAAGCTAAAACGCCTTATTACTATTCAACTTTTAGTGTGTCACAAGACGTACCTGAAAATGAATCGGTGGTTTCGGATCGCAAAAAGGTAGTCGTTCTAGGTTCAGGTCCTAACCGTATCGGTCAAGGAATTGAGTTTGACTACTCGTGCGTTCACGGGGTATTAGCGGCAAAAGAAGCTGGTTACGAAACAGTGATGATTAACTGTAACCCAGAGACGGTTTCTACTGACCCTGATATTGCGGATAAACTCTACTTTGAGCCTGTTTTCTGGGAACATGTACACGCCATTATCCAACACGAAAAACCGGAAGGCGTTATCGTACAGTTGGGTGGACAAACTGCCTTGAAAATTGCGGAAAAACTCCATCAGTATGGCATCAAAATCATTGGAAGTAGCTTCGATACGCTCGACTTAGCCGAGGATCGTGGCCGCTTTTCGTCTTTATTGCGCGATTTGGGAATTCCATATCCTAAGTTTGATACTGTTCGCACGTCAGATGCAGCCGTTGAAATTGGCAAAAACTTGGGCTTCCCATTGTTGGTGCGTCCGAGCTACGTTTTGGGTGGACAAAGCATGAAGATTGTCTTGAACGAGCAAGAGTTGGAGCAACACGTTGTTAAAATCTTGAACGATATTCCAGACAATAACATCCTGCTTGATCATTACCTCGAAAACGCCATCGAAGCCGAATCGGACGCCATTTGTGACGGCGAAGACGCGTATATCATTGGTGTGATGGAACACATCGAACCAGCGGGTATTCACTCAGGCGACTCGCACGCAACGTTGCCTCCTTTCCATTTGACAGAAGATGAAATTCGTCAAATTGAGGAAATTACCTTGAAAGTTGCGAAAGCAATGAAAGTGAAAGGTTTGATTAACATGCAGTTTGCAGTAAAAGGCGGGGTAGTGTATGTAATCGAAGCCAACCCTCGTGCCTCGCGTACGGTACCGTTTATTTGTAAAGCCTACCAAGAGCCTTACGTGAATTACGCAACGAAGTTTATGTTGGGCGATAAAAAAGTGTCTGATATTGAGTTTAACCCTGTGAAAAAAGGATGGGCAATTAAGATTCCAGTATTTTCGTTCAATAAATTCCCGAACGTAAACAAGGAACTCGGACCCGAAATGAAATCGACGGGAGAAGGGATTTATTTTATCGATAGCCTTGAGGACGACTTTTTTCAAAAAGTATACGGCGAACGTAATCTTTACTTGAGCCGTTAATGTTAAGTGGATATAATACAAAAAAGCCTTTGCGAAAGTGAAGGCTTTTTTGTGAATGTTACTTTAGTTTTGGTATCTTTTCGGAATTATTTTTGCTAATAGTTTAGACATAAAGAGTAATTGGCATACCACATTACGTAAAAAATGCCCATATTAAATAGCAAATCCTAAGTGATATAGTAACCCATACCTGCATGAATACCAAAAAAGTCCCTATTCTAAAAGTCACTACTTCAGTCTCTAAATCAGAATCAATCAATGACCTAGTGGTTGTTGAAGAACCCCTTGAAATTCGTATTGAATATTGGGATGTGCTTCATGGTTGGGTTGAAAAGCCCATTTCGATTACCATGCGTACGCCTGGGGAAGACGAGGCACTTGCGTCTGGGTTTCTATTTACTGAAGGGCTGCTGAAAAACGATGATATAGACTCGGTAACGGCGCATTTAGACAATACCGTAACGGTGAAATTAAAACCTCATATCCGCCCTGATTTACAGAAGCTTCAGCGTAATTTCTATGCCACTTCAAGCTGCGGAGTTTGTGGAAAATCTTCACTGGATGCGTTGGGGTACTCGTACGAAACAATAACTTTTGGGAAGGTGAAAATGAAGGCCAGCGTTGTGGTGTCATTGCCTGAAAAGTTAAGTACTTTTCAGCGAATTTTTGACCAAACTGGGGGAATTCATGCCGCGGGGGTATTTGATGAATTGGGAAATATGCAACTCTATGCAGAAGATGTAGGCCGCCATAATGCAGTGGATAAAATAGCAGGTAAAGCACGTTTGGCTACGACCCAAACGTTTCAAAATCATGCACTTGTATTAAGCGGAAGGGCTTGTTTCGAGTTACTTCATAAAGCATTGGCTTTGTCTATTCCTATCATTATAGCCGTGGGAGCCCCTTCTAGTTTAGCAATTGAGACGGCCGAACGATACGGGCAAACACTTATTGGATTTACTCGCGATGGGCGTTTTAATGTGTATTCGGGAGCAAGTCGGATTTTGGTTAGTGAATAGTGCCCTATATTTCATACTGATGTTCTGTGAGAAAAAAAATTATTCAACAAGTTGAGCAAATAGTTGTTGGAGCTTATCCGCTGGATTTTGGCACAGACCAGGATGGACAGGAGATGACTGAATAATGGTGCTTCGGGTAGAGGTAAGCCACCGAAACCGCTCAGCAATAGATAATTGTCCAATACGTCCTCCTTCCTTCCGACCTGCACAAATACGTTCAAAAGTTCGTAGACGTTCAGTTAACTCGGAGCAGCACACAGTAGGCCCAAATACTTTTAGTCGGCCTTCGTTGAGGTGGAATTTGGTTTGTAAAAATCCCTGTGAAGGGCAATATAAAATAACCCCAACATTGAGAAATTCTTCACGCTCTACCCGCGGTACAAAGCGGATAACGGCATACTCAAACAAGTAATTTTCTGGCATTTTGGGCTTCTTTTACAAAAATAGCTGACGCCTCGAGGCGCGTTTCTAAAAATTGAATATAAACCTGACGGCGTTCCTCGGCTGTCATTGAGTTTGCGGCATCAATAAGCCATTCATCTGGAATGAGGTTTATTATCTCCCGAATCCGTTTGGACGTAAGTTTTATTCTAAACTCTTCATTAACTACCTCTAATTCTGACGCTTGGGGTAATAAAACGTGGTCTTTGATAGGGACGAATGGGCGTTGGGCTTGCGATTCCCAATTGTCCCACGAGTGATGAAAGTACAAAGCGGCACCGTGGTCAATAAGCCAAAGTTCTTTGTGCCATATCAACATATTCGTGTTACGAGAGGTACGGTCAACGTTGGTGATGAAACAGTCGAACCAAACCACTTGAGAAGCCAATTTGGGGTCGATGGTCGTTACTAAAGCATCAAAAGTGATAGCTCCCGATAAAAAATGCAATGCAAGATTAAGTCCAACACTAGCCCGTAACAAATCTTGAATTTCTTCGTCGGGTTCGGCACGGCTGAAGGCAATATCAAGCTCAGTAAAAACAAGTTCGGGGATTTTAAAACCCAATGTGCGCGCCAACTCACCCGCAATTAACTCAGCAATCAGCGCTTTGGCACCTTGTCCAGCCCCTCGAAATTTCATCACGTACAAGAAGCCGTCGTCCGCTTCAACAAGGGCAGGAAGTGAACCTCCTTCACGCAATGGCGTAACATAGCGCGTGACGTTGACGGTTCGTAAGGGAAAAGTAGAGGGATTCATTCAGTTTGTTTTCAACAATTTCCGAAAAAATAGTAGTTGTTATTGGTTTGGGCTAGAAAGTTAGGGGGTTTTTAAGACATTTGGTACTAGTTTGTTCTCAAACTCTTGCATTTTCGTCCCGACATTATGTAGTCTTATCACTTGGCTTTTCGTCTAAAAAAGCATGAGGTTAGTTTTGAATCAAAAAAAGAAAATTCAGCCACCATGAAAACTACTCGTTACTATTTGTCCATTTTTTTCGGTTTTGGAATTGGGGTATTTATTTACAGCATACTTTTTGGTGAATTTTACCCTGTTTTAGAAAGCTTTTTTGAGTCAAACACCTCGTCTTCCCACCTCTTCGAACAAATCGTCAATACTACCGATTGGCCAAATACCCTCCTCAAGCCAATGGTCATCGCAAGCTTTGCGACGGTCTTTCAATGGATTGCCGACAAAACAAAGGTTCGAGAGAAATAAGCAAAGCAGTGAAATTGAAAAAAAAATTAAAGTTATTGAAGGTGTTTCACTAACTCCTCTTTTTCAATGTATCCTACATTTTTCCAAACCATGGTTTTGTTTTTAAAAATAAGCACTGTTGGAAGTCCCTGAATGCTAAGTTGAGAGGCTAATTCAGCACTATCGTCGGCATTGATACGAACGACCTCGACTTTCTCGCCCATTTCGGTTTTTATTTCTTCCAAGTAAGGAGCCATTTTTTTGCATGGGGCGCACCAATCGGCATAAAAATCTACCAATACGAGTTTGGGAGAGTTGAGGGCGGCCTCAAATTGGTCTCGGTTCATACCCGTAGGTTTGGCTACATTTGCAGTGGTTTCGGGGAGTTGTGCCGCGCGCCATGCCATCATTCCATTTTCAAGTTCAAGTACTTTCGTAAACCCAAAACTTCGCATTTTTTCAGCGGCGGCGGCACTGCGACCACCGCTCAAACAATAGACCAAAATGGGTTTGTCGCGCTCAAAACCGTCAATTTTATTTTCAAAGCTGTTGGAATTCCAGTCAATATTGTGCGCCTTTTCAATATGCCCCTGATTGTACTCTTCGGGGGTACGAACGTCTACAATCGTCAATGTAGGGTTATCATTCATTCTTTTTTGGGCATTGGTGACAGAAATTAGCCCGTTTTCAGAAGCTGATGTCGATTGTTCGGTTGATGTTAAATTACAGGCGTTAAGGAGCCCAATCAGTACAAGTGCGAGAATGAGTACGTATTTTTTCATTGATTGTAAAATTATGCTATCACTTCTTCAGATATAATTTCAATTTGGGGCTGAAAGATAATCTGTGATTTGATAGAATTGCTAATCAAACAAGCGGCTTCTGATTTTTGAAGCACTTTGAGTGCCCTTTCGCGTTGGTCTTCGGCAACAATTCCTAACGTAGGTAAAAGGGTAATCTCACTAATCATGTATTTTCCTTCTATTATTGCTAGCTTCCCAACTGCTTTGGAGGTAAAAGTAGTAAATGAAAGCTTTGAGTTTTCGGCAATGGCCAAAAAAGTGGTCATTAAGCAACTGTTAACGGCAGCTACAAGTAAGTGCTCGGGTGACCAGATTCCTGCCATCCCTTTGGGAAATTCGGGAGGGGTGGCTACTTCTATCGTTTCGTTCAAAACGCTTGAACTTATGTTCCCTTTACGGTCGCTTTCCCATTGAACCGTTACGTCATAAAAATGTTCCTGTGTCATAATTTTGATGTTTTAATCCTAATAATGGCACAAATGTAAGAGTGAAAAAATTGCTTTTCCGCAACATTTGTCACACAAAAAAAGCCCTTTCAAGTTTCAAAAACTTGAAAGGGCTAGTGTTTAGGAGCAGAAATCTTCTATCCTGTTTTTTTACGTGCTGCCGAGGCAATATCGTCTAAGGCATGAACGAGGCGGTCGAGGTCTTTTGTGGAATGATAAACATGAGGAGTTACTCGCACCCCTTTAATGTTTTCCCATTCGATGCCTGTCGTATGAATTTTAAATTTATTATAAAGTTGCCCATCTAATTCCGAAGTTTTCAGCCCATCTACCGAAACCAAGGCAATAGCACAAGCGTATTTGGGGTCGGGGGACGTATGAATTTTTACCCCTGGAATTTGGCGTGCCTTGTCGGTCCAGTAGCGTTGTAAATAGTGCGCACGGGCTTGTTTACGGGCTGTACCAATAGAGAGTTGGAAGTCTGCCGCGGTTCCGATGGCCATTTCAGAGGCAAAAGAACGGGTTCCCAGACTTTCGAACTTACGAATATCAGGGCCGTCGGGTTCATTGTTAGAAAGTAAGGCCCACACTTTAGAAATTTTATCTTTTTTAACGTACATCATTCCGCTCCCGAAGGGCGCGCAGAGCCATTTATGGAGGCTAGTTGCGTAATAATCGCATCCCAAATCAGGTATTTTGAAGTCCAACAAAGCAAATGTATGTGCCCCATCGGCAATCACCTCGATGCCCCGCTTGTGGGCTTCATCAGCGATTTTACGAACAGGCTGAATTTGCCCCACCCAGTTAATCATGTGGGTGATGTGTACTACTTTGGTTTTGGGTGTAAAGGCACTCACAAACTTATCGACAAAATAGGCGTCTTTTTCTTGGGGTAAATCAAGGTTAATCCACACCAACTTTATACCATCGCGCTTCTCTCGCTGCTTCCAAGCATTTATCATGTTGGGGTAGTCCTGTTTGGTCAATACCACTTCATCGCCAGGTTTTAAATCAAGCCCAAAGATGACCGTATTTAAGCCTTCAGTAGCGTTGCGGTTGATGGCAATTTCTTCAGTATCACAACCAGCCAAATCGGCAAGTTTGCTGCGAAGTGCTTCACGGCCTTGATCCAAAATGCGCCACATATAATAGCTCGGGGCTTCATTACAATACTGATAAAACCGAATATGAGCATCTTGAACCGAACGAGGCTGAGGGCATACTCCGCCATTGTTGAGATTTAGAAGGTTGGGGGAAACGGTATATTCGGTTTTGACCCATGCCCAAAAGTCTTCATTTTGAGCAGCTTCTAAGGGTGATAAATGTCCAATTTGGCGATTGAATGTCTCAAAATTTTTAGCTTCAGCCGAGGTAAGAAAAGGGGGAAGGCTGAGAACACCCGTTGTAGCACCAAGCGCGCTCAAAAATTTTCTTCGGTTAACCATTCGTTTAGGAGTTTTGAAATGTAATGCGGCTTACAATACTACAAAAATCTGTTTAAAAAGGCTATCGATTTTGACTTAAATTACGATACAAAATTGTAAGAGAATTTGTTCGTTACTACTCGACCCAGCTAAAATGGAGTGGTCCTATTTAGACGGACACTTTACTTTGCGAGTTTGATAATTGATTCTGATAGTACATTTGTTCAAATTCCTCGGGTGACTCATAACCCAGAGCGGAATGTCTTCGGTTACGATTATAATAGACTTCTATCTAACCAAAGAGCTCAGTTCTGGCCTCTTCTAAAGTATCAAAGATGCCTTTTTCAAGCATTTCCCGTTTAATGGTTGCCCAAACAGACTCGGCATGCGCATTCTCATAGGCGGCTTTCTTACCTGTCATACTTTGTCTAAAACGGTATTTATCGAGCATTTTTTTAAATTTCAGTCTGAAATATTGCCCACCTCTATCAGAATGTAAAATCACTATTTTGGGAGGATGTTGTTGCAAAATATGATCCACAGGAAGAACGAATTAGAGAACAGGCTCATGAACGGGATAAAAAAATGGCCTCCTTAAAGAAAAAAGCAAAATCATAGTTTTATACAATTTTTTCAGACCTATTGCTGTAGCGTATCTATAGAACCACTACAGTTTATTCAGGAAAAGAGATAATGTAGAAACTTCAAAGCTGATGTAAATCAAAAATATTGTTCTAATTTGCCTAAAAGAATTTTAATATAATGGATTTACTCCGCAAATACCTTCATGCTTACCCTGAACTCTCTGGTTTTGAGAAAAATACAAGTGCGTTTGTTATTTCATATTTACAGAAAATAGGGATTAAAAAAGTTCGTCACGGTTTCTCAATGTATTCAATTCTAGCCGAAATTGAAGGAGTTGAGACTGGGAAAACACTTCTTTTTCGATGCGAACTGGATGCCTTACCCATCCAAGAACTCAATACGTTTGAGCATCAATCTACTACTAAAGGCGTTTCGCACAAATGTGGCCACGATGGACATATGGCTATTTTACTTTCCTTGGCCGAAAAGTTAACAACAACCCCTCTGCCAAAAGGGAAAGTGTTGCTCTTCTTCCAATCGGCAGAGGAGACGGGGAAAGGTGCGCAAGGGGCGATTGAGTCAGGTGTTTTTGATTCCTATTCCGTTGATTATGCCTTGTCTTTGCATAATTTCCCTCAGTTTCCACTCGGTACTATTCTTTTAAAAAAAGGAATTCTCACTCCGACTGTTGAAAGTCTGAACGTAAAATGGGTAGGCAAAACAAGCCACGCTGCAGAACCCTCTAAAGGGATTAATCCTGCCGATGCCATCGCTCGATTTATAACTTTTATAAGTGCTCTTCATAACGAAGACAAATCCTCGCCTGATTATTTTGTTACTACGCCTATTCATATTCAAATGGGAGAGAAAGCGTATGGTACATCAGCGGGTTATGCCGAAATAGGATACACGTTTAGGACGTGGAAAAGTGCTACTTTTGAGGAATATAAAGGTATTATTGAACAAGAAATTACTAAAATTGCAGCGGATGAAGGGTTAAAATTTGAGGTAGAATGGGTTGAAAGTTTTAAATCAAACAACAACTCAGAAACGGTGATTGATGAACTCAAGCAAATTGCTAAAAGCAATCTTTTTGAGGTTTTTGAACTTGAAAATCCATTTGATTTTGGAGAAGATTTTGGACTTTTTACCGATACTTTTTGCGGGGCAATGTTTGGGTTAGGCGCAGGGAAGGCTTGTTATCCTTTGCACAATGAATTGTACGATTTCCCTGATGAACTTATTCCCATTGGTTGCCAAATGTTTTATGATTTTGCGTTGAAGAATGGGTAATTCTAGTTAGAAAAGTTGATAGGTTTATCCCTTGATTAAAAATTGACTTCTGAATGACATTTCGGGTTGTGAGTAGGTTTCCTCGGTGCAATTGGGGCATTACAAGGTACTAATCTGTTGATTTACTGTTTGTTAAATAAAGTCTTTTGGCGTCTTCTAATGCTTTGAAAATTTTAGCACGTTCACTCGTGAGGGACTCCATCAGGCTGGGTTTTTGTCGAAATAACCGAAGGGCTTGCCATAGGTGCGAAAGCCGAGTAAGGCGGTCCCAATACCAAAGGACAAAATAGCCAAGCAAAGGTAAACATGCGACAAAAGCGACGGTAATCCAGTGTTGTTGAAAGAGTGAATGAACGATAAATGCTTCAAAACCATAAAAAATCGGGAAAAGTAAAATTCCCACTGTCATCATGATTGGGGCGCGGTAGCTGATATCCAACGAAATGAGGCGGGCAATTTTGGAAGGGAGAATATAGGGGATATAGTTGGTAATTAATCCTATAACGTAAAAAGGGAAACCCAGCAAAAGCGACAGTAAAGTGCTTCCAAAGTGGTCATAGAGGCGTTGGGTTTGAGTGAAGACACGGTCAGAAAGTCGAAGTTTTTTAAGGGAGTCGAGGTAGTTGGTCATTTTAATTTGAAGCGACTTCAACTGTTCAGGATGGTGTTTTTCGAAGTAACGAACGGCATTTATCAATTGTTTAATTAACCCAAATTCGTGTTTTTTTATTTTACGATTTAACAGCAATTCATCAAAAAGCTGGTTTTTATACAGTTTTTCTACCTGCAATACCAAGCTATCTTCTTCGGCATCTTCTGTGATGATTACAGTTTCGGTTAAGCGTTGCTGAATTAAATCGGTCAAAGTTGCGACGGCTTCAAACGAATCGGGACGATAACTTTCCTTAAAATCCTGAACCTGAATCGGGGTACCTATATTGATAAAAACTTCGGATCGAAAATGCGTGGGGTCGGAGTAATTGAGTCCAATGGGCAGAATCTGAACCCCTAAATTAAATTCGTGCTCGGACTCAGCGCCAAGGGCAATGCGGGCAGTTCCTGTCTTAATTTCTCTCAAACGCCGCTCGATTTCACTGGTACCTTCAGGAAAAATCATGATGGTGCCTTTGGTTTCTAAATAATCATAACAACGCTGAAAAGTGCGTTTATTTAGCTCAGCAGGGGATAGAGTACTATGGGCCGTGTCTTTTTTACGGTAGACAGGAATGACGTGGAAATACGAAAAAATAGGTCGAGTAAACCGATTAAAAATACTTCCGTTAGCAATAAAAGCCACTCTTTGACGAACAAGAGTAGCTATTATTAATGGATCCATGAAGGTATTTGGGTGGTTAACCGCCAAAATGAGTGGTCCGTTGGTACGCCGCAATTTTTCAAGTCCATCGACTTGAAAACGCCTAAAAAATATTCGAAGAGCGACTTTGAGGATAAATTTCAAAAGGGTGTACAAAAGCATAAATGGAAAGGGCTTCGGTTTTTGCTCAAATTAATACTTTTCGTTTAAAATTTTAAAGAAGGGGTATTTTGAGGCACCTTGCCCTTCTCATTACGTCTCTCTTCGGATTCCAGAAGATGTTACAGTGATTAATATGATTTTTTTATTAGCAACTAGCTTTTATATCGAATAAATATTCATTAAAATAATCAAAAAAATGTGATTGGTTGAAAATAGTATCTTACTTACAGGCTAAAATTTTAAGCGCGAATACCGTCCCAAAGTACGCTGAATGTCATTTCCCAATCAGTACTTGAAATGGGTGTTTGGGTGTAGATAGCTTGTTTTGCTAGTTCGTTTAACATACCACAAACCAGTGTAACTAAAAGATTTGGGTTCGCTTCTTTGATTAAACTTTGGCGTTGTCCCTCAAGTACCAATTGATAGATGGGCTGGAGGGCTTGGTCTTCTTCTTTGCGGGTACTGTCGTCTTCTTGAAAGTAGGGTGAGCGAAAATATTGTTCAAAAAATGCACTGTACTCTGGATTTTTAACGTTGTTTTCTAGGAAGTTACGTGTCATTTTTTTGATTTTAATTTTCAAGGGTTCATCGCCAGTGAGTTCCTGCGTAAGGTCGTTGGTGTTTTCGTGCATTAAGTACAAATACAGCTCACGAATCAACTGGTTTTTGTCTTCAAAATAGATGTAAACAGTCCCCGTAGCCACCCCTGCTTCTTTTGCTAAGTCCGACATTTTAAGCCCAGCCAGCCCCACTCGCATAATCATCTTTAGGGCTGTTTTTAGAATCAATTGCACTTTACTTTCGTCTTTGCTTCTCATGACGTTTGGGTGGTCTCTTTACAGAGTTTATTTATTAGGCAATAAGTTTATGTGAATATAAATTCAATTAAAAAATAATTCACAAATTATTTTTTAATTTCCGAGGCGTTAATCAACTCATACGCCCGTTCGATGTCTAAATCTCGGCCTTTTTGAACGTCTTCAAAACGATATTCAACGGGGTAATTGGGCTGAACTCCGTGGCCGATGTCTGCTCCAGGAATGTGAAGCACTAACTTAAACACAGGAATTCGTACCTTGGTCAGTGTATGTGGAAGGGTTAGGTAGGGGGAAATAAACGCATTACAGCCGTGGCGCCCACCGCCTGTTTCTCTACCAATAACCACCGCTCGTTGGTTGTATTGTTGAATCATAGACGGGAAAATGGCTGCGGCTGAAAATGACCCGCCGTTGGTCAATAAATATACCTTTCCTTTGAAACTGTTTTTGGTGATTGGTTTTTGAATTCTTTGGGCAGAACGACTACTTCTTCGCCCGTCAGGAAGTTTTTTAGACCAATAATAGCGTGTAAACCAGCGCGGGAACTTATGGCTGTAATAGCGTTGGTAGGAAGGGCGAAGAGTAAGTGCCGTAGCCGAGTCATAGACCACGTAATTGGCATCCAATAAGTACGACATAAGATTGATACTTGCATCTGATTTTCCGCCACCATTGGCGCGCAAATCAATAATTAAGTGCTTGATATTGTGTGTTTTGAGTGCTTTAAACGAGCGCCGATAAAACCGACGGTATCGCCCATCGCTAAATGTGTTTATGTCCAAAATTGCCACCGTACTGTCTTTTTCGGATTGCTTCAGTGTACGCAATTTCGGGTTGGTTTTTACCATTAATTTGGGCGTTGCTACAGGTATTTTAGGGGGCTGATTGACAGCAGGTTTGGTAGAAGTAGCTGCTTTTTTTGTCGGCTTAGGAGGTTTGTTAAAGCTAAGTTTTAAACTACGCTTTTTACCTAAAGTGTCTTGTACGGTCACTTCAAAAGTCTCTTTATTACCGTACAAATAACGATAAAATCCGCCAAAATTACCGTTGATAACTGTCGTTTTATAAGTTTGATTATACCCATCTGATGGAACTAACTCTCGCATTTTAGCAATGATTTGACGAGTATTTTGCCCATCAATGGATACTACTTCCGTACCTACCACCAACGTAGTATCGTCAGTGCGATTTTGAAGTATTCTTAGTTTATTTTCAACGAAATATAAGCCCAACGGAAATTCCTTTGGTTTGTTTTTTTTTATGTAATTGGTATAACCTTTGGACGGATAAATATCTGTGTGGCCGCAGCGGATGTAAGAAAAAATGGGATTAACAGTGCGACGAAATTCTAGTTCTGTCATAGGTTTGTTAAGCTTTTTTGCGGTCTCGTCAAAAATCCAACGAATACTGTCGCGAGAAGTATAACGGTATAATCCAGGGTGGGACTCTTCAAGCGCGTGCCGCATCAATTTAAAATCTTGCTGAATTTGTTCAACACTATATGCCGTCTCATGAACGTAATGTCGGCTACAAGAACTTAAAATTACTAGCAAGGCAGTCGAAAAAGTGAGTGTAAGTAGGCTTATTTTTTGAAACATAGGAAAGTCAATTTTTACAAAAAAATACATAAATTGCTTGAAAACAAAAAAGCTACACACTCGGTTTTCGTTTTGAATTTAACCACAAATAAACACATACAAGGTTATGGCACGCCCGAATCTCGACCTCATTGCGGCGCTTCGTCGCACGGCTCGCAACATCGAACACGGCTCTCCGTACCAATGGGGGCACATGGGGAGCTGCAATTGCGGTAATTTAGCGCAAGAAATTACAAAATTAACCAAAGCCGAAATTCATGCCCATGCGCTTGCTAATGGGAGAGGCGACTGGAACGAACAATTGAATGAGTATTGTCCGACGAGCGGGCTGCCGATGGACTTACTTATCAATGAAATGATGGAGGCGGGCTTGGACTCTGACGATTTGAAGCATTTAGAGCGACTTTCGGATCGACGTATTTTGAACCGTTTACCTGAGAATAAGCGCCATTTGCGTCATAATTTTCGGGACGATGTAGTGCTGTATATTTCTGAATGGGCTAATCTTTTGGAGGAACAGTTACTCAGTCCAATTCAACTTCCAAATTTCGATTGGGAATTGACGAAAGAACTTGTCTAACTAAAAAAAGTCCCCTAAATTAAGTATTTATTTAGGGGACTTTTTTTAGTTTTATAAACACCGTTGTCGATTAATAATCTTCAATCAACGGTGGATTGTAGTAAGCAGCAATTTCCTCTTTAGAAGGAGTTTTAAGAGGGCGTACAATACGAAACCCAACAAACGAAGCGCTGGTCATCCACCATTCACTTTTGGGACTTTGGGGGTCAATGATTTTCCAGTCTGCAACGGATGGAATACGCGTTGCACTGCGGCAAACGCTGGCATCATCGTCCCATGAGCCCCCGCGTACAGACGTAGGATAGAGTTCTGTCACTTTCAAAAACGCCTCTTTGGCTTGTCCATTGGCTTTCTTGGTGTAATAATCCTTGGCGTACTGGTCGAGTGTCCATTCCATTACGTTGCCGTGCATGTCGTGTAAGCCCCAGGGGTTCGGTTTCTTGGTACCTGTTTTTTTGTAGCCTCCGCCGCTATTGGCTTTATACCAA
This sequence comes from Runella sp., assembly GCA_023254175.1. Lineage (GTDB taxonomy): Bacteria > Bacteroidota > Bacteroidia > Cytophagales > Spirosomataceae > Runella. The sequence continues at coordinate 30,213 of JALQYJ010000144.1, read as the reverse complement.
GCATATTCATCAAGAAATTTTGCATCGTCACCAAAGGAATAAGCAGTCGTAGTTCCTGCACGGCAGGCATATTCCCATTCGGCTTCGGTAGGCAGGCGATAAAAAATGCCCGTTTTTTCATAAAGCCACTTACAGAAATAAATGGCGGCGTACTGCGTCATATTAACTGCGGGATAACCTCCTCCGCGCCCCATACCAAAAGACATGTCGACGTAAGCGGCACTTGGGCGAGTGCTTCCGTCGGTTTTTGAAAGGCTGTTTTCGGGGTCAGGAAAACGTTTAGCCATTTCGATTTCGATGTTTTTGGTGGTAAAGAGATCATAAAAATCCCAAGTAATTTCGAATTTACCCATCCAAAATGGTTCGATTTTTACCTTGTGTTGGGGACTTTCGTCTTCTCTACGGTCTTTTTCTTTGGCAGGGCTACCCATCATAAAATCGCCGCCTTTGATGGCGACTAAGTCATACTTAATGTTACTACCCGAAATGGCTTGGGCGTAGTTCTCAAATTTCTGCTGGGCAAAAGCCGTTCCGCAGAACGCACAGAGAAGAATTGTTTTTTTAACGAACTTCATTGATGTTTTTTAAAAATAGAAATGAGCTAAAACAGATTTGGAGCCCGAAAGATACCGCAATCCAATGATTTTCACGAATAGCAGAACAAAGTTTTCTATAAGTTGAAATGCCCCCACGTCAGAAAGTGTAAAAGCAATTTGGAAGTAGCTGATGATATCTTCTAAGCGCTCCTCGCTCGTAAACTTCATCAAAAGAATAGAAAGGAGCGAAGTAAAGAAAACCGATAACATGGCCAATACAAATTTCGGTATAGTTTAGGAAGATAGTGTGTGTATTTGGCGAGGAAATTCTATTTTTGACCAAAATCAGGATTCACTTTTAGAACAATAAAGGGGAATTCTAGTATGCTTTAAAAAACTGTAGACCCCTTGAAATGTTAAAAATTAACGTTGCCTCCGAAACAGATTTATCAGAAATAAAGCGAATTGCCTACGAAACTTGGCCGCTTACGTTTGGTGAAATTTTATCACCACAACAAATCGAGTACATGCTCGAATGGATGTACAGCCTGCCGTCGTTGACGGAACAAATTCAAGAAAAAGGCCACGTATTTATTCTTATTAAGGAAGAGGGGGAGTCGCTCGGTTATGTTTCTTACGAGCTAAATTATAAAGGCATTGCCAAAACAAAAATTCATAAAATATACCTTTTGCCTGCAAGCCAAGGAAAAGGAGTAGGGGCGGCACTTATCCGAAGAGTAGCCGAAATCGCAACCGAAAATCAAAACACGGCTTTGATTCTCAACGTCAACCGATTTAATAAAGCGATTGGGTTTTACGAAAAAATGGGTTTTGCTATCGTGGGTAGCGAAGATATTGACATTGGAGATGGTTTTCTGATGCAAGATTATATCATGGAAAAACCACTTTAAGTAACAAGGTGAATTTGTAAGTGAGGTAAAAAAGAAATTTTTTTGAAACTTCACGCAGAGGCTCAAAAATACTAAGTTTTAGATAATAACGTTATGCCTGCCTCTGCGTGAATTTTTACAGCTAAACCTGCTCAGCCTTAAAGCCCGCTTTTTCGATGGTTTCTACGATTAAATCACACGATAGTTCCTCGCCCGAGATGGTTAAGATTTTATCAGGATTATTGGTGTCCACTCGCCACTCTTCAATTTCCTCCACTTGATTTAAAAACGGAGTTACCTTGGCGATGCACCCGCCACAGTTAATGTTGGTTTTGAATTGTAATGTTTCCATTTTTTATGAATAATGAATTGTTAAGTAAAAATTTAAACTGAAACACAAGGTTTTGAGAAACTGACCGTAAACAGTAAACTTCAAACCCGTTTCCACTTGAGGCGTAGGCTATTGGCTACAACTGACACTGAACTTAGGGCCATGGCTGCGCCCGCTATCATGGGGTTGAGCAAAAAACCATTTATGGGATATAACACCCCTGCGGCCAGAGGAATTCCGATGAGGTTGTAAATAAATGCCCAAAAAAGATTTTGATGAATGGCCGCTACTATCCATTTGGAAAGTCGAATGGCTTGAGAGATTTTTTGTAAGTCGCTCGAAATGAGGGTCATCTTAGCTACATCCATCGCAATGTCGGAGCCTTTGCCCATTGCAATGCTCACATCGGCCTGTGCCAACGCATGAGAGTCGTTAATCCCGTCGCCAACCATGGCTACCGTTTTACCCTCTCGCTGAAGTTGTTGAATAAAAGCAGCTTTTTCGGAAGGTAATACTTCTGCTTTATACTGCTTTATACCTGCTTCTTGGGCCACTTTTTGTGCAGTAAAAGCATTGTCACCTGTGAGCATATACACCTCAATATGATCGTTTTGAAGTGCTGCAATGGCATTCGCAGAGGTCGGCTTGACGGGGTCGGTGATGGCCCAAGCGGCCAATATCTCAGTTTCATTTGTAAAACATATGACAGTTTTGGCTTCTTCTTGCCAGCTTGAAAGGGGTAAACCTGCAAATGAAATCTCCCGTTCTACCAACCAACCAAGACTTCCAATAAAGTATTCTCTTCCATCAAATTGAGCCTTTACTCCCCTGCCCGTCACGTTTTCAAATTGCTGAATGAGAACGGGTTTTACACCTTCATTTTTAAGTTGTTGCACAATAGGTAGTGCAAGGGGGTGAGACGATTGACTCTCTAAAGCCATTGCAATTGGCTTGACGTTTGGGTTGGAAATGAGCCATAGAGTGTCGGTTACTAGGGGTTTACCTTCTGTAATTGTGCCTGTTTTGTCCAGCACCACGGCATTTATGCGGTGGGCCAGTTCTAAACTTTGAGCGTCTTTGATAAGGATACCATTTTCTGCCCCTTTGCCTACACCTACCATAATGGCTGTTGGGGTAGCCAACCCCAAGGCGCAAGGACAAGCAATGACGAGTACTGTGACGGCAGTTAGAAGCCCATGAGTAAGGGCATTATCTCCTCCCAGACTTACCCAAACTACAAACGTAAGTAGCGAAATGCTGATGACGATTGGCACAAAGATAGCCGCGATTTTATCGGTAATTTGCTGAATCGGAGCTTTACTACCTTGGGCTTGTTGGACCATTTTAATGATTTGGGCGAGCATGGTAGCTTCACCTACTTTTTCGGCTAAAAACCGAAAACTTCCCTGTTGATTGACTGTCCCAGCAAAAACTTTGCTTCCTTTGGTTTTTTCAACAGGAATAGGCTCGCCCGAAATCATGCTTTCATCAACAAACGAATTTCCTGAAAGCACTTTTCCATCCACGGCAATTTTATCACCAGGTTTCACAACAATTCGGTCACCTACTCGAACAGTGTTGATTTCTATTTCTTTTTCTTCCCCATTTTCAATAATCCAAACGGTGCGTGGTTGCAACCCCATCAATTTCTGAATTGCTACCGACGTATTGGCTTTGGCTTTTTCTTCGAGCCATTTACCCATCATTATAAAAACAATTACTACCGAAGCAGCCTCGTAATAAACGTGTGGGTGAAGCCCACGGTGGTGCCAAAACTTGGGATAAACAGTGGTAAAAAGGCTAAATAAAAAAGCAATTCCTGTGCTTAATGCTACAAGGGTATCCATATTGGCTTGGCCATAACGGGTTTGTTTCCAGGCATTAATAAAAAAGTGACGTCCAAAAATGGCCAAAACAGGCGTACTTAAACCGAACATTATCCAATTGACGAAGGGAGCGTCCATAAAAAACATTCCCAAAATCATGACGGGGAAAGCAAGAATACTCGTCCAAATCAATCGTTTTTGAAGAATTACTAATTGATTCGCTTTCTGTTCGGCTTGCTCGATATGGGCATGTTCAGGATGTAAAAGTAAATCATACCCTACTGCCTGAAGCGATTGCTTGAGCGTTTCGGGGGTAGTTTGGGTTGAATCAAAGTTAATAATGGCCGACTCGTTAGCAAAGTTGACGGAACACTCCAGCACCCCTTCCTGCTTTTTGAGAATATTTTCAACACTTATCGCACAGGCTGCGCAGGTCATGCCTGAAACGGGTACTTGCAGTTGTTGAGGCATTGAATCTAGATCAGTTTCCATGTTTTTACTTTTTTTGTTGGTACAAAAGTAGTAGGTTGTATTGGGAAGTTAGTTACACGATTTTCAAAAAGGATTACAGGATTTTCGTCAATCTTGAAACTTTTGTCGTGTTCTTAGTTTTTACTCAATAAAACCTGTTTTATATGACAAACCGCCTCATCGAAGAAACATCTCCCTACTTGTTACAACATGCCCACAACCCCGTCGATTGGTATCCGTGGGGGGAAGAAGCCTTGACGAAAGCCCGTACCGAAAATAAGCCTATTATTGTCAGTATTGGGTATTCTGCGTGCCATTGGTGTCACGTCATGGAGCGCGAAAGTTTTGAAAATGAGCAGGTAGCCGCTGTGATGAACAGTGGATTTGTGTGTATCAAAGTAGACCGTGAAGAACGCCCCGATGTGGATTCGATTTATATGGATGCGCTTCATGCCATGGGAGGGCGTGGAGGCTGGCCTTTGAACGTTTTTTTGATGCCTGATGCCAAACCGTTTTATGGAATGACCTACATGCCGCCGCGCAATTGGGTGAATTTGCTGAACAGCGTTCAAAATGCTTTTGTGAATCACCACGAAGAATTGGAAAAATCAGCAGAAGGGTTTGTTCAAAATATGTTGATGAAAGAGTCGGAAAAATACCATTTGGATGGTTCAACGACCGAATTTCGTCGGGGGGATTTGGACGAAATGTTTGAGCATATCAAACAAAATTTTGACCTCGAAAAAGGAGGAATGGAACGCGCGCCGAAGTTTCCCATGCCTTCTATTTATAAGTTTTTGCTGCGTTACTACGCACTTTCTCAAAACCCCGAAGCCTTACGTCAGGTAGAATTGAGCCTAAACCGTATTGCATTAGGCGGAATTTATGACCACGTTGGAGGTGGCTGGGCGCGGTATTCGGTGGATGAAGATTGGTTTATTCCCCATTTTGAGAAAATGCTGTACGACAATGGGCAACTGCTTAGTGTCTATTCGGAGGCGTATACGTTGACTAAAAATGAATTATACAAACGCCGTGTTTATGAGACAATTGAGTGGCTTCGTCGCGAAATGCTTAGCCCTGAGGGCGGCTTTTACTCGGCCTTGGATGCCGACAGTGAGGGAGTGGAAGGTAAGTTTTATACCTGGACGCAAGCTGAATTGCAGGCGATTTTGGGCGATGATTTTAATTGGTTTTCTAAACTGTACGGAATTCGACCTTCTGGGAATTGGGAACACGGAAATAATCATTTGCACTTAGCACCTAATCCAAACTGGGAGTTGTTACTGTCCGATTCGGAGATTTTTTATAAGGTCAAATTAAATGCCACTGAAGAAAAAATCATTCCCGAAACGCAGTACCGTGCAGTGCTTGACAAGTTGTTTGAAGTGAGGGAAAAACGCGTTCATCCAGGATTGGATGATAAAATTTTGGCTTCTTGGAATGGGTTGACTCTGAAAGGATTAACGGATGCGTATCGGGCATTTGGTGAAGAATTGTTTAGAGAGTTGGCATTGCAAAACGCTCGCTTTCTTAGAAATAACATGATCAACGATGACCACCGACTTTGGCATAGCTTTAAAAACGGAAGGGCGACGATTGTAGGTTTCTTGGAAGATTATGCTTCGGTGATTGATGGGTATATTGGTGTTTACCAAATTACATTTGACGAAGAGTGGCTAGATGAAGCTCTAAAGTTGATGGCCTATACCATTGAACATTTGTACGACGATGAAGACGAACTATTTTATTTTACGGATAGTACGGATGATGGGTTGATTGCCCGAAAAAAAGAAATTTTCGATAACGTAATTCCCGCTTCTAACTCACTAATGGCTCACAATTTGTATGCTTTGGGGATGCTGGTTAGTTACGATGAGTATATTGAATTGGCAGATTGGATGCTTTCCAAATTAAAACGTTCAATGATGACCGATGTACAATGGGTAACCAATTGGGCTGCTTTGTATGTCCAACGTGCTTATCCAACGGCAGAAGTGGTCATTGTAGGGGCGGAGGCTGATGGTTTTAGAAAAGAATTTGAAAAAACTTTTTGGCCAAACAAAGTGATAGTTGGAGCCACAACTGTCTCAGATTTACCACTTTTAGAAGGACGCCTGTCAAATGTTGAAAAAACAACTATCTTTATTTGTTTCAACAAAACATGTCAATTACCTGTTCATTCAGTGGCTGAAGCCCTGAAATTGCTTTCCTAAGTCAGCAGTTTCTACAGAATGATACATAAGTAAATAAGCAAATTTGTTCATATAAAGGTGGAGTGACGTAAAGAGTACTAAATGTTGATTTTCTAAAATTTAGTGCCTCTGCATGAAGTATAATTTAATTTGGCTTATTTATTTAGTACAATATTTAACTTTACGCAAGGGGCAAGGCCGATTAAATAGTATTACTAAACTCACAATTTTATAAATCACCTTAACAAATGCCCTCTTCTAGCACTTTTGAACAAAAAAAGCAGTTTCTATTTCTGTTTTTATGTGGATTGTTTTTGACCAATGCGCTCATTGCAGAAATTATTGGAGTGAAGATTTTTTCCGTGGAATCATTTTTAGGAACAAATCCTGCGCAGTTGCCAATTTTTGGTACAAAACTCGATTTTAATATGTCGGCTGGGGTGGTCAATTGGCCAATTGTCTTTATTACTTCCGATATTATTAATGAATACTTCGGAAAAAAAGGTGTTCGCCGCATTTCGTATCTGACGGCGGGTTTTATTGCCTATATGTACATTGCGATTTACTCCACGACCTCTTTGCCGCCAGCGAAGTTTTGGTTAGAGGTCAATAACCAAGATAGTTACGGAAATGCAATGAACATAGACGGTGCTTTTAATCAAATTTTTCGTCAAGGATTAGGTATCATGCTGGGGTCAATTGTTGCTTTTTTGATTGGGCAAGTACTTGACGTTACCGTTTTTTCTTGGTTGCGACGTCGAACAGGAGGAAAATACATTTGGCTTCGTGCAACGGGTTCAACCTTGTTTTCACAACTGGTTGACAGTTTTGTAGTAATTTTTATTGCTTTTTATTTATTCGGAAACTGGTCGGTGACTCAGGTGGTGCAGGTAGGGTCAATCAATTACCTTTACAAAGGTTGCGTAGCCCTTTTAACAACGCCTGTTTTGTACGTTGCGCATTACCTAATTAATCAGTACTTGGGCAAAGAAAATGCCCATCAGTTGGCCAATGAAGCCGCAGCTTCTAGTTTTACGGCCATGTAATCGTATAGTTTGGGTGGCCTTTAAAGCCACCCAAACTATATTAAAGAAGCTGTAAAGCTGCTTTACAATCATCGTCGATGGCCTTTTTTAAGGCTTCAAGTCCGTCAAATGTTAACTCAGGACGAATAAAATCAACGTGCTCCACAATCATTTTTTCGCCGTAAATATTTTCCTGAAAGTCAAAGATATATACCTCCTGGGTCCGCCCGATACCATTGACAGTAGGACGGAAACCAATGCTCATAACACCCTTGAGCCACTGTCCACGAACATGGACACGCACAGCATAGACACCGTCGGCAGGGATTAATTTATAAGGCTCAAGTACTTGCACATTGGCCGTTGGATAACCAATCGTTCTTCCCAATTGACGCCCCTTCACAATTACTCCTGTAAAGGTATAATTTCGCCCGAGAAGCTCGTTGGCAGTTGAGGTTTTGCCCTCAGCCAACGATTGACGAATTTTTGTTGAGCTAACCGTCAGATTGTCAATTTCTTGTACAGGAATTTCTTCGATTTCAAATCCAAATCGATGCGCATTTTTTTGTAAATACTCAAAACTTCCTTCTCGATTTTTTCCAAAATGATGGTCGTAACCAATTACTAATTTTTTGGTACCGATGGTATCAATCAAAATTTGCTGGATAAATTCATTTGAGGACAGTTCGCTAAATTCCCGTGTAAAGGGTACAACAACGAGGTGTTGTACCCCATTTTGGCGAAGAAGTTCAATCTTTTCGTCGATGGTGGAAAGCAACCGAAGGTTTTGGCTGTCTTTTGAAACTACCATCCGAGGGTGTGGCCAGAACGTAATCACAACTGTTTCACCACCTGATGCTTCGGCTGTTTCTTGTAGGCGGCTTAGAATTTTTTGATGTCCAAGATGGACCCCGTCAAATGTCCCGCTGGTAACAATGGCATTACGCAGCGGACGAAAATTTGCTATATCGTAATAAACTTGCATGCACAACTTCTAATTAGGATTGAAGACCTTGTTCAGCTCGTTTGCGAGCAACGTATTCTTCAATTTCATTTGCATCTTTTAACCAAAAATTTCCAATTCGGGTTCGACATAGTTCGCTCATGTAGGCTCCCGAGTTGAGTAACATTCCAACATCACGTACCAAACTGCGAATGTAAGTTCCTTTCGAACAAACAATTCTAAAACTAACTTCGGGAAAGTGAGTGTTGTCCACTTCGAACTCTGATACGGTAACCGTTCGCGGTTTAATTTCAACGGTTTCACCACGGCGGGCTTTTTTATACAGGCGTTCTCCGCCCATTTTTACTGCCGAATAAATAGGTGGATATTGCTCTATGGTTCCAGTAAGTTGTTTTACGGCTTCCAATAGGGTTTCGTGAGTGATATGGTCAACAGGATACTCTACATCAAACGCCGTTTCAAGGTCAATTGAAGGGGTGGTTTTTCCCAGAACCAATTTTCCGACGTACTCTTTTTCAGCCCCTTGGTAGGAGTCAATTTCTTTGGTTTTTTTGCCTGTACACAAAATAAGCAATCCCGTAGCAAGCGGGTCAAGCGTACCAGCATGGCCAATTTTTTTAATCTTACACGATTTTTTTATTTTGTTGACGGCATCAAAAGAGGTCCACGTCAAAGGCTTATTTAACAAGATTATCTCTCCTTCATCGGGAGAGGTTTGAGAAATTTCTGTCATTTAGAAGAAATAAAGAATTGATTTACGGAGGTTAAACAACCTGTAAGTTATAACCTGCTAAAAGCAAGGCAAGGATGATTCCACCCACAATGATACGATACCATCCAAAAATACGGAAACCGTATTTAGCTAGGTAGTCGATAAAAAATTTGATGGCCAACATCGCAATCACAAAAGCGACTACGTTGCCAATAGCGAGTAGCTTAATTTGTTCTTCTGAAAGCACAAAGCCAGCTTTGTAGTAGTCATAGGCTTTTTTTGCGGTGGCAGCAAACATGGTAGGTACCGCCAAGAAAAAGGAAAATTCAGCGGCAGATTTTCGAGAAAGTCGTTGCGACATTCCTCCTATAATCGTAGCGCCTGAGCGAGAAACTCCTGGAACCATGGCAATACATTGGAAAAAACCAATTTTTAAGGCAGTAAGGTAATCCACGTCGTCTGTGTCAACAATGTAGGCTTTGGTAAACCATTTGTCGACAAATAATAAAATAATTCCTCCTACTAACAACGAAATGGCCACTCCAAGTGGGCTTTCGAGCAAAGCGTCGATGGCATCACTAAATAACACCCCGAAAATGGCACTGGGAACGAAAGCAATAACTAGTTTTATGTAAAAATCAATGCTTTTGAAAAAACGTTTGAAGTAAAGTACGACTACCGAAAGAATGGCTCCCAATTGAATTGCTACTGTAAAGAATTTTACAAAAGGGTCAGAGACGATTCCCATAAAAGAGGAGCCTAAAATCATGTGCCCCGTTGAGGAAATTGGTAAATATTCGGTGATGCCCTCGATGATGGCTAGAACAAGTGTTTGGAGAAGGTTCATTTACTAAAATGTAATTGGAACAGAAAAATAAGCTGATTAAGGCTTACGTAAGATGGCAAAAAACTCGACTATAAAACCAGAAACTACGACAAGGGGGCCTACGGTAAGCCCAAGGATTCCAAAGCCAAATTCAGCAGAGTCTATGCTCATCAATATAAATCCCCCCAATACAAGTACAATTCCCACAATCATGAGGGTGATGTTTTTTTTCCCAAAAGGTAATGCGCTCTTTTTCATGTGATGTATTTTAATGTCAATGGAAGTATTTTAGTATAAATCATCAAGTGCCATGCGCAAATAACGCGCCAACGCTTGAAAGGTACTCGCTGTTCCAATTAACCCTCCTAGAATAATGACTCCTATCAACAAGATAGCGAGTTTTCCATACTCTTGAAGAATTTGTAGACCTTCTATTTGATATAACGCAATTTGCTGAAGGACTATAATAAGTCCAGTGGCGATTAGGCCGCTTATCAAGCCCTGAATCGCGCCATTTTTTAAAAAAGGACGTTGAATAAACCCATTTGTCGCCCCTACTAACTGCATACTTCGAATGAGGAAGCGCTGAGAATAAAGAGCGAGGCGTATCGTGTTGTTCATAAGTAACACAATGATAACGAGCATAATCACCGCAAACGTCGCTAATATGAGGTAAATCTTCGTGAGGTTTTTGTTGATTTGGTCAGCTAAATTTTCTTGGTAGACAACCTCAAAAACACCTTTGTTTTTTTCAAGTTCGGTTTTGATTTTTTTCAACTTGGTGTCTTCAAAATAATCTTCTTGCAAACGTACACGGTAACTATCATGAAGGGGATTATCGCCTAAAAAAGCGCTAAAATCCTCTTTCGTATCTGAAATAAACTCTTTAGCTGCCTCGTCTTTGGAGAAAAAGATCACTTGAGGTTTGCCTTCAATGGAAAGAACAAACGGACGCACAATAATATTTTGGTATATCTTTTTTACTTGTGCCGAATCCAAATTTTTGTCAAGCATTACCCTTACCTCAATGTTTTGTTTGATGATGGAAATGAGTTTTTTTGACTGCATGACCAATAATCCACAAAAACCAATCAAAAATAACGCTGCCGTTAGACTAGCAATAATCATGGCATTAGGGTAGCTACCGACTTTTTTCTTTTTTAAAGACATACGTGGACAGTACGGTTGGTATTTTTAGTATGATACATTGCAAAAATAGCTATTTATTTCGATAACGAACAAAGGATGAAACTTCGTTGGCTTTTTTTAAAGAATTTTAACCAAAACTGTGCCATTTCAATTTTTGTAAACGGCTATTGTGGGGGTGGTAGGTGTAAAAAAGTTATTTTTTGGCTTATTTTGACAAAAAGACGTCAAACCAATGGTATTCTCTCATCTTTTTAATTTACCTCCCGAGGTTCACTTTATCAATTGCGCCACTCGTGGCCCTTTTTCTAAGGCCGTTGAAAAAGCGGGTATGGAGGCGATTTCAACGTTTACGCCCACGATTCACCAAATTAGACCCGATGATTTTTTTGAGGGAGCTTGGAAAGTAAGAAGGCTGTTTTCAGAGCTTGTCAATGCTCAGGATTCTGAGCGGATTGCAATCATTCCGTCGGTATCGTATGGAATGGGGGTGGTGGCTAAAAATCTATATCGAAAGTCAGGTCTTCGCGCGGGTCAACAGATTTTAATCGTAGGCGATGAGTTTCCTAGCGATGTTTATCCTTGGCAGCGGGTTTGCGAGGAATTGGGGTTAGTAATTAAAACTATTCCTATGCCTTTGGCCGAAAAAGTGGGACAAGCCTGGAATACTCAAATTTTGGAGGCTATTTCCGAACTTACTGCATTGGTCGTTGTGCCCCATGTGCATTGGCAATACGGTATTAAATTTGATTTAGTGTCCATTTCCCAAAAAGCGAAATCAGTTGGATCACTTTTGGCTATTGATGCTACCCAATCTCTGGGCGCGTTGGCATTTGATGTTCAGGCGATTCGGCCAGATGCCCTCATAGCGGTAGCCTACAAATGGTTAATGGGGCCATATTCAATGGGGTTGGCCTATTTTAGTGAGTTTTTCGACGATGGCGTACCGTTAGAAGAAACCTGGATGGCGCGTGAGGAGAGTAATTTGTTTTATAAATTGACAGAATACCAACCTGTTTACCGCCCTAAGGCGTATCGTTATAATGTGGGAGAGCACTCTCACTTTATCCAGATGCCAATGTTGGAAGTAGCTCTTCGTGAAAAATTGGAATGGACGACCGAGCGTATTCAATCGCACTGCAAAGTACTTTGGAAAGAACCCATTGAAGCGTTATCAGAATTGGGGTTTTTGGTCGAACCAGAAGACGAACGTGCGTATCACTTAATGGGGCTTCGTGTTCCCGAACGAACAGATGTTTTAAAAATTCAACAAGCTTTGGCAGAACGTAAAGTAATTGTAGCGGCGCGTGGCCAGGGAATTCGAGTGTCTCCGCATTTATATAATACAGAAGAAGACATGGCAGCATTGGTTGCGGCCCTTCGCGCTGCTTTGAGGTAAAGATACCTTTCCGAAAGTTTGAAACTGTCGGAAAGGTGAAAAATGCCTAGATAATATTTGCCGTTTGTTCTTTGATTTTTTCCAATTCATCTTTCATTTGAACAACGACGTGTTGAATAGAAGAATCGTTTGCTTTTGACCCGATAGTATTGACTTCACGGCCAATTTCTTGGGAAATAAAGTTTAATTTTTTGCCATTACTTTCTAGACTTTCCATGGTTTCGATGAAGTAGGAAAGGTGGTTTTTGAGACGGACTTTCTCCTCTGAAATGTCAAACTTTTCAATAAAATAGACTAATTCTTGCTCAAAACGGTTTTCGTCAAATGCTTCATCTTGAATCAAATCACGGACACTTTTTCGAAGTCGCTCACGAACGGCTGGAATACGGTTTTTGTCTAACTCCTCCACTTCCAAAAGTAAATCAGCAATTTTCTGGATGGAGGTTTTAAATGCCTTTGCCAACGCTCTCCCTTCTTGCTGGCGAAACTCGTTGCATTTTTTTAGGGCTTCTAGGGTGGCCTGGTGAATTTGGGTTGTTTCTGAAGCTTGTTGGTCTTCAGTAGGGGCATCGGCCAAGTACGCATTTGGCATTTGAAGGGCTATTCTTAATACCTCCGTTGGGGTTGGAGCAAATCCTAACTCTTCGGCAGTTTCGTGCAAATCACGAAAATATGCTTTAACCAATGAGCGATTGACAACAGTACCTGCGCTTTTGTCGCCGATAGGAGTTATTGTGAGTAAAAATTCAACTTTCCCTCGTTCTAGTGACTGCGTAATGAGGTTCCGAATTTCAATTTCACGCTCCGAGTAATTTCTTGGAATACGGCAAAAGATATCCAAAAACTTGGAATTCAATGATTTGACTTCGGCGGTTACCGAGAGGGTTTCTGATTCGATAGTGGCTTTACCAAAGCCCGTCATTGACTTGAGCATCTTTACTTAGTTGAAAATGAGTTGATTTGGAAGGATGTGTTTTATTTACCACACTTTTTTCAAATTCGAAATGGTTTGGATAGGGTCTTGGGCATTGAAAACGAAGCTTCCTGCAACGAGTGCTTTTGCACCTGCGTGATAGAGTAATGGCGCATTGCCTTGATTTACTCCTCCGTCGATTTCAATAACGGCTTTGCTTCCCTCTTTTTCTATCAGTGCCGCAGCTTGACGTACTCGTTCGTACGTTCGTTCGATGAACTTTTGGCCACCAAAACCTGGATTGACCGACATAATCAAAACTAAATCTAAGTCGGCAATAACGTCTTCGAGTACACTTACGGGGGTATGAGGATTTAGTGCTACGCCTGCCTGCGCTCCTAAGTCTTTGATTTGTTGAATTGTACGGTGAAGGTGCGGGCAAGCTTCGTAATGAACGGTTAGAATTTCTGCGCCCGCCTCGCGAAAGGCGGCAAGATAACGTTCGGGTTGTACAATCATCAAGTGAACATCCAACGGTTTTTTTGCGTGTTTGTTGATAGCTGCCGTAACGGGAAGGCCAAACGAAATATTCGGGACAAACATGCCGTCCATAATGTCAATATGAATCCAGTCGGCTTCACTAACGTTAAGCATTTCGACATCGCGTTGGAGGTTGGCAAAATCGGCGGCTAAAACCGAAGGAGCAATTAGGGGAAAAGTCATGAAAAAACAATCTTAATTTTGGCCACAAAGTTCGCCTTTTTTTACGAAATCTGGCTCATTTCCCGGCCCAATATTGCCTTTTTTGAACGTTGCACCGCCGGTATCCTCCGATACATTCTCTTTTTTAAAACTCGATGACAAGGTATGAGATAAGCAATCCGAAACAAGTTATGAAGGCGATTGTTTGCGCAATATCTCGCATTATTGATCGGTAGTATCCCTGAGCTCGTAGCGAACGTAAGGAGCCAAAGTATCAGCAGGTATGTTCACTTTTTTGGGTGTTCTACTTTTGGAACTCAGACGGGGCTGTTTGTAATTGGTAGGTTGACTTTGTACTGATTTTACCGAAAAAGTAATTCCACCAACTCGTTTTTTTGTCATCTGAATTTGTTTTTGCTCTTTGTAGGACAAATGAGGCGAAAACAAGAAGGGAGTTTTGTCTACCTTCAGAGTACTTTTTGGGTTATTTTGTGGTGATGGGTAATTTTGGCGGTCTTCTTTGTTGTGCTGGGTGTATGCAAAAGAGCCACTCAATACCCACAACAAACACATAACCGCCATGCTTTTGCATGGAGTTAAGGTACGCTTCATGATAGTTACTTTTTCTTTTTGGAATACAAACTTTAAAGGAACAAAGATAAGGGTAACTACCTATTTTGTACTTAAAAAAAGTACTTAATTTAATTTGCGTACCATACGTAGTAAAGATTCAGAATCATTATAAAGAGCTACTTCTGTGAGCGGAATCCAAGCCAAATTCTTGGATTCACTATTGATTTTCAAAGGTTCTTCTTTATTGGCTTTTAAAAGAAACCGAATGTCGTAATGATAATGGGCTGGGTCTTTGGAGTTGGCAGGAATAAGATGTACGTCTATATCGAAAATGGAGGAGCTGATTATCTCAATCTGTTCCAGTCCCGTTTCTTCTTGTGTTTCCTTTAGGGCTACTTGTAGTATATCTGATTCTCCATCAGCGTGACCACCAGGCTGAAACCAGCGGTTCAATTTTCGGTGGTGCATGAGTAGGACAAACTCCCCAGTTTCATCTATGACCAAAGCTGACCCAGTAACATGTCCAACTTGAAGCGAACGCTCAAAACAGAGCGGGTTTTGTTTTACAAATTCAATAGTTTCAAGCCACATTCGTTGTTCTTCGATGTCAGCTGGTTGATGGGTATGAAGGAGTTGGAGAAGCGGGTTACGATTCATGTGTAGATTAATGTTCAATAAGATTCAAAAGCGAAGGTATGGAATCTATCACATTCTTTTCCGTATCTTCGCATCGAAAATTTCCCAATTTAATCCAACAAAATAGCTAAAAACATGAAAAAAGCATTGGTAATGACCGCTTTAACATTCGTGAGTGGTATGGCAATGGCACAAATTCGTACTCCGCAACCTAGCCCAGCTGCTACGGTGATGCAAACAGTAGGAGTAACAGACATTAATGTGAAATATTCACGTCCAGCTGTAAAAGGTCGTGAAGTGTTTGGTAAACTTGTACCTTATGGGCAGTTTTGGCGCACGGGTGCAAACCAAGCAACCGCTATCGAATTTTCTACAGATATTCAGTTAGAAGGTAAAACAGTTCCAGCAGGTAAGTATTTTTTATATAGTATCCCCAACGCTGACTCTTGGATAGTTATCATCAACAAATCAGCGGCTACAGCCCCAGAACAGTACAAGCAAGCTGATGATGTAGTGCGGGTATCGGTAAAACCAGAACAGGCACCGATGACTGAATCGTTTGAAATTGGCTTCTCCAATATTACGGATTCAACGGCTAATTTGGATATTAAGTGGGATAAAGTAAAAGTAAGCTCAAAACTATCGACGCCAACTACTCAAATCGTAGAATCAGCGATTGATAAAGCTGCTGAAGCAAGCGCCAATAATATGAACGCTGGTGCAAGTTATTTGTTGAGTAAAGGTCTTAACCTTCAAAAGGCTCTTTCAATGGTAAACCAAGCAGTAACTTACAAAGAAACGTTCCGTAACGTATGGACAAAGGCTCAAATCTTGGCCAAATTGGGTAATTTTGCGGAGGCAGCACCGCTAGCAAAAAAAGCATTGGAGTTAGGACAATCGAGCAATGATACCTCTTTCCCATTCTTTAAGGATGCTATCGAAAAAGGAGCGGCTGAATTTGCCTCAAAAATCCCGGTACCAGTATTACCTACAAAAAAGAAAAAATAAATTTTATCCCTTTTACTCAACAGAAAAGCCCCGAGTTGTCGGGGCTTTTCTGTTGAGTAGGCATAGTAAAAAATCAACTTTAATTTCTACGGGCAATTTCGTCACGTATTTTAGCTGCTTTTTCATATTCTTCATTATTGAGTGATTCTTCTAACACTTTTTGTAGCTCTTCCAAACTCATGTTTTTGATTTGATCACTAAGCGAGCGTGGTTTGGGAGTTTGGACAATATCTTCAATCTCTTCGTCGGAGTCAGATTGTGAACCAGACGTAATACCTGCTTCTGATAAAATACTTTCGTACGTATAAATAGGTACATTGAACCGAAGGGCAATGGCAATAGCATCGGAAGGGCGGGCATCGATGACCGTATCTCGTATTCCATCAGTACATTGTAAGCGCGCAAAAAAGATTCCTTCTTTTAAGTCTGAGATAATGATTTCAGTGACAGAATAGTTAAATGCTTTGGCAAAAGATTTAAATAAGTCGTGGGTCATAGGCCGATTGGGCTGAATTTTCTCAATTTCTATCGCGATGGCTTGCGCTTCAAACATCCCAATGATAATCGGCAGGCGACGATTTCCGTATTCTTCACCCAATACCAATGCAAACGAACCTGTCTGTGATTGGCTTGGTGAAAGCCCTAAAATTTCAAGTTTTATTTTTTCCACTATTATTTTACGTTAACTGTGAGTAGCTAGACGTCTTAGGTTACAATATAATGTTTTTGAGGAACGGCTTGTAGCATCGATTGCTATTGAAAGCCGATATGGCTACAAAAATAATAAACCTACGGGGATTTGAAAAGGTTTCCTTATTCCCGCAGGTTTGTAACAGTGGAACTTTCATCGAAGTGTCAAGTCAGTAAAGGGCAAGTTTGCAAAAAGAAAACAAGCAAGAAGCAAGCCTGCATTTGCCTTTTGCTAACTTGCCTCTTGTCCTCTTATTTACTTTCATTAACAGCTTTAGTCAGACGAGGTAATATATCGAAGACGTCTCCAACAATACCGTAGTCGGCAGCTTTGAAAAAGGGAGCTTCGGGGTCTTTATTAATGGCCACAATGACTTTAGAGGAGTTGACACCTGCTAAGTGCTGAATAGCTCCTGAAATTCCGCACGCAATGTACAAGTTAGGGGCGACTTTGATGCCTGTTTGGCCAATATGCTCGTGGTGAGGGCGCCAATCGAGGTCAGAAACAGGTTTTGAACAACCCGTAGCAGCACCAAGTGCCTGTGCTAAATCAATCAACGGCTGCCAATGCTCTGGCCCTTTCATACCACGACCACCAGATACGACAATATCAGCTTCTGTCAATGACAACTCACCGCTGGCTTTTTCTTGACTAACTACCTTGGCTACAAAATCTCCACCACCCAAAGCTGGTGAAAAAGTAGCCACATCAGCGATTCCGCTTCCCGCTACGGCTTCAATGGCATTTTTCTTAATTCCAAGAATTTTAATGTCACCTTTAACGTCAACCGTCGCAAAAGCTTTACCCGTGTAAATACTACGTTTTACTTTGAAGCCGTCGGTCAAATCAGGAAGGTCCGTAACTCCCGAAACGATACTTGCGCCAAGTTTTGCCGCAGCACGAGCGCCCATGGCATCGCACAAACCTGACTTTGGTAAAATTACTACATCGGCATTTTCTTGTTGAACAGCTGCCGTAAGTACAGAAGCGTAGGCCATGGCATTTTCGGTCGCTAGCTCAGAAGTATTAGCGTGCAATACTTTGCTGGCACCATACGCTCCTGCTATTGCTAATTCAGATAAATCGGCGTTTCCAATGGCTAATACACTGGCAGTTGTTCCTTTGGTCTTGGCTATTTCTGCGCCGTAAGCGACGGCTTCTAGTGAAGTTTTTTTGATACTTCCGTTATCGAGTTCTACAAATATTAAAATTGACATGATTTCTAAAATTTTTGCGTTTGAGAATTGACTTTTTTTACAACACCTTTGCTTCTGTTTTGAGCAATGAGATGAGGGTTTCGGCTTGGTCGACTGGAATCATCTTACATGCTCCCTTTGGAGCAGGTAAAGTGTATTTATCCAATGTTGTAAGTTCGTCAACGGCTACAGGTTCAACAACTTTCAATGGTTTTGTACGAGCAGTCATAATTCCACGCATGTTGGGGATTTTCCATTCGGCAATTGGCTCTTGACAACCAAGTACCAAGGGGAGCGGAGCTTCCAAATATTCTTTTCCACCTTCGATTTCACGGGCAAATGTCGCGGTACTTCCCTGGATATCTAATTTCATGACAGGAGAAAACGATGGTATTCCGAGCATTTCACCAACTAACCCATGAACAACACCACTGTTAAAGTCAATCGACTCACGACCCATCAAAATAAGGTCAAAACCTCCTTCTTTGGCAATGGCTGCAATCTGTACAGCGGTAAAAAAAGAGTCTTGTGGGTCGCAATTGACACGGATGGCATCATCGGCACCGATGGCCAATGCTTTACGAATTTGAGGGTCACTGTCGGCTTCGCCAACATTTAAAACGGTGATGCTTCCCCCCAACTGTTCTTTCAATTCAACGGCTCTAGCAAGGGCATAATCGTCGTATGGTCCAATGATGTATTGCACACCGGCTTTGTTAAATTTAGTGTCATTTTCAGCAAAACTGATTTTGGCCGTCGTATCAGGTACGTTGGTAATGCAAACTAAAATTTTCATGTGCTTCGTTGGTAGTTTTGAAATATAACTTTAAGGAGATTTATTTTGTTGGTGCAAATATATAAAGCGCAAGTTGTAAAAATAGTATGCTTGCATAATAATTTTTTATGAATAATAACCGACTCGAATTATTGCTTCAGTTTTACACTGAAGACCCCGCCGACCCTTTCAATGGGTATGCACTGGCAATGGAATACCAACACAAAGACACCGCCAAAGCCAAGTATTATTTGGATGAACTTTTGGAAAAACATTCTGAGTATTTACCCACGTATTATCATGCAGCAGCACTGTATGCGGCAATGGAGAACCATGGCCGTGCTGAAGAGTTGTATCAAAAAGGGATGCAATTGGCTCTCCAGCAGCAAAATACTAAAACCTATCAAGAACTACAACGAGCTCATCGGCAATTTCTTGACGAGCAAGAAGACTGGTAGTTGACTTTTGGAGAACTTAATCTCCTTTAAAGTTTGTTAAACTCTGCCACTTTGTCAGTTTTATACCCTAATTATTTGTAACTTTGTGTTCTTATTTAATTAACGTATTTCAGAAATGATTACCTCAACACTAAAAATATTGTCGGAAAGCGATAAAGAGACGTGCGAAGTCGTGAAAGTGAGTGAAGAAGAATTGGCAGTGGGCAAAAAGCGATTGTTTATCGAAAGCTATGGCTGTCAGATGAATTTTTCGGACAGTGAAATTGTAGCTGCCGTTATGCGGAATGCTGAATTTGCTACGACCTCATCGGAAGACATGGCTGATGTCGTTTTTTTAAATACGTGCTCTATTAGAGATAATGCCGAACAAAAAGTTCGTAACCGCCTGAAACACCTTAATAATTTAAAGAAAAAACGCCCAGGGTTAATTGTTGGGGTGTTGGGGTGCATGGCCGAACGACTAAAAACCAAGCTACTCGAAGAAGAAAAAATTGTTGACATCGTAGCAGGGCCTGATTCTTACCGCGATCTTCCTCGTTTGGTAGAAGAAGCCGAAACGGGTCAGAAAGCAGTGAACGTATTTCTCTCTCGTGAAGAAACTTATGCTGATATTTCACCGATTCGCCTCAATTCTAACGGTATAACGGCGTATATCAGTATTATGCGTGGTTGTGACAATATGTGTAGTTTTTGTGTGGTTCCTTATACTCGTGGTCGTGAGCGCAGCCGCGACCCATTTAGTGTGGTTCGTGAAGCACAACAACTCTTTGATGAAGGTTATCGTGAAGTAACCCTTTTGGGGCAAAATGTAGATTCATACAAGTATAGCCCTCCAACTCCCGATGGGGGAGAAGGGAAAAAAGTGAATTTTGCGCAATTACTCGAAATGGTAGCGACCATTAGTCCTGATTTACGCGTTCGATTTAGTACATCTCACCCCAAAGATATTACCGATGACGTACTTTGGATAATGAAAAAGTACGAAAACATCTGTAAATACATTCACTTGCCTGCGCAAAGCGGTAACAGTCGGGTGTTAAAAATAATGAACCGCACCTACGACCGCGAATGGTACATTCAAAAAATAGACCGTATTCGAGAGATTTTAGGCATGGAATGTGGAATTTCAACGGACATGATCACAGGTTTTTGCTCGGAAACAGAGGAAGAACATCAAGATACCTTGACGCTGATGGAGTACGTAAAATACGATTATGCGTATATGTTTGCCTATTCGGAGCGCCCAGGAACTCCTGCTGCTAAGAAACTTAAAGACGATATTGACGAAGAGGTAAAAAAACGCCGTTTGCAAGAGGTTATCGCAATTCAGTTGAAACACTCAGGTGAGCGTAACCAAATGGCTGTGGGTAAAATTCAAAAAGTATTGGTAGAAGGTCCTTCAAAACGTTCGGATGATTTCTTGTGTGGACGAAATGACCAAAATAAGGTGGTGGTATTCCCGAAAGAAAACTTTAAAAAAGGAGATTACGTACACGTTTTAGTGACGGAATGCTCTTCGGCGACATTGATTGGGAAGGTAGTAGAAACTGCTTAGGATAATATGACAAACCCTGAAATTCAGTCCATTAAAAACCGTTTTGGCATTATTGGCAATGCTCCTGCTCTAAATTACGCGCTAAACGTAGCTTTGCAGGTGGCTGCTACCGATTTGACGGTGCTCATTACGGGAGAAAGTGGAAGTGGGAAAGAGTCGTTTTCTAAAATCATCCATAACCTGAGTTCCCGAAAACACGGGCCTTTTATTGCCATCAACTGCGGAGCTATTCCTGAAGGAACGATTGATTCGGAGTTGTTTGGTCACGTAAAGGGTTCATTTACAGGAGCTATTGAGGATAGAAAAGGCTATTTTGAAATAACTAACGGTGGAACAATTTTTTTGGACGAAATTGCCGAAATGCCGATTGGAACCCAAGCACGCTTGTTGAGGGTGTTGGAAAACAAAGAGTTCATCCGTGTAGGTTCGTCAAAAGTTCAGAAAACAGACGTGCGCGTAGTTGCTGCTACCAACGTCAACCTGATTGATGCGGTACAACGAGGGAAATTTCGAGAGGATTTGTACTATCGCCTTAATACTGTGCCCATTGCCGTCCCTCCGTTACGTGAACGAGGAAGTGATATTGACTTACTGTTTCGTAAATTTACGTCTGATTTTGCCGAACGTTACCGTATTTCTCCCGTCACGATGACTTCGGAAGCGAAAGAAACGTTGATAAGCTATAATTTCCCAGGCAATATTCGTCAGCTCAAAAATATCGCTGAGCAAATCCAAATTTTAGAGGCAGAAAATAAAGTGCCTATTTCTCCTCAAGTATTGGTCAAATACCTGCCCAATTACGCCTCAACGACCCGTTCGATGACATTTTTAGGGGGTGGTGGTAATGCACAAAACGGAAGTGAGTCGTTCAATGAGCGTGAATTGCTTTACAAGATTTTGTTTGACATGCGGCGGGATATGAACGACCTTAAAAAATTGGTATTAAAACTTTTAAGCGGAGAGGCGCACCACGGTGAAATTTTGCGAGAACATGGTAATTTGTTTAGCAGTATTGAGGCTGATACAACCCCAATTGCAGAAACTGCAAAATTGTTGCCTAGTAGCTCATATACAGCACCACAAACGCAACATACTTCTGGTAATAATTCTTCGAATACGCCAAATATTATTCAGATTTCTACCTACGATAGCATTGAAAATGATGTAGTGGACATTTCCCACGAAACCGCAGAAGACGAATCATTGTCGTTGGAACATAAGGAAAAAGAGATGATTGTAAAGGCACTACAACGCAGCGCAGGAAAGCGTAAATATGCTGCCCAAGCACTTGGTATTTCTGAAAGAACATTGTATCGCAAGATAAAACAATATGATATTGAAGAAGAGTAATTGTAGGTTTCCTATTTCGGGTTTCCTGTTTTGGGTTTTGAGTTTTGGGTTTCAGGTTATAGCTCAAAACTCAAAACCCAAAACCATAAATTTGGGACTCCTGACGACAGCGTGTCTGTTGTTATCAGGCTGTTATTCATTTCGTGGGACTACACTTTCTCCAGATATTAAAAGTGTTACTATTGTAAACTTCACAATGGGCACCGCAGGAGGGCCAGCCAACATGGCGTTGCAGTTCAATGAGAAAATGAAAGAGTATTACCAACGGAATACTAGTTTGGCATTACTTCCATTGAACGGAGATTTACAGTTGGAGGGAGCCATAACAGGCTATGAAGTGACTCCAGCAGCTCCTACTGCGAACGACCAAGCAGCCTTAAACCGACTTACAATAACGATTCAAGTAAAATTTACTAACAACAAAGACGAAGAAAAAAACTTCGATCAAAGTTTTTCATTTTTTAAAGATTTTCCTCAAAGTCAGACACTAAGCCAAGTCGAAAGTCGACTTGTACCCCAAATTTTAGACCAAGTCGTACAAGACATTTTTAATAAATCGGCAGGCGATTGGTAATCTTATCAAAAACGACCCCATATATGAGTAATCGTTACGTAAAAGAATCGTTTTCGTACTGGATATCGCATCCAGACGATATTACCGAAGCTGATATTCCGCACCTTCAGGAAGCATCAGAGCTGTATCCCTATTGTCAAACACTTCGTGTATTAGTAGCAAAAGCTACCGCACTTCACCAGCCCGAACAAGCCGAAGTTCCTATTCAAAAAGCGGCAGCGTATTCTATTAGTAGAAATACGTTAAGAAAATTAATTCAAAACGAGTTTGAGTGGTCGCCTAATTTTAAAAGTCGTCAATTTGAAAACGTATTAGTTTGGCCAACCGATTATCAGAAAAAAGAAGTAGAAGCTTTGAGTAAACCCATTTGGAGTTTGCCCGAATTGCCACCGATTGACGATACTACATTACGCGAGAATGTACTACAAAGTGATTTAGAACAAATAGAAAGCTCCACAGGAGAAGAGGAAGTAAAAATGTACCGTGAGTTTGAGCGTCAGCTCCAGATGGAGATCATTGATAGTTTTATTGAAAACGAAGCCCGAATTGGCCCAATTCGGGCCAATTTGAATGAAGTAGCAATTAATGAGCCAGAAGACCTTGCTAAAAAACGAAATATCGTCTTTAAAGGCGAGATTGTCAGTGAGGGAATGGCAAAAATTATGGTTCGACAAGGAAAAATTGAACGAGCTATTGAAATATACGAGCAACTGATGTTGAAAAAACCAGAAAAAAAAGCGTACTTTGCCGAAAAGATAAAGGACTTAACCACGGAGTAGGAAGTAAAAGGTTTACCTTTTACTAGATAACTCAAAACAGAAAACAAAAAAATGTTTACCGTATTTATTGTTGTTATTGCCATTATCGCTGTATTGTTGGTTTTAATCGTTTTGGTTCAAAACTCAAAAGGAGGCGGTTTAGCAGGAGAATTTGGAGGAAGTGGTGCTAGCCAAATGTTTGGTGTAAAGCAAACCACTGACCTTCTGGAACAAATCACTTGGGGTTTGGCAGGTGCTATGGCGCTTTTAGCGTTGGTTTCACATTTGTTCATTGGTGAGCCTCAAGCGGCAGGTGGAATCAATAGTGTGAACGTAGAAAAAGCGAACCAACGTTCATTGCCTGCGGCTCCTGCGCCTACCACTCCTGCTCCAGCAACTACACCAGCACCTGCCCAACAACCAGCTCAAAAATAATTTATTGGTTGCACCAGCAGCAAGGTGTAAAAAAGCCTCGAAGTAACGACTTCGAGGCTTTTTTGTGCGTGAACGTCAATTTTACAATGTGCCAAGTCCTTTTTTGTTGTGAAAACGCCAAATACCTCGTTGTTTTGTAATTCAATCAACTAGCTAAAGACATGGACGAAGTTTTCTATTGGCTTCATTATACCATTTTAGAAAATAAAATCAGTGATTTACTTTGGTTTACGGGCATACTTGGTCTAGGAATTATCCTTCGGCGTGGCCTTTCTTTTACAGTGAGCCGCACGATTTACCGTTTTATCAAAAGTGAGGCTGGTAACATTCCCGTCGCCGAATTTGTACGTCTCACTCGCCGTCCTTTTGAATTTCTTATTACCCTTATTGTTTTATTTTCGGCTTTTCATCATCTTAAAGTCCCTTCCGAATGGAATTGGGCAACACCCGAAAAATTTGGTTGGCTGATGGTGGTAGAGCGTACTTTTCAATCGATTTTGTCGGTGGCTGTTGGCTGGTTAGGAATTCGTTTGATTAAGTTCATTTCCTTGATATTTAAGCAGCAAGCCACTGAGACTCCTACGGCCTTGGACGACCAACTTGTCCCTTTTTTCAAAGACATTGCCGTCGTTTTTTGGACACTGACGTGCTTTTTTGTCATGCTCCATAAAGTGTACGAAGTAAACGTTTGGGCTTTGATTACAAGTTTGGGTATTGGAGGAGTGGTGATTGCGTTGGCAGCCCGCGAAACACTCGAAAACCTTATTGCATCAGTGACAATCATGCTCGAGCGCCCTTTTTTAGTGGGGCAGTCGGTGGTGTTAGATAAGATTTCGGGGGAAGTAGAGCAAATCGGGTTTAGAAGTACGCGCGTTCGTTCGGACGATGGTAGTTTGATAACCGTACCGAACCGATTGATGGTGACGCAAGCCCTGGAAAATGTCTCGCAACGTACCCATCGCCGTGCTAAGTATTACGTTCGTTTGGCCTACGATACACCTTCAGATACCATTGAAAAAATCATTGAAGAAATTCGAGAATACTTATTTTCGCAGTATATCACAAGTTCGAAAGAACCCACAGTACGATTGGAGGTTTTAAGTGAAAGCTCTTTGGATATTGTCGTGATTTACCACGTGGGCTCGTCTGTTTGGAAAGAGTTCATGCGGGTACGAGAAGAGGTGAATTTCAAAATACTAGAAATTGTACGAATTCAAGGTGCAACTTTTGCTCTCCCGAGTAGAACCCTTGTTGTTCGTGGCGTGGAGAATATACCATAAGAATAGCGGTGCTTCCCAAATACTTCTTATTTGTAGGGCCAATACACCAAGAATATAGCCACCGAAAATGGAAGCAATCTGAAAAGAAGCCCATCCAATAAGTGGAATCATTAAAGCTACCGACTGAAGGTAGAGCGTAATTGCAAACCAGCAGGGAGGGGTGCAGGCCATAGAAACAGCACTTTACTCCACTGATTTTCGACCTGCTTCTACCGCATTTCTGACGCTTCCATGTTCGTCCAAAAGAGCTTGAGCTTGTTCGGGAGTAATAGAAGGAAGCTCTTCTCGAACCATGCGGATAGCACGTTGAACCAATTTATAATTGGTCATCTGCATATCTACCATTTTGTTGCCTTGCACGCGGCCAAGCTGAATCATGACAGAAGTAGAAATCATATTGAGGGCTAACTTTTGCGCTGTTCCAGATTTCATGCGGGTACTTCCTGTGACAAATTCGGGTCCAACAACAATTTCAACAGGGAATTCGGCGGCGGCGGCTACTTTAGAACCCATATTACATACGATACAACCTGTTAAAATACCTGCTTTCCGAGCTTGGTCGAGTCCCCCAATAACGTAAGGGGTTCTGCCCGACGCTGCTATTCCAATCAATGAATCAAGCTCATCAATATCATACGCTTTTAAATCAATCCAAGCTTGATTGGGGTCATCTTCGGCGTTTTCTACCGCTTTACGAATAGCACTGTCACCTCCAGCCATGATGCCAATCACTAGGTCGAAAGGCACTCCATAAGTGGGAGGACATTCAGAGGCATCTACTACTCCTAATCGGCCACTTGTACCTGCGCCAATGTAAAAAAGTCGTCCACCTTGTTTCATCCGAACCACGATTTGTTCTACTAAAGCCTCTATTTGGGGAATGGCTTTTTCTACGGCATAAGGTACTGTTTTATCTTCGTTGTTGATGTTCGTGAGCAATTCCCGAACGCTCATTTGTTCGAGATTATCATAATGCGAAGTAGATTCTGTAGTAGATAACATGGTTTATGATAAATGTGCTAACACCGTAATTCCTCCAGTTGTTTTTTCTTCAAGGTTGACCTTAATTTTGGCATCAAGTGGTAGATAAATATCAACCCGAGAGCCAAATTTAATGAATCCCATCTCAGACCCCTGACTTACTTGCTGTCCTTCCTTAACGTACCATACAATACGCTTTGCCAGTGCCCCTGCAATTTGGCGAAACAACACTTCTACTCCGTTAGGGGTCTGAATAACAGTGGTTGTACGTTCGTTTTCGGTGCTAGATTTGGGATGCCAAGCCACCAAATACTTTCCTGGGTGGTATTTAAAATACTTTACTACACCCGCAATAGGGTTCCAATTGATGTGAACGTTAATCGGAGACATGAAGATGGACACCTGACGGCGTGGCCCTTTGAAATATTCGGTTTCAACGACTTCTTCAATCACTACCACTTTTCCATCGCAGGGAGCGATAACGTGTTTAGGGTCAATAGTTGTAACCCGAGTGGGTTTGCGAAAAAATTGAACAATAATAAAAAAGAAGACAAGTGATGCTACAAGCCAAGTGGTTGTTAGCCATTCGATTTCGCTCGCAAAATGGCGCACGAGCCAGTTAGTAATCAAGACACAACCACCTGCTAAACCAATACTTGCGAAACCTTCTTTATGAATAGTCATACCTACGGAGTTTTTAGATAAACGTTGCAAAAGTAGGCAAACCGCTTCAATTTTTCTATATTTAATAAAAAAGGGGCAATTAGAATCTGTAATTTGCCCCTTTTTGGGTGAGATGGATTTTACTTCCTAATAACCACCACGAAATTTGTAGGTACTTGCTACTTTGTCAATCGCAACAATATACGCAGCAAGGCGCATATTTACTTTGTATTTTTGAGAAGTAGCATATACATTATCAAACGCATCTTTCATGATACGATCTGAGCGACGGTTGATTCGTTCTAGGTTCCATTTGTAGCCAATTCGGTTTTGAACCCACTCAAAGTAAGATACCGTTACGCCGCCTGCATTGGCCAAAATGTCAGGAACGACCATAATACCTTTTTCATTAATAACGTCGTCTGCACTGGCTGAGGTAGGGCCGTTTGCACCCTCAACAATCATTTTGGCTTGAATATCTGCGGCATTCTCATGGGTAATAACGTCTTCTTTGGCCGCAGGAACCAATACATCTACGGGAAGTGACAGCAGTTCTTCGTTCGAAATTTTGTCAGCCTCTTTATATCCTTCCATAATTCCACCGTGTGCGGCACGGTATTTCATTGCGTCTTCAATGTCGATTCCGCGTGCGTTGTAATACCCTCCCGAAATATCGCTAATGGCCTGAACCGTTACGCCGCGTTCGTGCATAAGGGCTGCGGCATACATCCCTACGTTGCCAAAACCTTGAACGGCTGCGGTAGCGCGGTAAGGATTGATACGCATTTTTTCCATGGCAGATAGGGCCGATACAGTCACTCCACGGCCTGTTGCCTCGGTGCGTCCGAGCGAACCACCCAATACGAGCGGTTTACCTGTAACTACACCGTGAACGGTCATCCCCATTGCTTTTGAGTATTCGTCCATCAACCACGCCATTTCGCGGGGGCCTGTACCCATATCAGGGGCAGGTATGTCTTTGTCAGGACCAAATACATCCAGCATGGCTAGTGTATAAGCGCGCATGAGGCGTTCGATTTCACCCGCCGACATTTCGCGTGGGTTACAGGCAATTCCTCCCTTTGCACCACCGTAGGGAATATCTACTACGGCACACTTCCAGGTCATCCAAGCAGCTAAGGCGCGGACTTCGTCGATGTTGACAGCCATATCAAAGCGAATTCCCCCTTTGGCAGGGCCAAGAATCGTGGAGTGAATCACTCGGTAACCTTCAAATACTTTGATTTGTCCATTGTCCATCGTTACGGGAAGACCGACGACAACTTGCTTACGAGGTACTTTGAGAATGTGGTACATTTCATCACTGATACCAAGGAGTTCAGCCGCTTTATCAAATCGCGACATCATCGACTCCAATGGATTCTCCTTATCTTTAATAGGAGCGGGCTCAATGTAAGTCATAACTTTACAAGAATTCTGATTATTTGGAATGTTCGTTTGTGGGCAGAAACTCGTTCTTTACTCTTAGAACGTGCTTCTGCCCACAAACTTACTATTATTATAATGAAAAATGCAAAAGGATAGTTTTTTCTTGGTATAATACAATTATTGAATGTAAAATGAAATATAACTCTTTCGTAAAAGGGTGGAATACTTTGTAGGTTCTTTAGATATTATCCAAATATTACTTGGCTTTTATTAGAAAACATAAAATCATAAAAAAGTAAGTTTTTATTAAACAGCCCCTGAAATCATTTGTTTGAATTGAATAAACCGTATTTTTGCGGCTTAATTGACTTCCGCCATTAAGTTCTACCCCAAACTAAGGAGTTTTATTATGTCAGCACAGGAAGAAAAAAAACGTTACTCTGAAGAAGAGTTAAAAGAATTTGAAGAAATCATCAACAGCAAACTTGAGGTTGCACGCAAAGAATTGGCGTATATTAAGGATACCCTAAGCCGTAAAAACGATAGCGGAACCGACAATACAGGAGCAGCGACCAAATTGATGGAAGATGTAGACACAAGCGAGCGTGAGCAAATGAGTCAGTCGGCGGGACGTTTGCAAAAGTTTATCACTCAGCTTGAAAATGCCAACATTCGCATCAAAAATGGTACGTATGGTATTTGTATTGACACAGGAAAACTGATTCCGAAAGAACGCCTTCGGGCAGTACCTCACACCCAGCAGACGATAGAAGCAAAACTGCGTCGCGTTTAAAAACGGCCAGAATGTTGTAAAATAGGTAAAGGGGACAAAGCCATTTTTCTTGCAAAAAAGCAAGAAGTTGGTTTTGTCGCCTTTTTTGTAACCAAAATGTGATAAAACAAAGGGGTAAAAAATACAAAAAGAGCTAAAAATCAGGGTTTCCCCTCTTGTTTGCTGGCACGGTTCGCACTTTTAATTTGTGCTTCCAATACATCCCACATTTCAGGGGTGACTTGGTGCAGGAAGTTAAACTGACCCCCATTGAGTACTTCGCCGCCGTCGAACGTAATGACTTCGCGCGTCATGTAACCTGAAAAGTCGGAGATAAGGTAAGCAGCCAAATTGGCTAGTTCTTGGTGTTCACCCGTCCGATTCAATGGAATACGATTTTCGAATGCAAATTTCTCCGCTAATTCTGTAGGGAATAGCCTTTCCCAGGCTCCCTTTGTTGGGAAAGGCCCTGGTGCGATGGCATTTAATCGAATGCCGTATTTACCCCATTCATAGGCCAGAGACTTGGTCATGGTCAAAACTCCTGCTTTTGCCATTGCCGAGGGTACTACCCAGCCAGACCCCGTCCATGCGTAAGTGGTAGAAATATTTAGAATGGTTCCTTTAATTTGGTTTTCAATCCAATATTTGCCGATGGCCAACGTAAAATAATACGTACCTCGTAACACAATATCTACCACGGTATCAATGGCTTTGTAGGAAAGCCGTTCGGTTGGA
The DNA here is from genome assembly GCA_023254175.1 of Runella sp. GTDB lineage: Bacteria > Bacteroidota > Bacteroidia > Cytophagales > Spirosomataceae > Runella. The sequence continues at coordinate 445 of JALQYJ010000144.1, read as the reverse complement.
CTAATGAAGTTCCCCGCCGAATTGTTGACTAAACAATGAACAGCCCCAAACCTTTGCACAGTAGCTTGAATGACGGCATCTATTTGTTCGGGTTTACGAACATCACACTCTACGGTTAATACTTGCCCGCCTGTTTGTTCTTCCAACTCTTTCGCGGTTTTTTCGAGCACTGCCAAACGTCGACTGCAGATGGTAACCTGAGCTCCAAGTTCTAAAAAATACTTAGTCATAGATTTGCCTAAACCTGTACCACCGCCTGTTACAATGATTGTTTTGCCAGACAGTGAACCATCTCTGAGCATTGGTTGAGAAAAATTCATCTGAGTATATGTCAAAACTTTGCAAAGAGCCAAAAGATTTGTAAAATGGGTTTACCAGACTTTCTCTACCCAGCTAAAATTATTAAAAATGAAAGGAAGTGAGCTTTTTGTAGTGACCAAACTTC
>JALQYJ010000183.1 GCA_023254175.1 Runella sp. | reverse complement strand
CGGGGGTATAGCCCCCCCCGCCCGGTAGGAGAAGAATTTCCGCTTTGGGCATGGTATCTAGGGTATAATCTGGGGTAACTTTCAGACCATTTCGGGCAACGATAGGCGTTTTTTCTGCCACTGTAAACACATTAAACGGCTTCTCTGACATTGTTCGTAGACCCGTAACGCTGAATACTTCGTAAGGCCCCGCAAAATCAAGTACCTCTACGTCATCGAATAAAAAAATGGCTAGATTTCGTGTCATTGCTGTTTAGAATTGTGAGTCGAATGTACAAAAACTGCACTTTAGTTAGCTTTTTACCGTAAGTCGACGCCCTATCGTAATCAAGACCACTCCTACCAAAACCACCGCAGAAGCCACTAACGAACGGCTACTTGGTACTTCGTGAATAAATAATGCCCCCAGAACTATAGCAACAACGGGATTGACATAGGCATAGGTAGCGGTCAACGTTGGGGGAGCATGGTGTAACAACCAAACATACGCCGAATACCCCACAAATGAGCCCATAACGATGAGGTATGCCAAGGCAAAATAAGTTTGGTTTGTCATTTGAGAAAGGGACTCACTCATTTTTGGTTCTAATACCAAACTCATAATGAGTGAAAAAACTCCTCCACCTAGCATTTGAATAGCAGTGGTTTGCATCCGTGGTGGCATGTCTAAATAGGGAGACTGCAATGACCCCCACGCCCAAGTGATTGACCCAATAAATACCATAAATGCTGGCCAAAGAGGGATTTCGCGAGTATGTTCTTGCCCGAATGGGTTCAATAAAATATACATCCCAACTAACCCTACTCCTAAACCCAAGACAGTTACCCAAGACGGTTTTTGGCGAGCAAAGAAATAATAATCCAGCCCCACCATCCAACCTGGCAGGGTTGCTACTAACAACGCCACTAACCCTGACGGCATGTAACCAATGGCGTACGCCACGGCGCAGTTGCCGATACCACTCAACAATACCCCCACCCACGCGGCCGAAAGCCACTGCTTCAGCGGAGGAATTCCGTAACCTCGAATAAGCGTAAACAAGAAAAAAATAACCCCACCCAATAAAAATCGAATGGTATTGGTCATCAGAGGGGGCAGTACTTCAATGGCATAACGAACAGCCAAGAAGGTAGAACCCCAAACCACATACACCAAAAAGAGATTGACCCAGAGTTTAAGAGATGAAGGTTGTTGCATCTTGCAAAAGTACCACTCATTTCTTAAATTTACATAAATTTCTATCGCGCTTTACCATGAAGAAGTTTCTAACCGCTACTGCTTTCTACGTTTCCTTCTTTTATGTACAAGACGTTAACGCCCAACAAACGTTTGGTTTTGGCTTTATGAATTACGCTAAAGAACAGTGCGTTTCTGCCGAACAAACCCGTTTCATTAAACAAGAAATTAGTAAAAATCAAAAAAAATTACGCCTCGCTACCACTAGCATAGACCCCGTTTTGTTTGATTGGCCATTGCGTCAAAAAGGTGTAAATGATTATAGCTACTATGCCATCTCCAATTTTGTAGATTTAGATGCCAGTAGTGGCTTACGCGACTACAATTGCGGAACTCGCACCTACAACGGGCACAATGGCACCGACTTTTTTACCACACCGTTTGGTTGGTCTAAAATGGACAGTAATAATGTAGAAGTAGTTGCGGGTGCGCCTGGTACAATTGTCTATAAATCAGACGGCAACTACGACCGCCAATGTCAATCAAATAATCTTAACTGGAACGCAATATATGTACAACATACGGATGGAACTGTGGCTTGGTATGGCCACCTTAAAACGGGTTCATTAACCACTAAAAGCATCGGAGCTAGTGTTCAAGCAGGCGAATATTTGGGCGTCGTGGGGAGTTCAGGAAATTCGACTGGGCCGCATCTCCATTTTGAATTACGGTCATCAACCAATACCGTCATTGACCCTTTTTCGGGAAGTTGTGGCAACACCAATAGCCGATGGCTCAATCAAAAGCCTTCTTATGATTTTTCGGTTTGTAAATTAATGACACACAGCGGAGGGCCTATTCCTTATCCTAACTGCCCCACAACAACCGATGATTTAAAAGCAAAGTCGAATTATGTAAATGGTGAAACGCTCTATCTTGCACTATACCTCCGCGACCAAAATGGGCAAAATGGACAGTTGAAAATCGTAAAACCCAATGGATTAGTTTGGCAGCAGTGGTCCACTACTTTTAGTAACTATTATGCAAGTTCGTATTGGTGGTGGTCTTATACCTTGCCAAGTATAGCCGATACTGGCACGTGGAAATTTGAAGCAACGATTTCGGGTAAAACCTATGAGACATTTTTCAACGTCAACACTACACAAACACCCTGCCCTCAATCGAGAAACGCAAGTACCAACATTAACCAAATAACAACGCAATTAAACGCTGGGCAATCTCTTACTGCTACCAGTATTATTGAATCAACGGCTAATATTACTTTTAAAGCAGGGAATTCGGTCGTGTTAAGCCCTGGTTTTCAAGCCCAAAAAGGGGCTACTTTTTGGGCGAAAACCCAAGGATGTCCTTAATTTTTCACCCCAATCACCGCCAACATTCGCCCAGTTTGACCTTTTTCCAGCCGATAAGAGAAATAATCTTTGTTGTGCGTAATGGTTGAAAAAGGGGAAATTTCGATTTGATTATCTGGAATCCCAAAAGAGCTCAATTGAGCGGCGTTAGCCCGTTTTAAGTCTATCAGATACTTCCCAAGGGTGGAATCAAAGCGCTTAAATTCCTTATCAAATTGTTCGGCTACCTCCTCTCCTACTTCAAAGGAACACTCGTCTATGCACGTACCCACGTAAGCATAACAATCAGAAGGCTTTGTGCCATACGTCAACTGCATGGTTTGCAAGGCTTTAAGTGCAATTTGAGCAACTGTTCCTCGCCAGCCAGCGTGCACAGCCCCCACGGCTTGGTTACGGGCATCATAAATCAAAATAGGGGTACAGTCAGCAACCGTAACTCCCACAAAAACATTGGATTGGTTGGTAATAAGCGCATCAAACCCTTCGGTACGCGCTCCCTCGATAACCACCAGAACTTTATCACCATGTACTTGGTATGATGAGGCAAATTGAGCTTCTGAAATGTCCAATTTTTCAAAAAAAATACGACGATTTTTAGCTATATTTTTATCATCATCATCGGTATTAATTCCTAAATTCAGCGAAGCAAAAGGGGCTTGGCTTACACCGCCGTGGCGCGTACTTTCCGCTGAGATAAGCTGAGGGAATGCAGAAAAAATAGACGGAATACGAAAATAATTCAAAATGTTACAAAGTTAAAGCGGTTCATTACTAAAGCCGCTAAGGAATTTTATCAATACAAATAAACGACTTAAACACCCCAACTTCCTGGGTCTTTGCGCCACTGAGACAGCGTTTCTAGCTGGTTTTCTGTCACATAATCTAATTTTAAAGCTTCTTGAATTAAGCTATCGTAGTTGCTTAAGCAAAGTAATTCAACGTTTCTTTGTTGGAAATTTTCATCGGCTAATGCAAAACCATAAGTAAAAATAGCTGCCATACCCAAGACTTCGGCACCTGCTTCGCGCAATACATCTACTACTTTCAATGAGCTACCTCCCGTCGAAATCAAGTCTTCCAACACCACTACTTTCTGACCCGCCAAAATTCGGCCTTCGATTTGATTTCCCATCCCGTGTTTTTTAGGCTCGGGGCGTACATACGCATACGGCAGATGCAATACATCGGCCACCAATGCACCTTGGGCAATGCCTGCGGTGGCTACTCCTGCTATTAGTTCCGCAGCAGGAAAAGTAGTACGAATGGCATCTGCAAGGGCATTTTTAATGTAAGTTCGAACTTCAGGGTACGAAAGTGAAAGTCGATTGTCGCAATAAATGGGTGAATTCCAGCCCGAACTCCATTTAAAAGGTTGGTCAGGACGAAGACGAATGGCCTCGATATTGAGTAAGTGCGCCGCAATTTGACGCGATACATCCGAGTGGTTTTGCATGAAAATGCGTGCGAATGCACGAGTTTGAAGTTACCTGATACACTAATTTGCGGGTGCAAAATTACGCATAAAAAAAGAATGGCACGTCCCATGCGCCATTCTTTTCTGATTTTCATCTAAAAGTGTCCTGTCTGACCATCTTCTGACGGTTGATTAATGACTCACCAAAACTGGGATATCGGCATGATTGACAACGTCTTCAGCAATACTTCCATTCATAAAGTGCTCAAAACCCTTCCGTCCATGTGTGTACATCACAATAATATCTGCTTCTACTTCCTTGGCATAATCTAAAATACCCTGCTCAATAGTATCGTCATTGAAAATGGTAAATTCATAATTTGTCAATCCTAATTCAAGGGCAAGTTTTCCCATTTCTTTCTTCAACTCTGGCCCATCAAACTTAGTCATTCCGTTGTCAACATATACAAAATACGGTTCTATTTCAGTACTATCCAACAGTGCTAACGCCGACTTGATAAATTCGGTGTTTTCAAAATCTATGGCTACCACCACTCGCTTAAATGCAACAGCGGGAGCTTTGACTACCAGCACTGGGCAATGCGAATAACGTACAACTTGTTCTGCATTAGAACCTTTTGTCCATTCTTTCCAACCAGTGGCTCCCGTTGAACCCATCACAATCAAGTCCACGTTTTGTTGGGTTACAATCGACGCTAGCGAGTCGGTATCCCGCATAATTTTAAACCGAAATTTCACATCATCGTATTTAGGTTTGTCCACCATATCTTTGAGGCGATCTTTCGACTCTTGTGTTAAATATTTATAGAATTCATCTTTTGACTCATAAAATTCATTATCAATCATGGTGTATTCGAGCGTCGGAAAGACGATTTTTTTCAGAAGTGATACCGTCGCTCCTTGTTTTTTTGCAATTTTTACGGCTACCTCAAGGGCATATTCAGAGACGTCGCTCAGGTCGGTGGGAACAAGTATAGTTTTCATTGGTCGTGAGAATTAGATTGGTGAACAGGTCAAATTTCCCCATTCGACAAGGCGAAAAATATGATAAAGCGCATTTAACTTGGCTGATAATTGTCACTTCTCTACAATTATTCGCACCTTCGCACGTTAAAAAAGTCAAGTTTCAAAACACTTTGTACTCACCAACTCCTTTGTAACAAATCAACACAATACACCATGGCAAATATCCTCTGGGCTGACGATGAAATTGACTTACTTAAACCGCATATTCTGTTTTTAACGGGGAAGGGCTATATCATTACACCTGTCAATAGTGGAGCCGATGCACTAGAAAAAGTAGAACAAGAACGTTTCGATGTCGTTTTTTTGGACGAAAACATGCCTGGGCTATCAGGCTTAGAAACGCTGGCACAAATCAAACAAAGTCGCCCAAACCTTCCCGTGGTGATGATCACCAAAAGCGAGGAAGAGCGTATTATGGAAGAAGCCATTGGTTCCAAAATTGCCGATTACCTCATCAAACCACTAAATCCTAATCAGATTTTGTTGTCGGTTAAAAAGATTTTGGATAACAAACGCCTCGTCAGCGAAAAAACCAACCATAACTACATGCAGGAGTTCCGCCAGTTGGCCATGCAATACCAAGACCGCATTGGGCACTCTGAATGGGTAGAGCTCTATAAAAAGCTCATTTATTGGGAATTAGAACTTGAGCAAAGCAAAGACAAAAGCATGGAAGAGGTCTTTTACACCCAAAAAGAAGAGGCGAATAACAACTTTTGCAAGTTTATCATTGACAATTACGAAGACTGGCTCAACGACCCTCATTCCGACAAACCTATCTTGTCGCATCAATTGATGAAACGGAAGGTATTTCCGTTGATGAAACCCAGCGAACCGCTTTTTTTTATTCTCATCGACAACTTCCGTTTTGATCAATGGAAAGTTGTAGAGCCTCTCTTGGGTGAGTTTTTTACGATTGAAGAAGAGGGTTCGTATTATTCGATTCTTCCTACCACAACGGGTTTTGCACGTAACTCAATCTTTGCGGGATTGATGCCTAGCGAAATCGAAAAACAATATCCCAATTGGTGGGTAAATGACGAAAATACTCCCGAGGGAGAAGAAGGTCTCAACAAACACGAGGAGGATTTGCTTCGCAAGCAATTTGAGCGTAATCGGATGCAGGTACGGTTTTCGTACAACAAAATCATCAATCAAAACCAAGGGAAAAACCTAATTGATAACCTTCCCAATCTTTGGAAAAATCACCTAAATGTCATTGTTTATAATTTCGTGGATATGCTCTCCCACGCCCGAACTGACATGATGATGATTAAGGAATTAGCTCCTGACGAAGCCGCTTATCGCTCTATTACCAAGTCATGGTTCCAACATTCGCCCATCATGGATTTGATTCAGAAAATTGCGGAGAAAAAAGGGCGTATCGTCATCACAACCGACCACGGAATGACGCGTGTAAAGAAACCCGTAAAAATTGTCGGCTACCGCGAAACCAATACCAATTTACGCTATAAACAAGGTAAAAATCTCGGCTTTGACGATAACCACCTCTACGTTTGTCGCCGCCCTGAGCGTTTGTTTTTACCGAAACTGAACGTATCAACTGCCTACGTTTTCACCCTTGGCGATTACTTTTTTGCCTACCCCAACAACTTCAATCAATACGTAAATATGTACCGTGATACGTTCCAGCACGGAGGTGTCTCTATCGAAGAAATGATTATTCCGTTTGTGTTTTTGAAGCCGAAAGGATAAGCAGGAATATACGCTCACTATCAGTAAATTACCTCGGCTTTTACATCTATTCTATTCTATAACCAAATCCATTCATGAACCTTCTAATTTTCTGAATTTTTCTGGTAAAATTGGAGTTGACTTTTTATAATCACCTTTCTTCAAAAATATGACAAAACCACGCCTTATTTTAGACCAAGACGACGTATTGGCCGATACCCACGGCAAACTTGCGAACATTGTTCTTCGAGAATTTGATACTAAGTTAACCTACGAAGAGCTTCACCAAGCTTCGTTTTACGAAACCTTGTCACAAGCCGAGCAAAAGCGCCTTTATAAAATCCTCCACGAGCCGGGCTTTTTTTCAGATATTCCACTCATTCCGAATGCGCAAGAAGCAGTGTTGGAATTGAACAAAAAATACGAAATTTTTGTGGCAACTGCGGCCATGGAATTCCCCAACTCATTCCGCGAAAAATACGATTGGCTACACCGTCATTTTGGGTTTATTTCTTGGTCAAACATCGTTTTTTGTGGTGATAAAAGCATTCTCAACGGCGATTATCTCATCGATGACATGCCACGAAACTTAAAGACATTCAAAGGAGAAGGACGACTGTTATTCAACGCCCCTCACAACCTTACAGAAACAACGTTTGAACGTGTAATGAACTGGAATGAAATTTTAGAGCGTCTCTTGTAGGTTTCTTTGACAATTTTCCCCAATAAAAAAGCGAGTTAGTTTCAACTAACCCGCTTTTTTATTGGAAATATCTTTCACTTCTTATGCCTCTCTTTCGTGTGCTGGGGCTGGTACCTCAACACCTACTTTCGATTCGCGAAGTTTGATGATTTTAGTCCAACTCAAAAGTTTAATAACTGGATAAGTTGGGTCAAATTCAAACCATTTTGTACCAAAGTTGGCACGGTTTGGCAATTTATGGTGGTTGTTTTGAAACAATTCACCCATCATCAAGACATCAAAAATCAACGAATTTTTTGATTCATCACGATTATCAAAGTTTTGATATCCGTACTTGTGACCACTCCAATTCACAATAGCTCCATGAACAGGTCCCATCAAAAAGTGGATAGGCAGCAGCAAGAAAAACGCCCAGTGCATATCTAAATAAATAAAAGCAAAAATATAGAATACCAAGTACGCTATCCCCCAACCAACGCGTGATATCCAAGAATCACCTAACTTTTCAAGTTTTTCCCAATAAGGATAATCACGGTCAAAACGGGCTTCTACTTTCATTTTACGTTGCACGACCGCATTATAAATATCTTTGGTTTTCCACATCATCGTAAATACGTTTTCGGTATGGTGCGGCGAATGAGGGTCTTTTTCTGTGTCGCTAAATGCGTGGTGCATACGGTGAAGAATAGCGTAAGCACGCGGACTCAAATACGACGAACCTTGCGAAATGTAGGTCAGAGCGTAGAAGAATTTCTCCCAAAATTTGTTCATCGTGAACATTTTATGGGCAGAGTAACGATGCAGGAAAAACGTCTGACAGAATAGAGACAAATACCAATGCCCAAAAAAGGCAACCAAAACTGCGTACATGAAGCAAATGGGTTATTTAAATTTATTATAAACTTGTACAAAACTAAGAAAAGCTTTCTTGACAAACAACCTTTTGGGCGAATTTCCGCTTACTGATTGACAGTCAAGGCATACTGAACCAAATTTGCTCCCATTCTCAAGGCTTGTTGCCGTAGTTCTTCAGGGTCATTATACACGCTTTGGTCTTCCCAGCCGTTGCCAAGGTCGCATTCGTAGCTATAAAAGCAGACCAAACGCCCCTGCCAAAATAATCCAAACCCCTGCGGAGCTTTTGAATCATGTTCATGCACTTTGGGTAAACCGTTTGTAAAGTTAAATTTTTGATGATAAACGGGATGATTAAAAGGCACTTCAACAAATTCTAACTCTGGGAATACCTTTTTCATCTCCCGACGAATAAACTTATCAAGCCCATAGTTATCATCTAAATGAAGAAAACCGCCCGCAATGAGGTATTTACGAAGATTTCGAGCCTCCGAATCTGAAAAAAGAACGTTTCCGTGGCCTGTTAAGTGAATAAAAGGATATGAAAACAAATCAGGGCTTCCTGGTTCTACAATGTCTTCTTCAGGGAAAAGATTCATTCGTAAGTTCTGATTACAAAACTTAATGAGGTTAGGCATGGATGTTTTGTTGGCATACCAATCTCCCCCTCCGCCATACTTGAGTTTTGCAATTTTGTACGAGTGCTGTGCAGAAACCGTATTATTAAAAATAACACCAACTAGTAATGATAAAAACAACGTTTGAACGAGGCGCATAATGGGGGTGTCTTAGTGAATAAACCGTTGCACGAACTTAGCGTAAACGATTCATTCACGCAAGTATGTACGCCAATTACAACGAATCGCTATCAAAATTAGTACCAACACCTGTATAACTAACTATTTATTAGCATTCTTTCTTGGCCATTTTACTTTCAATAATCATGACAAAAACCTCAGTGAACTATATCTATTCTCCAAGGCTATTAACCAAGTGAAGCGCTTGACATGCTACCAGTGCAGCCGTTTCCGTCCGCAAACGGGTATTGCCTAAAACTACCATTTGAAACCCAGCCTTTTGTGTCAATTCAATTTCTTTTGGGGTAAAATCACCTTCAGGACCAATCAAAACGAGGTACTTTTGATGAGGTTTTACGCTTTTACAAAGATGGGCGGGCATCGAACCTTCAGGCAAATGAGCTAAAAATTTTTGTCTCGGAAATGCTTGAGCTGTTGAAAGCCATTTTTCAAAATCGCCCACTTCTTCCAATGCTGGCAAATAAGCTTGTAGGGATTGCTTCATGGCAGAAACAGCTATTTTTTGCAGGCGGTCTAGCTTCATCGTACGTCGTTCTGAGTGTTTGGTATAGAAAAATGAAATTTTGTCAATTCCCATTTCAGTAGCTTTTTCCACAAACCATTCTATGCGGTCGATATTTTTGGTGGGAGCTAAAGCAATTTCAATCGAATAGGGACGTGGCTCGTAGGTCGTTTGTTTTAGTATCTGTAAATCACAACGCTTGGGCGTACTCTGACGCACTTGGGCGTCGTACCAGCTTCCTTGTCCGTCAGTTACTTGAACGATTTCTCCTTCGCGAAGGCGTAGCACTTTAGCGGCATGGAATGCCTCATCGTCGGTAAGGGCATAAATTGAAGAGAAATCGGGTTGGAAAAATAAATGCATATTTGGAGTTGACCTTTGTTGAATTCTCTTTAAACTCTACCCAAACGCAAGTTTAAAGTTTCAGATGAATGGCTTTATGAAGTCCTTTCCTACGAAAATCTGCGCTTGTATTAGTTTAGTCTGCAGTATTCTGTGGGGAAAATAAATGGAATTATTTACTTAACAATGTATCGGCTTTGTAGCAGCAGTAAAGCATCAATACCTATGTAAAAAAACACGGTAATGACGAACTTTGAGATTGCCAAACCTCCAAAACTACCGCCTTATGACTTCCGGTACTATGCCAAAAGTACACTTTTTCACCCACGCTGACAATCAAATTCCCAAAAACCAAAAAAGAGTAAGAGGTATGTATAAAAAAACAACTTCTTGTCAAATCCTCTGGTATATTCAGGCTAAACCATATTTTTACAACCACAAGTGATGACTAATTACCAATTTTTTACAATTTTGACATTTTATCAATTTCGTCGCTTTTAATTTTTAGACAAACTCTAAAACTTTCCATAATTTTGAAAGAGTTTAATTTGTATTTTAGTCAGTATGCGGTCTTACACTCAATATACCACAAGGCGCTTCACCTGCTCATTTGCAAGCACCTACTTATATACTTAAGTTAAAATGCAAATTTATCACGCAAAGAGTACAAAAAATTGATTATCTATTACTTAGCCCTTTTTAAGTTTCCTTTATCTATGATTGCAGTCATTCAACGCGTTACCGAAGCATCCGTCACCATCGAAGGGCAAGTAAAAGGCCAAATTGGTTTGGGGTTTATGATTTTGTTAGGAATTACTCATTCTGATACGCAGGAAGACATTGATTGGCTGTCAAAAAAAATTGTTGGAATGCGCATTTTTGGAGACGAAGAAGGAAAAATGAACCTCGACATCAAGACAGTTGGCGGTAACATATTGCTTATCAGCCAATTTACGCTTCATGCCAGTACCAAAAAAGGGAATCGTCCATCGTTTATCGACGCTGCCCGACCCGAGGTAGCGATTCCATTGTACAAAAAAATAATTGAACAGCTATCTCAAGAACTGAGCCAACCTATCCAAACAGGCGAATTTGGCGCTGATATGAAAGTAGCCCTCCTCAATGACGGCCCCGTAACGATTTTGATTGACTCCAAAAATCGAGTATAAAAGGTTCATTTTAGTGCATAAGTAAATCTGAGTCTTTGTTGTATTTTGAATACATTAACTCATCTTCTCAATGTGCCCACGGACGATTTTATTGAGTTTCCTTTTATTGGGTTTTTCATTGTTAACCTTTGGAAGGGTTGAGGAAAACACCAAAGAATCATCGACCGTTGCAGATTGCACCACTCCTCCTACCCTATTTTTATCCAAACTAAAACGACCCAATACTGCAACAACCACGGCTGTTTGCCAAGATAGTTTAGTACAACTCAACGTCCGAAATTTTGTTAAAGGCAGCATTTTTCAATGGCAAAAAGGAGCAACTAACCTTCCCAACGCCAACGATTCTATCTTGGTTATTCGGGGTAGCCAATCAGGGATTTACCGCTGCCTCCTACAGTCCCCACTTTGCCCCACACCTATCTTTTCTACCTCGCTCACCATTACGACCAATACTAAACCATTAGTGAGTATTTCCGCAGATAATCCCATTGATATTTCTTGTAAAGAAGGAAAAGTAAAACTTTCCAGCAATTCAAGCGGAAATAGTACCTTGAAGTACCAATGGTTTTTTGAAAATCAACCCATTCCAAGTGCCACTAGCAATATATTTGATGCCATCGAAACAGGTATTTATTTCCTAAAAGTTGTTGATGAATTTGACTGCGCCAATGCTTCTGGAGCACTTACAGTCATTACGTACACACCCCCAAAAGCCGACTTAAGCGCTTCACGAGCAGGGTTTTGCAAGGGCGAAAGCGTCACTTTAAAAGCTACCCAAGGACGAACCTACTTATACAAATGGTTACGAGATGGACAGCCAATCAATGAAAGTAGAGATTCTATTTCGGTCAATCAGCCTGGCACGTATACCGTCAAACTAACTGCCCCCAATGCTTGTACTACCGAATCAAACCAAGTCTCTGTAATACAATACGACGACCCAGTCGTACTGATTACCTCTTTAGGAAATCAGATATGCCCAGGAGGGAGCCTCCTACTTAGTGCGCAAGGAAAAGATCTTAAAAGATTTGAGTGGAAAAAGGAACAACGTACTATTCAGAACGGAAGTAAGAAGGAACTTACAATAAACGAGGCAGGCACCTATACCGTGACGGTCAGGGATACTAATCGTTGTGTTGCAACCTCCACCCCCTTCAAAGTTGAGTTAGTCAACAAAATTGCGGTAACCTTTGAAAAAATACCCGACTTTTGCGGAGCAAACGCCTCATCGGTCGTTCTGAAAGGAACACCATCGGGAGGAAGTTTTTCAGGAGAAGGGGTGTTCGAAGAAAAATTTAACCCTCAAAAAGCGGGTTATGGCGAACATATTGTAAGCTACCAGGTGAAAGGCAACGCCGAATGTATGAATGGTGAAGCAACGCAAACCGTTCGAATTTCACCTCCTCCCTCGCTTGAATTAGGTCCTGACCAATCTGTATCGAGAGGCGCTACAATTTCGATAAATGCCAATTTGGGTAATGGCTATACGTACGAATGGACACCACCCTATGGTATTAGCGATGTTGCAAGTTCTAACCCAACATTCAGCCCTGAACAATCAACAACCTACCGAGTGAAAGCGACGGGTGCCTCGCAGTGTGTCGCTGAAGATAGCATTAGGATTGTTGTTTTTACTCCGCTTTACATACCTGACGCCTTTAGTCCCAACATTGATGGAGTAAACGATAATTGGAAAATCAGCGGTATAGAGGAGTTTCCAGAAGCAGAAGTAAGTGTTTTTAACCGTTGGGGTGAACTCGTTTTTTATAAAAAGGGACTGTATCAATCTTCCTTTGATGGAACATTTAACGACCAACCCCTACCCACTGGCATATATACATATCTAATAAGTACCGAACCCAAGGGGTTTACTTATCGAGGATATTTGTATCTTGGACGGTAACTATAGGCAATAACATATCCGCTTCACCATTTTTCAGAAAACCGTTTAGGCGAATATTTTTTTGATATTTTCTTCGGCATATCCCCCCGTTGACGTCATACCTTTCCCTCCAATCCCCGTAATAATCTGAATATGGTCGTCAATTTGACGTTCGTAAATTTCATGGGGTGTTTGGCTATAAAACCCAGCCCAAGTCGTGCGAATAGCATCTACGTCGAAAGTAACAATTCTTTCAGCTTCACTGATAATCAACTCATTGATATAATCGGTCGTATGAAAACCCAAGTCATCTACATGTTGAGCATCTGCGTACTCGTGCGAATCTCCAATTACCACCGAGCCATCTTGGGCTTGCTTAAATAATACATGAATGCCCCATTTTTTTAACTCCGCATAATGCTCAGGTGTTGACATAAAGGCAAACGAGGGCATTTGCTGAAATGATTCATAACGCCGAATGGTCAATCCCGTTAAAATATTTCCTTTCATGCGAAGGTCAGGAAACGGAGTCGTTTGCATCATTTGCAATTTACTGACAATCAAACCACTTGCTGCAAACAAATCAGGATAAAGCATTCTAAATTCATGACCATTACAAATCAATACTTTTTCTGCTTCAAACACCTGACGGTTGGCCAACTGCACCGTGGCTTTGCCATTGGCACTCTGACAATCAACCACCGTCGCATTATTGAGAATGGTAATGCCGATTTGTTCCTTACAATACCCCAACAACCGCTGCATCAATACAGGAGAATCGACGCTCAATTCCTGCGGAAAAAAAATACCTCCTACAGGATAGCTTGGTCGCAAGTAAGGATACATTTCGAGGCACTTTTTACAACTCAACAGTTCACAGGAATACCCTATTTTTTGGTAATAATCATACAGTTCATTGGCTAGTTTCCATTCATCGTCGTCGGAAGCAATGTAGACTGAACCATTATTTCGAATCGTTAAATCTACCTTCGACTGCAATTCTTGGTACAACTCTACGCTGCGGCATCCATAGGTGAACCATCGCCCCGCTAAACCTGAAGGCACTACTTGGCCGAAATTTCGGACAGTGGCTCCAACAGGAAAATTATCTTTTTCAAGCAATAAGACCGACTTATTTTGGCAGGCAGCATGGTAGGCATGGAACGTACCCATGATGCCACTTCCGACCACGATTACATCAAATTTTTGCATAAAACAGAAAAAAGGCTTTAGATTTTGCTCAATAATTCCGTCAAATTTTTAAAAATATACGTTGGATTCGCCGTAGCGAGTTGGGTATAGGTTTGCGCACCCGTAATAACCCCTGCTACCAAGCCACAGCCTGCATTGATTCCTTCCTCTATATCAATGACCGAATCGCCCACTTTGGCCACTACTTGTGGGTCGGTGATACCCGTAAGCTGCATCGCCGCCAAAATCATATCAGGATGTGGGCGGCCTTGAGTCACGTCAGAGGCTGTCACAAGGCCATCTACTGTTTGTGGAATCGTCCAACCGACTTGCTGCATGAGCAGTTCGGCAATAGGTCGCGTATAGCCTGTGTTAAGAACTATCTTGATATTTTGCCGACGTAATTGTCCAAACACCACCTCGGTATCAGGCATAGCTTTAGCAATTCTACTGGCGTAAACTTCGTCTAATTTTTGTTTAAAATCCTCATGAATGGCATCTATCATAGGGCTAAATGGCTCCTCATTATTCAAGTAGATTAGCACATCTTTGATGGCTTGGCGTTTTTCTTTACCAGCAGCTATGGATAATACTAGGTCCAATGAACAGTCATATCCAGCTTCTTCTAAGGCTTGATGAATGGCTTTATAGACGGCATTTTGCTCATCAATGGTCGTTCCTGCCATATCAAAAACGACCAATTCTATTTGCTTTATACTCATGCTTTTAAATATAAACTTAATTAAAACGACAAAGGTATAACATTACTAAACAAAGTGAACACAACCTCAGATTATTGTTTAGTTAAATTTAACATACCTAGATATCAAAGAGGATAGTTATTATCAAATAATACAGAAAAATGCCAGTTTGCTCTCTAATAGACAGCTACGTACAGCAAATATTAACATTTATTACTATCTCTACCTTTTTATTCAAAGTTTAGTTTTTATAAAATTCTTAATATATACTTCATGTTTCATTAATGATGTAGTAATGTGCTTGTCATTTCTTTGCACCCAGAAATAAGAATCTAACTCTTCTTCATTTTTTTACTAAACAACCAGTACAATGCTACAAAATTTACCCCGAAATCTTGGGAAGACAACGTGGACGCTATGTATGATAGCCCTCAGTTTTTGCTCTACGATATTTGCACAAGAAGTGACGGTGCAAGGAAAAGTAACTGACGCCGACGGAAGCGCCCCTCTTCCAGGCGTAAGTATTGTGGTAAAAGGAACTACTAAAGGGACAACTACTGATGCTCAAGGAAAATACCGCTTGAGTGCCACTCCCAATGCCGCCTTGGTCTTTTCGTTTGTGGGGTACACTCCCCAAGAAATTTCTGTCGGGAATCGTACGGTGATTGACGTAACAATGGCGCAAGATTTTCGCCAACTTAATGAAATCGTCGTAACCGCCCTTGGTATCAAAAAAGACGTTCGCCGTACAGGGGTTTCTATCCAAGGAATTGATGCGAGCCAAACTATCAAAGCCCGCGAACCCAATGCCGTTCAGGGACTTGTTGGAAAGGTAGCAGGCTTAACGATAGGAATGAGTGCTGAAATGCTTCGCCGTCCACAGGTAATTCTGCGGGGTAATACCGATATTTTGTACGTAGTTGACGGGGTGCCTATTAACTCTGATACTTGGAACATCAGCCCCGACG
This sequence comes from Runella sp., assembly GCA_023254175.1. Lineage (GTDB taxonomy): Bacteria > Bacteroidota > Bacteroidia > Cytophagales > Spirosomataceae > Runella. Next base: position 56,122 of record JALQYJ010000183.1, on the reverse strand, counting down.
ATATCGAAAGCTATTCTGTTTTAAAAGGTGCATCTGCTTCGGCTTTGTATGGTTTCCGTGGTAAAAACGGTGCCATTTTGATTACAACAAAGCGTGGTTCAAAAGACAAAAGAGGCTTTGCGGTTGATGTTAACTCTTCAACTATGTTTGATAATGGATTCAATGCCATTCCCAAGGTACAGGATTTGTATGGCCCAGGCGACCACGGCGTGTATGAATTCGTGGATGGTCGTGGTGGGGGGAAAAACGACGGTGACTATGACGTTTGGGGGCCAAAATTTGAAGGTCAACTCATTGCACAATACGACAGCCCTATCGACCCTTCGACGGGCAAGCGCATTCCTACTGCTTGGACAGCGCGCGGGACAGACAACTTGAAGAGATACTTAGAGACAGGGGTATTGTCTACCAATAACATCGCTGTTTCGACCTCAGGTGACAAATACAACGCGCGCTTTTCGTTATCGAATACTTATCAGAAAGGAATCGTTCCGAATACCCGCCTCAATAGTTCTACCTTCAATACCTCGTTTGATTATAAGTTCAGCAACAAACTTTCTTTTGAATCAAACTTGCAGTACAACCGCCAGCAGTCCCCCAACTTTCCTGACGTAAACTATGGCCCTAACTCTATGATTTACAACATCATTTTATGGGCAGGAGCCGACTGGTCAATGGATGACATGCGTAATTATTGGCAGCCTGGGAAGGAAGGTGTGCAGCAAATTTATGCCGAATACCAGCGGTATAATAACCCTTATTTTATGGCCTATGAGTGGTTACGAGGGCATACTAAAACAGACATTATAGGTCAAGTAGCCATGAAATACCAAATTGCAAACGGCATTGAAGCTATGCTACGTACTCAAGTATCGTCGTGGAATACCCTTCGCACCGAGAAGTTTCCATACTCAATGGGTACGTATGGACGCGATGAACGCCGTGGAGACTACCGCGAGGATCAACGCAATTTGTTTGACAACAACACCGAGTTGCTCCTAAAAATTGATAAAAAAATTGGCAATGATTTATCAGTCAATGGTTTTATAGGTGGCAACATTCGTACCTTCGACTTCAACTATAACTTTACCACCACCGACTACCTCAACGTGCCAGGTGTTTACAGCTTTGCTAACTCCGCCAACCCTGTCAAAATCAGCAATTTCCGTTCGGCAATGGGGGTAAATTCGGCCTACTACTCGGCAGACTTTTCGTACAAAAATCTCCTAACAGTCTCCACTACAGGACGTATAGACCAGTTGTCAACGCTTCCTAAGGGAAACAATACGTTCTTCTATCCCTCGGTGGCGGCTAGTTTTGTAGTATCTGATTTGGTACAAAATCTTGGTCCTGTTTCGTTTTTAAAACTTCGCGGTTCGTATGCCAACGTGAAAGATGGCCTAACCTCCTCTTCGTTTTCGGGGATTGGTTTGGGATATGGCGATTCTTACACTTCTTCTTATGACGGGCCGACTTACCAAAACTCTGCGGTTTATAGTACTCCATTGACCTATAATAACCAACCTGCCGCGTTTTTCACAAATACCCTCAACAACGCCCAAATTCAGCCAAATTCTACGTCTCAAACTGAATTTGGAGCCGATATTCGTTTCTTGAATAACCGCCTCACGGTAGATGCTGCTTACTTTATCTCTAACGATGGCCCTCGTATTTTTAACTTACCACTTTCTACGACTACAGGCTATTCGGCCGCGTTAGTAAACGGTATCAAAACGCAGAAAAAAGGCGTAGAACTTTCCGTGACTGGAACGCCCATTAAAAACCTGAGTGGATTCAATTGGGAAATCTTGGCCAACTGGTCGACTTTCAAGGAGCGTTTGACTGAGATTTACCCTGGCGTCGACCGCCTGAATCAATTCTTAAAAGTAGGAAACCGTACCGATGCCTATTACGACCAAACGTTTATTCGTACCCAAGATGGGCAATTGATTAATGATGCGGGTGGTCGCCCTATTATTAACCCTGTCCGCCAGTTTTTAGGTTATTTGAATCCTGATTGGGTATGGGGCTTAAACAACCGCTTCAATTACAAAAACTGGAACTTTAGCTTCCAATTTGATGGCCGTGTAGGTGGCGTCATTGCCAACTACATTCAGCGCCAGACCTTCCGTGGAGGTCGCCACATTGCGACGATAGAAGGCGCTATGGGCGAAGCTCGTTACCAAGATTACAAAGGTGTGAAATCGTACGTAGGTGAAGGGGTCGTTGTTTCTAATGGCGTTGCCGTCAAATACGACGTCGATGGCAATATCACTAACTACGGAGAGCTTCAGTTTGCTCCCAATACCACCAAACAATTCCTCCAAGATTATATTAGTCGCCGATACAGTCCTAACGGTGGCAACTTGATGGATCGCTCCTTTGCAAAACTACGGGAGGTAGTCATTGGCTATAATTTACCCGCTAACCTCCTTCAAAAGACCTTCTTCAAGCAAGTAAGTATCTCGTTGGTAGGACGTAACCTGTTGTATTTTGCCGAGAAAAAAGACATTGACCTCGATCAATTTGCCAATGGTTCACAAGGAAGTTCTGACCTTCAAACCCCTACCATGCGTCGTTATGGGGTGAATATCAATTTGACCTTCTAAAATCAATCATCTATAGACATTGCACTCATGAAAAATATTTTTAGACTTCTGTTACTATTCCCACTTTGGATGCTAGGAGGCTGCCAAGACTTTACTACCCTCGAAAAAGACCCTAATCGTCCCGTTAATGCACCTGCTTCTTTGGTTTTCAATGGCGTTTTGAACGATATGTACAACGTTGTAAATGCGGGAAGTGCGTGGGGAGACAAAGCACGCTGGAACCAGTATTATTGTTCCAATTATAACTATTATGCGACCAACGAGTACAGTTGGACAACCACCGATTTTTCTTTTTTCACCCTTAAGAATGTCATCAAAATGGAGGAAGAAGCAAAGCGGGCTGGGTTAGCAGAACAAAACCCTTACAGTGCATTAGGGAAATTTTTCAGGGCGTATTTTTTTGACGATATGACAAAACGCGTAGGCGACATTCCGATGACCGACGCCCTCAAAGGCTTAGAGGCCACTACCCCTAAGTACGATTCGCAAAAAGCAGTGTATGTTCAAATCTTGAAATGGCTCGACAGTTCAAACGATGACTTAGCCGCGCTCATTACCAAAGGCGACAAAAACCTCGCTGGCGATATTTACCTTGGCAACGACCTGAAAAAGTGGCAAAAAGTGATTAATTCATTCAAAATGCGGGTATTAATCAACCTAAGCAGCAAATCTACGGATAGTGACTTACAGGTAAAACAGCGTTTTGCGGAGATGCTTGCAAACCCCGCTAAATTTCCACTCCAGTCGTCGATGTCCGACAACTTGCAGTATACTTTCAACACCTTCAATAAGTACCCCCGCAACCCGTCTAACTTTGGGTTTAATGCCACCCGTGAAAACATGGCGAAGACCTACGTAGACTTGTTGGTAGCACGCAAAGACCCCCGTATTTTTGCAGTAGCCGAACCTGCCGAAGCCAAAATCAATGCTGGCTTGAAAGTCACCGATTTCGATGCCTACGTTGGTGCATCTTCGGGTGAAGATTTGGCCGATATGAGCACGAAAGTACTTAAGGGACAATATTCGTTTCAGAAACGCTCGCGGTATTATTCCAACGACGTGGGCGAGGCATTGTTCATTATTGGATATCCTGAACTATGCTTCAACGTTGCCGAAGGCATCAACCGTGGCTGGGCTACAGGCGACGCGGCCTCTTGGTATAAAAAAGGAATTGAAGCCTCTATGAGCCATTATGGTATTTCGGAAACAGCTACTCTATCTACCTACCTCGACGGCTCGTTGGTAAAGTATGCAGGCAACGACGAAACAGGCTTAAAGCAAATTGTTACTCAAAAATACATTGCCTTCTTCCAAAATTCGGGTTTAGAGGCTTTTTATAATCAGCGCAGAACGGGTATTCCTACCTTCCTTACGGGCGTGGGTACTGGCAACAGCAGTCGCATTCCAAAACGTTGGCAATATCCTGCTACCGAACGTACCACCAACACATCGAACTATTCCTCTGCCCTTTCTACCCAGTTTGCTGGGAAAGATGATGTAAACGACCTCATGTGGCTTTTAAAGTAATGTTTTACTCATAGGTTAAGTTAAGTGACTTCTAAAGCGGGTAGTTTTCTTCCCGCTTTATTTTTTAATTAACACACGCCTCCATTGAAATCAAAAATAGATACCGATGAAATTATTCATGCTACGCATCAGCTTATTATTGATTACGCTTTCAAGTTTCGCCCAGCGACAAACCGAAAACATCATTCTCATCACGACCGACGGCCTTCGATGGCAAGAAGTTTTTGGAGGAGCGGACTCTACCTTGCTTTTTGACCCTACCTTTACGAGCGATACTACCAAGTTGAAAAAGCAGTTTTGGGCCAGTACCGCCAAAGAACGTCGCCAAAAACTACTTCCCTTTTTTTGGGATACCGTCGCAAAACAAGGACAGTTGTACGGAAATCGCGATAAGGGCAGCAAGATGAACGTATCCAATGCTTACTGGTTTAGCTATCCAGGGTACAACGAAATATTGAGTGGATTTGCCGACGAACGTATCAACTCCAATGACAAAATTGACAACCCTAATACAACCGTGTTGGAGTTTATCAATCGCCAACCCAAGTACCAAGGTAAGGTGGCTAGCTATGCAACTTGGGATGTGGTACCGCACATTATCAACGAAAAACGAACCGGCATCCCCGTCAATGCAGGCCACGAGGCCGTCGCTAGTCCCAACCCACGTGAACAATTACTGAATGAAATTCAAGACAAATTACCAAGCCCCTGGGGTGAAACTCGACAAGATTTCATCACTTATTACATGGCCAAAGAATACATCCAAAAAAATAAACCCAAAGTCTTTTTCTTGTCGTTTGACGAAACCGACGATTATGCCCACGCAGGCAAATACGACCAATACTTACTGACAGCCAACCTAGTCGATAAGTTTATTGCAGATTTATGGAATTACCTCCAATCCCAACCCGAATACAAAGGAAAAACTACAATTTTACTCACCACCGACCACGGTCGCGGACATAACCCCAAAGCCCGATGGAAGGATCATGGCACCAAAACTCCCGATAGTTACCAAATTTGGATGGGAGCGATGGGACCCGATACCCCCGCTAAAGGCGAAGTAAAACACACCCAAGTGTTGTTTCAAAACCAAATTGCTCAAACGGTAGCCTCCGCGTTAGGATTAAATTTCACCTGTGAACATTCAGTAGCAGAAGCCATTTTAACGGTTTTTAAGTGAGTAAAGTATCATCTAACGATGGACGTAGGTCAGACGACAGTCAGACCGAAAACAACGAATAACCACCAATATTACATTAATTAATCCATAAAAAATGTCCGCAATCACCACCATTCGCCAGCTTTTTGAAGCCCAAGGAGATAACCAATATTTTGGCGAAGACGTAAGCCAACTCGAACACGCTGCCCAAGGAGCCGATTTGGCCCGAAAAGGAGGTTTTGACAAAGAAGTACAAGTTGCTGCTTTTTTACACGACATTGGCCATTTAATGCCCACTGAGCTCGAAGAAGAACTCATGGCCGAATATGGCAGAAAAGACCACGAAGAAGTAGCTGCCGAATGGCTCCGTACGCAAGGTTTTTCCGAAAAGGTCTGCATTTTGGTAGCCAATCACGTCAATGCAAAGCGGTATTTAACGTTCAAAAACCCCAAATACTTCGCTGGTCTTTCTGAGGCAAGTCTCAAAACGTTGGAGTTTCAAGGGGGCCCAATGAATACCGAAGAAGCAGCCCAATTTGAGCAGAATCCCTACTTTGACCTCATCATTCAAATGCGCCGCTGGGACGAAGCCGCCAAAGTCACTAACTTACCTAAACCAGATTTAGCATTTTATCTCGATTTATGCAAAGAAGTACTTTCTTAGGGTAATTCGATAATATCCGCACTATAAAAGGGGAGGTTAGCATTGATTAACTTCCCCTTTATTGTCCCAAAACAAGATAAATGGTCCACGTTTGGGCTCAACAATACCAACAACGTACTGAAAATCCTGCAAAGCAATCAGAAACCCTGGCGAAGCCGACCCCCGCAAGGACATCAACCTACAAAGGGGACGGGCCCGTTTTGTGCGTGCGTTGTGCATTTTTGAACAAACGCGCCTTATTGGCCGGCCTATCCTCGTTGGAGCGTCAAAGCCACCTATGACATGGCTCGTTGGGAAGACCGTAAAAATAAAACACCAACGCCCGTATCAACATCGTTCCCTATCATCAAGTCAGTTTGCTTTTTGAACGTTGGGAGTGCTGCTGACAAAACTGAATAACAAAGACCAATTGACGGATGCCATCACAGGTAAAACCGTCAATAGCAGTCAACTCAAATTACCCACTAAAGGCGGACGCTGGCTGCGCGCTGAAAAATAAATCGAATTTTACGGGCATTCCACCAGAGGCGAGTGCCTTTGTCCGTCAAGATATACCCTAAGACAGCAATTTAAAATCTTTGCAAAGTTTAATTTATTCCTAATTTTGTTGAATTTTTGACAAAATTCAACACGTATTTACTTTGCTAACGACCTCATTTACGGACGAAATTCTTTGGCAACACCTCAAAATGGGTGATGAGTTGGCATTTTCTACTCTTTTTGAGCGTTACTATGGCTCACTGATTCGCTACGGCAATTCGTTGATGGCCTATCCCGAACGGGTACAAGATTGCGTCCAAGATGTCTTTGCCAATGTATGGCTTTATCGAAATTCCCTGAGCGAGAGTGTTGTAGTGAAGGCCTATTTATTGTCGAGTGTACGTAAGCGCATCGCTCGACTACACGAGCGCGACACATTTTTTCGACAAACCACCTCGTTAGAATCAGTTGAATTTTCTTTAGACTTTTCTATGGAAGACCAACTCATTGCCAATGAAGAAACTGCCGCCCAAATTGCGCAACTCAATCGCCTCATCAATGCACTACCCGCCCGTCAGAAAGAAGCACTGTACCTTCGTTATCATCAGGGACTGAGTATCGAACAAATCGGTGAAATGCTCGATATCAATCATCAATCGGTTTCTAATCTCCTACACCGGTGCATTCAGCATCTCCGCCGCGAATGGAAGGGCGACCTTACCCTTGTGTTACTGCTCTTTGCAAGAATACTTTAAAGTTTTCAAAAAAAGTACCACGTTAGTGAGTATCGGCCTCAATTGCTGTCCTCTCTGTTTCTGAAACTCTTTTTCAGATGCAGCAGCGCGACCAGTATAAAAACATTGAGGATTTTCTGTCCGACGAATCGTTCCTGAAATGGGTTCGGCAAGGAGACCAACGCCATCATTGGGAAGAATGGACAGTCGAAAACCCCGAACGAGCCAAACTCGTGGCTGAAGCGCGCCTGTGGGTACTAGCTATGCGGGTTTCTGAAACGGCCGTGTCTCCCCTTGAAACCCAAAACGCGCTACAAGCGGTTTGGAACAAAATCGAAGAAGAAGAACATAGCCAAGAACGTCCAATGCCAGTTGTGTCGCTTTGGAATCGTATCGGATGGCGTAGTGTAGCGGCAGTTTTGGCCTTGGGGCTGTCATTGGGATGGCTGTACAAAGCCCAAACCCCAACGCAGGAGAAACTTACCTACGCTGAACTCATCAAGCAGGATACCGACGGGCTGATTGAACAAACCAATAATACCAATAAACCGCAGTTGATTACCCTCTCGGATGGCAGTTCTGTGTTGCTTCAACCTAAGAGCAAGTTAAGCTATCCTAAAAGTTTTGCGGGCAACGAGCGCAACGTCTATCTATCGGGCGAAGGTTTCTTTGAGATTAGCAAAAACCCAAAAAAACCTTTTTTTGTATTTGCCAATGAGATTGTTACCAAGGTCATCGGGACGAGTTTTCGGGTAAAAGCCTACGGTGACCAACCCAACGTAGAAGTGGTAGTACGTACAGGAAAAGTCAACGTTAGTTCGAACCAAGCCCTCTCATCCTTCAATACAGCAAGTATCCAATTATTGCCCAATCAGGCCATTCGATTTGTCCGTAATCGACTTGCTTTTGAAAAAATAACAGACATTACCCAAGAAAAAGAACTCACCAAAGCAGTTGCGCCCATCGAACAGCTGAGTTTTGAGTTTTCGGATGTACCCGTGGCTCAGATTCTGAAAACCATTGAGCAGACGTATTTGGTCGAAATTGACTACCCACGAGAGAGGTTGAAAGACTGCTATCTTACGACCTCCCTCAGCGACCAACCCCTGCCCGAAAAGCTCAAAATTCTCTGCGAGAGTTTAGGCAATACGACCCGTTACGAAATGAACGGCAATCAAATTACTATTTTATCCGAAGGATGTAACTAACCCCCTCTTTCCACTGCTTATGAATTAAAAAAATACCCTTTTCTACCCACAAAAAAAGCGTCGAAATGCTGCTACATATTCGACGCCCAATGCTCTCCCTAACGTGTTCCGTTGATATGCCCTCTGCTAAGGGCACAGGGAGGTTTTTGCCAATACCAGCGTAAAAAGTATTAACTAAAAACAAGTCAAAAGTATGAAAAAAACATTGACCAACAAACGATTACTATATCGAATTGTGCAAACGTCGCTTCTACAACTCACCTTAGCCATTATGTTTTCGAGCCTTACTATGGCTACCCCAGTCAAAGGGCAAAATATGCTTGACCGAAAGGTAAGTGTGCACCTTACTGATACCTCGCTAGAAAAAGTTTTACTACAACTCGAAAAAGAAGCGCAGGTAAAATTTTCTTTCAATTCGAGGACATTGAAACTTGACCGTGCCGTAAGTATTAACGCCACCAACGAAGCACTGTCGAGTATCTTAAACCGACTTTTGAAGCCGCTCAAAATCAAGCATATACAAGTGAGCAATCGTATTGTTTTACGAAAAGATAACGATGCCACAATCGGATTTCAAGAAGACGAATCAACTCCTAAATCTCCTGACTTTCAAATGGTTGACCAAACCATCACGGGGACTGTCACCGACGAAAACGGGACAGAACTGCCAGGGGTAAGTATTTTGGTAAAAGGGACTCAGCGAGGCACTACTACCGATGCCAATGGTAAATACAAAATAGACGTAGTCAATGCCAATGCCATTCTGGTATTTTCATTTGTAGGGTATCAGGTACAGGAGGTACAAGCAGGAAATAAAAGTGGGTTGGATATTCGCCTCAAAGTAGATACCAAAGCCTTGGAAGAAGTAGTAGTAGTGGGCTATGGCGTTCAGAAAAAGAAAGATATGACGGGGGCGGTTTCTACCATCGGCGGCGAGTTATTTAAGGAACGAAGAGAAACGCAGGTAGCACAGTCGCTGCAAGGTACCATGTCGGGCGTAACCGTCACCCGAAGCGGTAGCAGTGGTGCCATGGGCGGCGCAACTATCCGCATTAGGGGCGTGACAACTATTGGCAATTCTGACCCCTTGGTTATCGTTGATGGCGTACCTGTGGCCGACGTTAATCTTGTTAACTCCGCCGATATCGACAATATCACCGTGTTAAAAGATGCAGCCTCTGCCTCTATTTATGGCTCACGGGCGGCGGCAGGTGTTATACTGATTACGACCAAAAGAGCCAAAGCTGACCAAGTTTCTATACAGTACAACGTTGAAAGAGGAGTAGATAAACCCACAAAATTGCCCGAAAAAATGGGCGTTGTTCGCTACATGCAACTAGCGAATGAATTGCGCTGGAACGATGCAGGAAATGGCACCAACCAATATCCTACGTTTACCAAAGAGTTGATTGATAATTACGAAACCAACAAGGTAGCCAACCCCGACAAGTATCCCGATACCGACTGGGCCGATTTGTCTCTCAACACCGCTGCCCCGCGTGAAACGCACAGTTTGAGCATCATGGCAGGATCCAAATTTGTCCGAACCAATGCTTCATTACGCTACGAAACCGTAGGTGGTTTTTACGACAACAAAAACTACAAAAGAATTTTTGCCCGCCTCAACAACGATTTCAACATCAATAAATACATCGGTGGTACGTTCGATTTTAATTTTAGAAGAACCGCTACTACCGACCCGACTCACAGCGACCCTTTGGGGGAAATCCGCATTGCTTCGCCCGTTTATCCTGCTATGTGGACAGATGGACGAGTGGCAGACGGCAAAGCGGGCGCGAATGTTTGGGCACGTTTGAAATACGGTGGCCAAAACCAAAACTGGTACAATCAAATCAGTGGCCGGGTAGGATTGGATATTAAGCCGATAGACGGCCTGAAAATCTCGGGTATCCTTGCGCCCATTTTTGATTTCAACAGCCAGAAGTTTTTTAATAATAAAGTAGATGCCTACTCGGCCACTGACCCTACGCAATTTGTAGTAACACTTTCGGAAAATGGCGCCAATGCCACCAACCGCTTGTTTGAAAGCCGTAGCAACAGCTTAGCCTTAACCACCCAATTGTTGATAAATTATGTCAAAACTTTTGGAAACCACGACGTGACCGCCTTAGCAGGGTACGAAAATTTTTACAGTAAATCAGAAGGCTTAACGGCCTCTCGTGACCAATTTTTATTCGCTGGTTATCCTTATCTCGACCAAGGCCCCATTACGTTTCGTGACAATTCGGGTTCGGCAAGTGAAACAGCTTACCGTTCTTACTTCAGTCGTTTGACATACGGCTTCAAAAATAAATACCTATTACAAGCCAATATCCGACGTGATGGCTCTTCTCGCTTCAATACCGATTATCGTTGGGGGATGTTCCCATCCATTTCTGCGGGTTGGGTAATCAGCGAAGAGGGTTTTATGAAAAACCAAAAAGCCCTTTCTTTCCTCAAATTGCGGGCATCGTGGGGGGCATTGGGCAATGAACGCATTGGGAATTACCCGTATTTGGGCATTATCAACTTTGGCAACGCTTTGTTTTATCAAAACGGTGCAGCAGTTTCACAACAAACGGCAGCACAGGTTCAATATGCCATCAAAGACATTTCTTGGGAAAAAACGGAGTCGAGTGATATTGGGATAGATGCCCATTTCTTGGATAACCGTTTACGCTTTACGGGCGATGTCTATTACAAACAGACCAAAGACATGTTGTTGGCACTACAAATCCCGATATTCGTCGGGTTTGAAAATCCTAATCAAAACACGGGAAAAATGTTCACCAAAGGCATTGATTTAGACCTTAGTTGGACGGACAAAATCAACGATTTCAAATATTCGGCTTCGTTTAACCTTTCCCAATACAAATCTGTCATGGGCGATTTGGGCGGTACGGAGTTTCTGGGCGACCAAATCAAAAGAAAAAACAGCGAGTTCAATGAGTGGTACGGCTATATTTCAGAGGGCATTTATCGAACGGTGGACGACCTAAACAATAGCCCCAAACTAAATACCAACGTAAAAGTGGGTGACATGAAATACCGAGATGTGAGTGGCCCCGATGGTATTCCTGATGGTAAAATATCGCCTGAATACGACCGAGTACTACTGGGTAGTTCTCAACCCCAGTGGGCATTTGGGGGCAATGTCAGGTTGTCTTATAAAGGGTTTGATTTTGCCACGTCCGTTCAAGGGATAGGCAAACAGAATACTTCGATGTTGGGCTTTACGGATTACAATTCAGGCAACTGGGGGCGATTTCCGAACTTGTTAGATGGCAAAACATGGAGTAATTACAATACGCCCGAACAAAATACGGCAGCTATTTACCCGCGTTATACCGAAACAAATAAGGGCGTCAACCGAGCTTTGTCCAATTTTTGGTTGTTTAATGGGGCTTATTTAAGAATAAAGAACGTGACGGTCGGCTATACCCTTCCCGAAAGCCTCACCCGTAAAGCCTTGATTAAAAACATCCGTTTTTATGCCAGTGGCAGCGATTTGATGGTTTTTAGCAACTATCCCAAAGGCTGGGACCCCGAAGGTTTGGGGATTGTCTCTACGCTTATTGGTGGGGTTTCTGTCAATTTTTAATCAAAAATACAACTCTGAAAATGAAAAGAATACACTATATCGCCGTTATTGCTATTGTGTGCTTATCGGCTTGTCAAAATACCTTAGATTTGTACCCGCTTGCGCAGCCCTCCGCCGAAAAATGGTACTCCAATGAAGCAGAAATTCAACTAGCTTTGAATGACCTGTACAGGCAGGATTTTTGGGTACCAGATGAAGGCTTTGGCAACGAAGTACTCTCTGACGATGCTTTTTACAGAACCACGCTTTCCCCTATCAAATCAGGTACGACAAACAGCCAATGGGGGACTTCTACGACCCTTTGGCGCAATTCCTATAAAGCCATTGCGAGAGCCAATCGGGCTTTAGTTGCCTTAAATAGCCCCGAAACCAAAGCCAATGTGCCTGCCGCAAAATTGGATATTTACATCGCAGAAATCCGTTTTCATCGAGCGTCTCAATATGCCATTTTGGTCACGCATTTTGGCGACGTGGTATATTCGGAAGATATTATCGAGTTGGATAAGGCATATAGCGTAGGTCGGACGGATAAAAAAATCGTAATTTCAAAGATATATGCCGATTTTGACGCTGCTGCCGCTACTTTACCCAAATCTTATGCGACTTCTGTAACCAAACGACTAACCAAAGGGGCTGCTTTAGCGATGAAAGCCCGCACAGCATTGTACGTAGGCGATTATAAAATTGCGGCTGATGCTGCCAAAGCCTGTATAGACCTTGCTGCTTATTCACTTCATCCTAACTATGCAAATTTATTTTTGCAAAACACAAAAGACTCCAAAGAAATCATTTTTGGTTTACCTCGCTCAATTGCCCTCAATATTTCTATTCCATCATCAGCCGTTTTGGATAGAATTTCGAGAAATTCGGGCGGTTTTGGTGCTATTTGCCCTACTTGGGACTTATTTTGTGCCTATTTATGCCGTGATGGCTTACCCATAGACAAATCACCGCTTTTTGACCCGCGCAATCCGTTCAAAAACAGAGACCCTCGATGTACTGCAACGATTGTTGAATTTGGTACGACCCATTTAGGCTTTACTTACGACCCCAATCCTACGGCTTTAAGGGTTTTGAGAGTAAGTACAAACACACAAGTAACCAATAATGACAACCGCGCCAATGCTCAGTTTGCTTCTTTCAATGGTTTAATTTGGAAAAAAGGCATTGATGATACTTGGCTGCAAAATGGTAACAGGGTAGAACCTGACCAAATTATTGTCCGATATGCCGACGTGCTGCTAATGTATGCCGAAGCCAAAATTGAACTCAACGAAATTGACCAAACTGTACGCGATGCGATTAATGCCGTGAGGGCAAGAGCTTACGGCGTTGCACCAACGGCTACCGCCTCTTACCCCGCAGTAAACGCAACTACCCAAACCGATTTACGAAAAACGGTACGTATTGAACGCCGTATGGAGTTTGCATTTGAGGGCTTGCGCTATATGGATATAGTTAGGTGGAAACTGGCGGGGAAAGTGTTGAACAGACCCGTTTATGGTATGTTAGACCCAACGGATTTAAAATCGAAAATCGTAGATAAAAACCTTTGGTTTTTTCCAAGCACTCCCGTTATTGACGAAGATGGTCTGGCCGATTTCAAACCCATGTTTGATGCAGGGTTGATTAAACTGATAGTGCCTTGTGCGTGGCAAGATAGACAATATCTGTGGCCCATTCCAACGGCTGAAATTCAAATCAATCCGAATATGAAGCAAAACGAAGGGTACTAATTTTTTTGATTACTGGACATTTTCGATTAATACGATTTACGATTACAAAACATAAATAACTCATAATCAATAGTTTTTTTGGAATCGTAAATCGTACTTCTACCTAAAACCATAGACGCATAAGTGCATAGTTTCCTACAAAATATTACTGTACTTCTATTGTTAGCGTATGGCATGAATGCCTACACACAACCATCCGAAGCAATTCCCTATTTTTTGAAACATAAAAGCAGCTTGTATGCCAAGTCACCTAAAAAAGCGATGCTTGCTTGGTATAACGAAGCACGCTTGGGGCTGTTCATACACTGGGGGGTTTGGGGCAAATACCACGCAGCGTGGGCCATGTTCAATCAAAAAATCCCTTTTGAAGACTATCAAAAAACGGCTTTATCCGTAAATGCTTCGGGATTTAATGCCACTGAAATAGTCAAACTTGCCGAAGACAGTGGGATGCGCTACATCACTTTTGTGGCCAAACACCACGATGGCTTTTCCTTGTGGGATACAAAAGCCAGCGATTGGAATAGCATGAACTACCCCATGCACCGCGATTTTGTAGGAGAATTGGCAAAAGTCTGTCAAGAACGCAACATGCCGCTTTTTATCTATTATTCGCTCGGCATAGATTGGGTACATCCTTATTTTTTGCCCAAAGAAAAATACTTTTCTGCTCGCCCTGCCTATCCTCAAAACCCTGATTACTTTAAATACACCCAACCCGAAGATTTTGAAAAGTACAGGGCGTTTTGTAAACAGCAATTGACGGAATTGTGCACGCAATACGGTTCTGTCGCTGGTTTTTGGTTTGACCCCTTAGGTGGCGTATTGGCCAATGACAAGTTGTTCAGAATTCAAGAATTTTATGACCTCATTCATCAGTATCAGCCCCATGCTTTAATCCTTTTCAAGACAGGGGCAACGGGCAAAGAAGATGTATTGGTCGGCGAACGAGAATTGCGGTCAATCAGTATGCACTATAGGGGCAATTCGCCCGAACAAGTCCATATTCGCCAACTATCGGACAAAGCGTGGCAAAAAAATTTCAAGAAAAAAGCGGAAATAGCGGTAACGAGTCAGGGCAGCTGGGAATGGAGTCCTAAAAACAGTTGTCAAAATGTGGAGGCACTATGGCAAATGCTGGTCGGAGCAGCCAATAATAACGCTAATTTGTTGCTCAATTTCGGCCCCAAAACCGATGGTTCTATTCCTGACGATGTTGCTAAAAATTTCAGACTTCTGGGTGAACGCATTCGCAAAGAAGGCTACCCTGCCCTGAATGTTCAAGATTACCTAAAATTGCGGCAAAAAGGGACAATGATTGACAAAAAAGAAGAGGAAAAAACGGCTAGATAACCCAAAAACTGAGCAAAAATACCCTCTTCGACATTTTAAATTGTTAAAAACGACATTTAATATGAAATACCTAAACTTTGGCTTTACAGTTGCTTTATTTTTTACCCTTTTCGATGTAAGGGCACAAAATAAGCCCAACTACCGGCACATCAGTGGCATATATCCACACCTTGCTTATTATAACAACGAAGGCGAATGCGGCACGGGCGCAGTAGTCTCTTGGGCTGACCGCCTGTGGGTAGTCACGTACGGGCCGCATTTGCCCTTTGGGTCGTCGGACAAGCTCTACGAAATCACCCCCAGTTTACAACGTACCATTCGCCCCGAAAGCATCGGAGGCACGCCTGCCAACCGTATGATTCATGCCGAAAGCAAGCAGTTATTCATCGGCCCTTATGCCATTGCCAACAACGGAAAGGTCAGAACCATCCCTTATTCCCAAATGCCTGGCCGTCATACGGGTAATGCACGACACTTGACCGACCCCGTCCATAAAATCCAATACGGAACGATGGAAGAAGGGTTTTATGAAGTGGATGTAAAGACCTTAGAATCAAAACTTTTGTACCAAGATGGCAACGTAAAAACCAAAAAAGAAAACGATGTGGCCAACAACCACAACGGCACTTTGCTGCCAGGAGCACACGGCAAAGGTTTGTATTCTGGACAAGGGGTAATCGTGTATTCCAACAACGGTGAACCTGGCCAACAAGCCCTCAAACAATTTGACATTGAGGCGGGTGTACTGGCCGAATGGAACGGCAAAGATTGGAAAGTAGTTCGTCGTAATCAGTTTGTGGAAGTGACGGGACCAGGCGGGATTTATGGCAACAAAAACCCCGAAACCGACCCTATTTGGGCAACAGGCTGGGATCATCGTTCGGTACTTTTGGCCGTACGAGACAGCGGCAAATGGTCGTTTTTTAGGCTTCCCAAAGCCAGTCATAGCTACGACGGTGCCCACGGCTGGAACACCGAATGGCCACGCATCCGTGACATTGGAACGACCGAAAAGCCTGATTATCTGATGACTATGCACGGGCTATTTTGGCGTTTTCCTCACACATTTTCGTCAAAAAACGCCGCTGGTATTCGCCCACGTTCCGCTTATCTGAAAGTCATTGGCGATTTTACTCGTTGGAACAACCAACTCGTTTTTGGCTGCGATGATTCGGCACAAAAGGAGTTTCTAAACAAACGTAAAACCAAAGGAAACATCGAAGGACCAGGGCAGTCAAACTCTAATTTGTGGTTTACGTCCTTCAATCTACCCGACCAATTAGGCCCTAACACCGCCCAAGGGGCGATTTGGCTCAATGATAAAGTTGAAGCAAACACTGCCTCTGACCCATTTTTGTTTGCAGGATGGAAACAGCGAATGGCTTGGGTTCATAACGCAGGTAATCAGAGTGTTAGTTTTAATTTTGAAGCCGATACCGACGGTAAGGGACAGTGGAAGTCGTTGCGTACGGTGGAGGTTGGGGCTGGGCAAAGCGTGGCCGTAACTTTTATGGCCAATGAGGCGGGCGAATGGATTCGGGTTAAGAGCAACCGCGCCACCACCGCCACCGTCAATTTTAATTACAGCGATGCCTCTCGTTTTCAGCCCCAAACCGACAAAATGTTTAGTGGATTAGCCAACATCAAGGCTTCAAATTATACGGGAGGACTCATATACGGCTTAGGCAATAACCGTCGGGCAATGGGGCTGTTGGCAGGACAATTCTCCAACGGGAAATTTAGCGAAAACGGCTACTACGAATTAGACAGTGCCATGAATTTGGTTCAAAAAACAGACCCCAAAACCGCCCAATTCATCCGCGAAAAATTTGCCATTCCCAAAGAAGTCATTTCGGTAGACGCCGCCTCAGTACTTGTCGTTGACGATAGCGGCAGAAGGTGGCGGTTGCCCAAAGGAAATGAAGCATTTACCGCTAAAACCAACGACGCAGCCTTGCGAATTTGTAGAGAAGTGGCCACTGAGCGCGATTTACTAAACGCCCACGGAACGTTCTATGAACTCCCCGCCGAAAACGCCGACGGTTTTGCCAAAATTCGACCCGTGGCTTCTCATTCACTCAGTATTCACGATTACGCCTCGTACCGTGGCTTATTAGTCATGACAGGGTTGACCACACAAGCAGCCACTAACGAACACATCATCACCTCAACCGACGGCAAAGCCAAAGTATGGGCAGGCACCATAGACGACCTCTGGAAATTGGGCAAACCTACTGGACAAGGCGGTCCGTGGAAAGACATGCAGGTAGCGGCCAACGCCCCTTCCGATGCCTATTTGATTGGCTTTTATGACAAAAAGAGTTTGAAAATTTCGCATGATTCAAACCAATCCGTTACGTTCAAGATTGAAATAGAACCGATTGGGCATGGCCCTTGGATGACGTATAAAGAAATCACGGTGAAACCCAACGAAACTTTTGAGCATACTTTTGCTACGGATTTTCAAGCCCGCTGGATTCGATTCTTTGCTGATAAAAATTGTAAAGCTACCACTTGGCTAACGTATCGGTAAAAGAAGAAATAAATTGATAAGTAACAAACACAGTAATACCCAATGGACTTCCGTTGGGTATTTGTTTTTTACAGCCATTGCTTATGCTGATTAGTCATCAAACTATTCGTGTTTTTTATTTTTCTGAAAAATACGTTGAAATGAGGGGTAGTTTTTAGCAAACCTTGTACCTGTACTTATGAGGCGTTTATCACTCATTTGAGAATAAATGTGACTATCCTAAGCGGACAACCAAGCGTTTGTAAAAGTATGAAGAAAAACCACCCAAACCATACCGACGAAACAACCCTCTGGATTGCGTTTAAAAAAGGCGATATACAAGCCTTTGAGCAATTATACAACCGTTACTTTGAGGTGTTGGCCAATTATGGCTATCGGTTAAGCACTGATAAACAACAGCTCGAAGACGCCATTCAAGACGTTTTTGTGGATGTGTGGCGACGCAGGCAGCACCTATCCGACGTAGAAAGTGTAAAGTTTTATTTGTTTCGGGCTTTGCGCCATCAGGTCATCCGAAACACCCGAAACGATTTGCTTGAAACCTCAGAAGACATCAATGATTTTCTTGATTTTTTGGTGGCTTTTTCGTCCGAGCAACAATCCATTGAGCAGGAAACCCAAGTCAATCAAACACAAGCCGTTGCCAAGGCTATTTCACAACTAAGCCAGCGCCAGCAGGAGGCCATCAACTTACGTTTCTACCACAGCATGAGCCTCGACCAAATGACCCAACTCATGGGGCTCAGTAAGCAGTCGGTCAGCAACTTGCTCTTCAAAGCATACAGCGTACTACGCCTCACTATTAAAGGAATACAGCCACTTATACTGCTTTTTTTACAACTATCCCGCCTTATTAATTAACCATTTTTTGTTTTCGGCATCATGAACTATGACCAATTTAAACGCAATGATTTCCTACACAACGACTCGTTTGTACGGTGGGTGTTGTTTCAGGAAGAAGACCCTTTTTGGCAACAGTTTCTGCAACAACATCCTGCCAAAGCCAACGAAATAGCCCAGGCACAGCAACTGATTTTGGCCATAAAAAAGGCCGAAGAACAAAACACTCCGGTACTCGACCAGAAAGCCGTTTGGGCCAACATATCCGCCGTCATTTCTAAGCGAGAAGTGATAGCAAAACAGGTTAGTTCCATACCCCGCTTTTGGCAAACAAGAGCTTTCAAGTGGGCAGCAAGCTTGGTATTTTTAGCAGGAGCAGCTTGGCTTTCGACCACAAGGCAGCCCGGCCACCAAGTCAGTTATCAAGATTTGATAGCCGTTGTTGAGGAAAAAAACTCCCGCCAAGAAGTGACAAACTACGGCCAAACCACAAAAAAAATACGCCTCGAAGACGGCACAATGGTACATTTGGAAAAGGGAAGCCGTCTGAGTTTCCCCGTCCATTTTGAAACCAAACGCCGCGAAGTGGTATTGAGCGGAGAAGCATTTTTTGAAGTAGCTGAAAATCCTGCCAAGCCTTTTTACGTCTATGCCAACGAGTTGATTACCAAAGTTTTGGGAACAAGTTTTAGAATATCAGCTTTAGAAAATGGCAAACAAGTAACGGTAAAAGTACAGACGGGCAGGGTGTCAGTATTTACACAAAATCGCATTGACATCGCCGACCCCGAAACCAAAGGACTGCTTTTATTACCCAATCAACAAGCGGTTTTTAACCGAGCCAACGAGCTTCTCAACCGCAACTTAGTAGAAGTACCAATCCCTATTGTGGCTCAAAAGACGCTAGTTAAAAGGCAGTTTGACGAAGTAAAAGTAGCCGAAGTATTCAAAGAATTGGAGAAATTGTTTGGCGTCGAAATCCGCTACAACGAAGACACGCTTTCCGACTGTATACTCACCACCACCATCAGCGATGATTCGCTGTACGACCAACTTGAAGTGATTTGCCAAACCATCGGTGCTGCCTACAAAGAAATTGATGCTCAGATTATTGTCGAGTCAAAGGGCTGTAAGTAGCGAGTTATTATTTATTAACAATCATCCATATCAATATGTAAACCCAAAAACAGAGCCCCAATAATCAAAAAAAGGGAAAGATGCGGTCACATCTTTCCCTTACTGAACTTGCGATTTAGGAAGCACCGCGCGTTCGTGCTTTGTCTTTTCCAAAACAAAAACAATCAAAATTATGTCAAATTTCTTTACCAGAAAAGAGATTTTCTACCTTATGAAAATCACCCTCACCCCCTTGCTGTTTGTTTGTCTGCTGACTACCCTCAGTTTTGCGGAGAATACCTTTGGCCAAGAACGACTGCAAGAAAAAATTACGCTCTATTTGAAAAATACCGAACTTAAAACGGTACTCAAAACTATTGAGCAAAAAGCCAATGTCGTTTTTTCTTACCAAAAAGGCGTCCTCACTACCAACGAAAAATTGAGCCTTGACATAAAGGATGAAACCTTGGAGTCGGTGTTGCAGCAAATTTTAACCCCGCGCCAAATCAACTTCCAAGTGCTCAAAGCCAACAAGATTGTATTGACACGTCGGTTTTTGGGAAACGTACAAGAAGAATCAAAATCCAAGCCCATTCTATCTCCCCTCGACCTCAAATTAGACCAAACTATAACGGGTAAGGTCAGCGACGAAAAAGGTGACGGGTTGCCAGGGGTAAGTATTTTGGTAAAAGGAACCCAACGAGGCACCAGTACCAATGCAACGGGAGATTTCTCAATCGCCGTTCCCGACCGTAGCGACGGACCGGAAAAAGCCGTTTTAGTATTTAGCTACGTGGGCTACGAGCCGCAGGAGATTGTGGTGGGTAACCGCACCAGTATCAACCTCACGATGAAAGTAGATAATAAATCACTTGAAGAGGTGGTAGTAGTGGGTTATGGTACGCAAAAAAAGGTAAATGTAATCGGTTCGGTCTCTCAAATTTCATCCAAAGACATTGACAATCGCCCCGTTACGCAGGTATCTCAAGCCATCACGGGACAAATGCCAGGAGTCACGGTGATTCAAAGTACAGGCCGTCCAGGACAGAGTGGGGGTCAAATTCGGGTAAGAGGTGTAGGTTCTTTTGGGGCTACACCCGACGCACTTGTGTTGATAGATGGGATTGCGGGAACCATGAACGACATTAACCCCAATGACATCAAAACTATTTCAGTGCTAAAAGATGCTTCTTCTGCCGCCATTTACGGAGCAAGATCTGCCAATGGTGTTATTTTGATTACCACCAAAAATGGTACCTCCGACAAGCTATCCGTAGGTTATGACGGCTATGTTGGTTTCAACGATGCCACTGCTTTTCCTGATTTTGTCAATTCTGCCGACTATGCTACCATGTTCAACATTGCCTCAGGAAGTCAGAGTTTTTCGCCCGCTACCATTGAAAAATATCGTAATCAAAGCGACCCAGATAATTTCCCTAACACCCGTTTTTTAGATGAAGTTTTCTCAAGATCGGGATTACAAACAGCACATACTATTACGTTGAACGGAGGAAACGATAAAAATCGTTTTTACCTATCAGGTGGTTTTTTGAATCAGGAGGGAATTGTTGCAAAAAATAGCTTCACACGCTACAATCAGCGATTGACAATACAAAATAAGCTAAGTAATAAAATTGAGCTAAACACGCGGATATTTGGGGCATTAGAAACCCGTAAAGAGCCACAAGCTACCGCCAATAAAGGAGGGGGATTCTTAGATCAGCTCATCCAGAATGCCATTCGATACCCATCCATTTTTGTAGGACAAGCCTCCAACGGCGACTATGGCGTAGGCCCCGAAAGCGGCGGTACGCCTGTCTCTTGGCTTGCCTCCGACTCGTATTTGAGAAATCCCAATTCAAGATTTGGAATCAATAGTAAGTTGGATTGGAAACCCATCAATGGCCTGACCCTATCAGCGATTGGCGGGTACAATTTTTCGTTGTTTGAGCAACGATCTTATTTGGCCTCACAACGCTTAAATGCCAATGTTTTTCAGAGTCAAGCGTATTTGAACCAATCAAGTAATAAGGTGATTTTCAAAACGATGCAGTACACGGGCGAATATGCCAAAGAAATCAATAAACATAGCTTTAGTTTATTGGCAGGTTATTCATTTGAAGAGCAAAACGAGTCCTATTTTAATGGGTACAGACAAGATTTTCCAAGCAACGACTATACGGTGTTAGACATGGGTGGATTTACCAACCAACTTGTAGGTGGTTATGACGATGCTTGGGCGATTCAGTCCCTCTTTTCGAGAGCTAAATACAGCTTCAATGAACGCTATCTATTTGAAGCTACTGTACGTAGAGATGGTAGTTCGAGATTTCCAGCAGGAAACAAATACGCTACGTTCCCATCGGCAGCGGTGGGTTGGAGAATATCGGAAGAATCCTTTATGAAACCACTCACCTGGATTACCGACATGAAATTGAAAGCTTCTTGGGGCGTGCTAGGCAACCAGAATATCGGAAATTACCCTTACCAGCAAGTGCTAAATTCAGGCAGAAACTATCCTTTTGGTAATACAGTAAGTACAGGTGCTGCTTATGCCTTGTATCGTGACCCTAACATCAAGTGGGAATCAACAGAAACCTATGATTTGGGCTTAGAGTCGAGCTTTTTCAACGGTGCCCTCAACTTGAACGTCACTTACTTTAACCGAAATACAAAAGATATTCTATTTAGACCCTCTTCGAGTGTATCCACCGTATTGGGAGTAGGTATTAGTGAAACCAATACAGGGGCAGTTGAAAACACTGGCTGGGAATTCGACTTGGGCTACCAAGGTAGAAAAGGAAAGTGGAAGTATTCTTTCAATGGGAATTTTTCGATTATCAACAATAAGGTGCTGACTCTGGGACTCGGAAACGTAAACCAACCCAATGGCTACGTGGGTAATGGGTCGGATTTGTTCATCGGCTTTCCTATGCAAATGTACTACGGGTTCCTGTCGGACGGTGTTTTCTTAAATAGCAGTGACATCGCTGAGTGGCCCGTACAAACGGCCGTTACGCCAAGGCCACAACCAGGCGATATCCGATATAAAGACATCAGCGGACCCAATGGTGTGCCAGATGGCAAAGTAGACCCCATCTACGACAGAACTTATCTTGGAAGCCGTATCCCAAAATATACCTTCGGGGCTAATGTAGGGCTTTCATACAGCAACTTTGACCTTTCAATGTTTATGCAAGGAGTGGCTGGAGTCAAAGGTACTTTGACGGGCTACGCTGGCTATGCGTTTTTTAACTTGGGCAATATCCAAAAATGGCAAATGGATGGCAGATTTAATCCCGACCAACCCACAAGGTATCCCGCCTATCCGAGATTGGAAGAGGTGACAAACAGCGGCACTCCCAATACCGTAACCTCCGACTTTTGGGTCATCAATGCGGCTTACTTGAGAGTTAAAAATATCCAGCTGGCCTACAATGTACCTAAGAATATCCTTAACAAGATGAGGCTGAATAATCTAAAACTCTATGTAACAGGAGAAAATATGTTCTCTTTCAACAATTTTAGACAAGGTTGGGATCCCGAAATCAATACGGGGGGTGACTACTACCCTATTTTAAGGACTTATACTTTTGGTATCAATTTAAAATTTTAATGATATGAACTACTTCAAACATAACGTCATCCCCAAAACGTCTTACTTCGCCAAGGCCATCATGCTGACGCTACTGATGACCGTTTCATTTTCTTGCGAAAAAGCATTGGAACAGTTTCCCAGCAATGCTTTTGCCAAGGATAATTTTTGGACTTCTGAATCCAACGCCAAAATTGCCCTAACGGGTATGTATAGAGGCAGCATGACCTATGGTACGCAGGTAGTACCCACTGACTGGTGGAATTATTGCGGATTGGTGTTTTTAGAGTTTGCCACCGATAATCTTTACGATCGCCGTGGCGACAATTCTATGCAAAACAGGCTTACCAATGGCACTTTACTACCCGACAATGCTATAATACTTGGCTATTGGTCAGGCTCTTATAGGAGAATTTCTATTTGCAACGACTTTTTAGAAAACATAGACAAGGTAAAAATGGAACAAGCCAAAATAGACCGCATGAAAGCGGAGGCATTGTTCATCAGAGCTACCCAATATTTCTATTTGTCTCAATATTTTGGGGCGGTGCCGTTGGTAAAGAAAACACTCACGCCCGACGAAGCCAATAATGTGGACAAAGCCCCTAAAAGTGAGGTTGTAAAATTTGTGATTGACGAACTGACGCAAGCTGCCGCCAATCTCCCTTCTTTTGGTGCGCTCAAAGCCGACGAAACGGGCAGAGCCAGCAAGCAGGCTGCACTGGCGTTTTTGGGAAGAATCTATCTGGCAGAGAAGAAATTTTCCGAAGCCGCTGCCTCCTACAAACAAATTATTGATTTGGGCGCCAACAAAATAGACCCCGACTATCAATCGCTCTTTACCCCTGCCAATGAAAACAGCAGTGAGAATATTTTTAGTATGCAGTATGTACCCGGCGAAACCTCCAATGCACTCACTCAACACGCCTTCCCGGCGGTGGCTTCGGGTTGGCATATCGTCAACCCAACAGGAAGCATAGCCGATGCCTACGGTTTCGACGACGGCACGCCGCTGTCTTACGATAGCCCCAAGTTTAATTATAAAGATATGGGCGCAAACAGAGACCCACGATTCCGCTATAATTTCTTATGGGATGGTTCAAAATTTGGGTCGAGAACTTATGTATGCCATCCTGATTCTACTAAATCGTTAGATCAACTTACCTATTCAAAACAAGCCACCAGAACAGGTTATGGCTTGCGTAAGTTTTTTGACGAAAATTTCAATGGAAATCTGGTCACTGACTATGGCGGCAACATGCCCATTATAAGATACGCCGAGGTATTGTTGAGCTATTTAGAGGCCGAATTGGAAGCTGGTAAACCCATCTCACAAGCACTTTTAGACCAAACCATCAACGCCGTACGTGGGCGTGCCTCCGTAAGGATGCCTCCAATCAGGGTAACAGACCCCAATTTGCTCCGACCAATTCTTAGAAATGAGCGCAGAATAGAATTAGCTTTTGAGGGCATTCGTCTTTGGGATATTTTCCGCTGGGATATTGGTGACCAAGTACTAAAAGGAGATTTTTGGGGTGCACCATTTCCAAATTCTCAGCTATACGCCCGAACTTCCAGAAAACTTGACCCCAAATTTAGATGGTTTGTAACTTCTAAGAATTTCAGAAAAGGTATTGATGACCGCTGGCCCATTCCGCAATCTGAGGTCAACGTCAATCCAAAGCTAAAATAGGTGTTCCTGTGTATCTATTTTATTGGTATTTTCAGCAACATCATGAGAACTTTATGCTTTCATGGTGTTGCTGAAAAGCAAGTTTTTCGTCTTTCAAATGGAAAAATCACTTTCCTTTCGCTCGAAATAAACAGGAGACGAAGACTTTCTTTCTCCTTATCAAAAACTACAGGCAGACATAGAATGTATAAATCAACTTCAAAATCCAATCTTTGTCAAAGATGTTTTTTGTTATTGCTTTTCATCAAAATAGGGATAACTGCCAATGCCCAGAAATGGCAAAATCCAAGCGAAAAATATGCGAAGGCATATAAAAAATATTTGGGAGCCACTTGCCCTATCAAAAAAGACAGCATTCGGCATTTTGTTTACTTTGCCCGCGACAGGGAGTCGCTTATTGACCACTCCCTACTGTCACATCCTATGTTTGAAGGGGCTCAAATTATGTACTCTTGGAAAAACTTCGAGCCTCAAAAAGGCCAATACGATTTCAGTATTTTAAAGCAAGACTATGAGTATCTTAAAAAATTCAACAAGAAGTTGTTTTTACAGCTACAAGATGTCACATTCGACCCCAAGTACAAAGCACTGCCAGACTATCTATTGACGGATGAATACGACGGCGGGGCTGTGCAACAGTACAGCGACGACGGAAAGCCAGAAGGCTGGGTAGCAAAACGTTGGAACAAAAAAGTGAGAGAACGATTTGCCCTACTTCTCCAAGCACTGGGACAAGAATTTGACGGAAAAATAGAAGGAATCAACTTGCAAGAAACTGCCATCGGGGTAAAAGATAAGAGTTTTTCAGAGAAAGAATATCTCATCGGATTAAAGGAAAATATGCTTTCTCTTAAAAAAGCGTTTCGTACTTCCACCACCATGATTTACGCCAATTTTATGCCTGGTGAGTGGCTACCGTTTGATGACAAAGGCTACCTAAGAAGCATATACAGATATGGCGAGCAGATTGGCGTTGGCATTGGCGGACCCGATCTGATGGTAACACGAAAAGGACAATTGAATCATCTCATCACGCTATTGCATGAAAACCGTTACACTGTTCCAATCGGAGTCGCCGTTCAAGACGGAAATTATGTAGGCAAAACAGGCAACGAAGCTACCAACACTACCACAAAAAATCAAAAAAATATTGTTCCATTGCTTCATGGATTTGCAAAAGACTTTTTGAGAGTCAACTATATGTTTTGGACAAACCAGGCACCTTATTTCAAACAAGACGTGCTCCCTTGTTTTTCAAAAGTCGGCCATTAGCTCTCTTCTATCATGAATCTGTAACTGAATCCTAAAAAATGAAAACCATCACCTCTTTTGTCATTATATTCTGCCTATTCCTGACCGCCCAAGCGCAAGTAGGGGAGCCCCCCGTAAAAGCCCCTTTTGAAGGAATTGATGTGTATTGTACCAACGATTGGTGGAACCATGCCAAGGCAATCAAAAACAATCCTAACAAAATCATTGACGTGGACGTACCACGTGAGCAAGCAATCTGCTTTGGGATTTATACCACCCAAAATACAGTCATGAAAATGACCGCCCAACTTTTCCCGCTTTATCCAAATGAGACCCGTGAAGTACGTTTGGAATTAAAAAAGAACGGAAAATGGAGTGAGGTCGCCAAAGCCCAAGTCAATGATATTGGTTGGTCGGCCTTGTTTAGAATCGAAAATTGGGACGAAACCAAAGACGTACCTTACCGTTTGCGTCATGGGCAAAATGCACTTTTTGAAGGATTGATCAGAAAAAAGCCCACTGATAAAAACGAAATAGTAGTGGCCTTATTTAGTTGTAATTCAAACAAAGACAGGGGGTTGAGGGAAGAGTTTACCCGAAACGCAAATCATTTCAACCCCGATTTAGTGTTTTTTGCGGGCGACCAAAGCTACGACCACAAAGAACATACGGCCGCCTGGTTGCTCTTCGGAATTCAATTTCGGGAGTTGTTTCGCAATCGCCCCTGTGTAACTATCCCCGACGACCACGATGTTGGGCATGGTAACCTTTGGGGTGAAAACGGCAAAAAATCCAATTCGACGGCAGGCGATGACGGCGGCTATTATTTTCATCACGAGTACATAAAAATGGTGGAACGATGCCAAACAGCCCACCTACCCGACGCCTTCGACCCCACCCCGATTCAACAGGGTATTGGGACTTATTACACCAGTTTGAACATCGGCGGAATTGATTTTGCCATTATTGAAGACCGTAAGTTTAAGACTGGACCCGCAGGAAAAATTCCCCAGCAGGGTCCTCGTCCCGACCATATCCGCAATCCTCAGTATGATCCAAAATCAATTGATGTGGCGGGGTTAGAGTTGCTGGGTGCGCGTCAGATGACATTTTTAAAACAATGGGGGAAGCAGTCCAAAGGTGTTTCGATGAGAGCGGTTTTGTCGCAAACGGGTTTTTGTGGTGGTGCCCACCGACACGGAACTTTTGACAACTACCTGCACGCCGACCTTGACTGCAATGGCTGGCCACAAACAGGAAGAAATGAAGCATTGAGAGCAATCAAAGAAGCAGGGGCAATTCATTTAGCGGGTGATCAACATTTGGCCACGTTGGTTCAACACGGAATAGACAAGTACCAGGATGGCCCTTTTGCGTTTGTCGGCCCAGCACTTGTAAATACGTATTACAAAAGGTGGTGGCATCCATTGGATGAAAAATCGGGTCAAAACAAAGAAGAAAAAAACCCGCTTCCTTTTACAGGCGATTACTTAGATGGTTTGGGTAATAAACTGACCATGCATGCCTACGCAAACATCGAAGGCCCGAACAAATTAAGCGATGGGTTTGGACTTGTTCGATTCAACAAAAAAGCAAGGAGCATCACTTTTGAATGTTGGGATAGGTTTGCCGATGTGACCAAGGCGGGCGCAAAGCAAATGATAGGCTGGCCACGCACTATTCGTCAATCAGGTACTGGCCAAAAACTCGCTTGGAAGATAGACCCAATTCAATAAGCTGTAGCTTGATTTTTTCTCAACGCTGACAAGGTTGGGGAATCTTGTCAGCGTTTTTTTTCGTATTCAACTTGATAAGAGAATGTTAAAATACATTTTATTCTCATTAATCGCCTTCATCGGTGCATTTACTACGGGCTTCGCCCAAAAGCCCAATATTCTCTACATCGTAGCCGATGATGCTGGGCTTGATATGAGTGCTTACGGTAGAAAATGGGTCAATACACCTGCTTTTGACCGTATCGCCAAAGAAGGAATTTTATTTAAAAATGCTTATACTCCCAACGCCAAATGCGCCCCCTCTCGCGCATGCATGCTCACAGGCCGCAATCCTTGGCAGTTGGATGCCGCCATGAATCACTCCATTTTCTTTCCTAACTATTTTAAAACCTACCCGGAAGTTCTCCACGAAAATGGCTATTTTGTGGGCTTCACAGGTAAAGGCTATGCCCCTGGCAAAGCCTTTAAAGAAGATGGAAGCAAACGCGAGATATTGATTAAAGACTTTTCCGCTCACAAAACCACACCCCCTACCAAATATATTTCTAACAACGATTACGCAAGCAATTTTGGTGCGTTTTTGGAAGCATCTGATAGAAAACCTTGGGCTTTTTGGCTGGGTTTCACAGAGCCTCATCGGGCTTATGAATACGGCAGTGGTGTAGCAAAAGGTGGCAAAAAATTGGAAATGGTGGACAAAATCCCCCAATACTATCCCGACTCTGATACCACTCGTAATGATTTGCTTGACTATGCCATAGAAATTGAATACATGGATAGTCACGTAGAAAGAGTGCTAAAAATCCTCGAAGCATCAGGGCAGCTAGACAATACTTTAATAGTGTTCACCTCCGACCACGGAATGCCCTTCCCCAGGGTCAAAGGGAATCAATACCTCAATTCAAATAATGTCCCTTTTGCGGTGATGTGGAAAAACGGCATCAAAAACGCTGGTAGAATCGTAACCGATTATGTAAACATGACCGATCTTGCACCTACATTTTTGGAAGTGGCAGGCATCACTGTTCAAAAATCAGGCATGCGCCCCATCACTGGTAAAAGTTTAGTTGAGATTTTCAATTCTACTAAATCAGGACAAGTAGAAGCCAAACGGAATTTTCAATTGGTAGGACAAGAACGCCACGATGTGGGTCGCCCCAAAGATGTGGGCTATCCTGTACGGGGAATGCACAAAAACGGTTTTTTGTACCTAAAAAACTATGAGCCTGACCGTTGGCCTGCCTGCAATCCCGAAACAGGCTATTTGAATTGCGACGGCGGGCCTGTCAAAACCCTACTTTTGGAGAATAGCCGTAAAGGGATTGATAAATATTATTGGAAACTGTCGTTTGGCAAAAGACCCGTCGAAGAATTATATGATTTAGCAAAAGACCCAGACTGTATCAACAATTTGGCCCAAAACTCTAAATATCAAACGATTAAAAAATCAATGGAGAAAGAAATGGAAGCCAAGTTACTAGCCCAAGGAGACCTCCGAATGCAAGGTTACGGCCATCTTTATGAGCAATATCCTGGGGCAGAAATAAATGGCTTTTACGAGCGATTTATGAAGGGTGAAAAATTCAAATTGGGCTGGGTCAATGAAGGCGATTTTGAATTGAAACCCATTGAAGAGTAACTACTGAGTAACGATTAAAAAAATAACATATAACTTTCATGGTGCTTTGAGTCTATGTTTATGCGTTTTTTCTCAGCAGATACTAAAAACTGTAATTTATTCTGTCTTTTATAAATTCAATCAAACGTATGAAATTATCCCTGTTAGTGCCTATCGTACTTACTTACTTTATTTTTGCTTTCAATACAGCTACCCCAACTTCAAAACCCAATATCATTTACGTGATGGCCGACGATTTAGGATATGGAGATTTGAGCTGTTATGGACAGAAAAAATTCCAAACACCCCATCTTGACCAAATGGCCAACGAAGGTATTCGATACACCGACTACCACTCAGGAAGTACCGTCTGTGCCCCTTCCCGCTGTGCCCTGATGACAGGTAAACACATGGGCCATGCCTACATCAGAGGCAACGGCGAAATCCCACTGCGTGATGAAGATTTTACCGTTGCCGAATACCTCAAACAAAACGGCTACCATACAGGAATGTTTGGAAAATGGGGCTTGGGGCAGGTCCATAACGCTGGCTCGCCCGAAAAGCAAGGTTGGGATGAGTTTTTGGGCTATACCAACCACGTTCATGCCCATCATTTTTTTACCAACAATTTGTGGATTATCAAAGAGGGCAAAACTGTGATTCAACCCATTGATTCCCTGCGCCATTCGCATCTATACGTCATGGATGCTGCTTTGGAATTTGTCAAAAACAACCAAGCAAAACCTTTTTTCATGTACTTGGCAATCACGATGCCGCACGCCGAGGTATTTGCGCCCACGCCTGAGTCGGTCTCCCCGTTTTTGGCTGCTAACAAGACCAGTATTTTCCCCGAAATTCCTTTTATTCAAAAAGCAGGTAATTATCGCTCACAGCCACAACCAAAAGCTAATTTTGCTGGTATGATTACGCACTTAGACCGAGACATGGGTCGTTTGATGGAATTGCTAACATCACTTGGCTTGACCGAAAACACCTACGTATTTTTTACTTCCGACAATGGCCCGCACCAAGAAGGTGGAGCTGACCCTGTGTTTTTTGACAGCAATGGCCCATTCAGAGGAATCAAACGCGACTTATACGAAGGGGGAATTCGCGTCCCGCTCATTGCCTGGGGTGGGAAAGTCAAGAAAGGACTAACTAACAACGACATTTTGGCCAATTGGGATTTTTTTCCAACCGTAGAAGAAATCGTAGGAGGGAAAAAATCCTCGGGATTAGACGGACTTTCTTTTGCCAGTACACTCAAAGGTAAATCTATGAAGAAAAAACACGAATCTCTCTATTGGGAGTTTTATGAGCGTGGTTTTGACCAAGCTGTTAGAATGGGTGACTGGAAGGCAGTTAAGCAAAGTTCAAAGGGAAGTAAAATAGAACTTTATAACCTCAAAAAAGACTTGGGCGAGGAAAATAACCTCGCCTCCCAGTATCCAGACATCGTAGCCAAAGCAGAAAAATCCCTCGCTGACAATCGAATAAAGTCGGATATATGGCCTTTGAAGAGATAATATTCCAACAACAAATATTTCTTTCCCTATATTGCCAAGCAACAACCTGATATCAAACTGCAATTGGAAGAAATCAAGCAGAAAAATAAATAACGGTCGGCTACGGACAACACTACATAACGGTATTTAACGGATTATAATTATTTATAATGAGTATCTAAAAGATAAAAAATGGCCAATCTAACAATTGGCTCTATACTCCTACCTCCTCTCCAACAACACCACATTTTCCACGTGATGCGTGTGCGGGAACATGTCAACGGGGCGCACTTTGGTGACCGTGTACTTTTCATCCAACCACGCAATATCGCGCGCTTGAGTGGCTGAGTTACAGCTCACATATACAATTTTGGTCGGTTCCATTCTCAATAGTGTACGCACCACAGGCTCGTCCATCCCTGCCCGTGGCGGGTCAGTAATTACTACGTCTGGTTGGCCATTTTCTTGGATAAACTCCTCGTTGAGTACGTTTTTCATATCGCCCGCGTAAAAACGCGCATTGGTAATTCCATTGATTTGAGCATTTATTTTGGCATCTTCGATGGCATCTGCGACATACTCCACTCCCACAACTGACTTTGCTTGATGCGCCACGAAATTGGCAATAGTTCCTGTACCAGTGTACAAATCATAAACGTGCTCATTACCGGTCAAACCCGCAAATTCGCGAGCTACTTTGTACAATTCATACGCCTGCTCTGAATTGGTTTGGTAAAACGATTTGGGACCCACTCGGAAAGTCAAATTCTCCATACGCTCTTCTATGTAGGGTTTTCCTGCGTACAAAATCGCTGTTTGGTCATAGTACGAATCGTTTCCTTTCGTATTGATAATATATTGAAGGGACGTGATTTCAGGAAAACGTTCCTTCAAAAACTCCATCGTTGCATCAATATCTTCCTGATTGGGTTCAGCAAACTGCACAATCACCATCACGTCGCCCGTGTTAGCAGTACGTAGAATCACATTGCGCATAAAACCGACGTTGTTTCTTTGGTCATAAAACCGAAACCCTTTCGACTTCGAAAACGCCTTAAGTTCATTACGAATCTGATTGGAGGGGTCGGGTTGTAAATAACATTTATCAATGTCCAAAATTCGGTCAAAACGCTTCGGAATATGAAAACCTAGTGCATCGCGGTCAAGCTCTGTACCATCTCCAATTTCTTCCAGCGTGAACCAACGGAAATTCGAGAAAGTAAACTCTAATTTGTTTCGATAAAAAGTCGTCTCTTTAGACGGAACAATGGGCTCGATTTCGGGCAATTGCACTTTGGCAATTCGGTGTAAATGGTCGCTCACTTGCTGCCATTTAAACTGAAGTTGCTCTTCATATTTAATGTGCTGCCACTTACATCCACCGCACGTTCCGAAATAACTGCAAAAGGGGGTTGCTCGTTTGCCTGACAATGAGTGAGTATTCAACACCCTTGCCTCGTAAAACTTCTTTTTCTTAAATGCTAAGATTTCAACATCCACCACATCGCCAGGGGCAGCACTTCCTTCAATAAATACCACGGCCCCGTTGTATTTGGCAATACACTTGCCTTCGGCAGCAAAATCCTCAATGAGTAGATTTTCTACAACTTGTCTATTTTTTTTGTAATTTTTCATTTTGAAACAACCCTCCTCGCCAAATCGGCCATTTAACTAACTTAATCATCAAGTTCTGCAAGTGTATTGGCTTTTGTGCGATTTTTTTTATCGTTTTGTTTAAGCAACGCAAAAGAATTTTCCTGCGTAGCTACCTAAAGTTTGAACAATTAATTGAAAGTACCGCGACAAAAGTACAACGAGAAGTTTAGCCCTAAAACCAAATGAAAAAAATTCTACTTCGCACACTGTGGTTTTTTATGATTGTGCCGAGCCTTTCGTGGGCGTCGCACATTGTGGGAGGCGAAATCGAGTTCTACCCAATCAACCGAGCAGCAAACCGCTACTACGTAGGGTTAAATTTCTATTTTGACCAAGCTAACGGGCGTCCTGCTGCAGAAACACAAACGATTACGTTGTACTTTTTCCGAAAATCTGACAATGCCAATATGGGGAGTATTCTGCTTCCCCAAACGAGTCGGCGGCTTATTAATTACACCAACCCCACTTGTGGTGCATTAAATACAGACTTGCGTACGCTATTCATTCGTTATTCAAGCGAAATTATTGTCAATTCGCAAAACTTTGCCGACCCTGCTGGTTACTATATTGTTTGGGAACGTTGCTGTAGAAACGGGATTATTACTAACATTGTCAATCCTTCTAACACGGGCGAAACCTTCTACACCGAATTCCCTGCTCTTGTACAAAACGGACAAACTTATACAAACTCTTCCCCTCGTTTTGACGAATTGAAAGGCGACTACATTTGCCTAAACCGACCTTTCAATTTCGATTTTAGCGGCAAAGACCCCGATGGAGATAGCTTAGTCTATTCATTGACACGGCCTTGGGCGGGGTTTGCCAGTGCCAGCAACCCCGAACCCATCGCGCGAGGAAGTAGTGGCTATCCTCAGGTAACTTGGGCAGCGGGTATTACCGACCAAGCCATGATTCCTGGCCCTGTACCTCTCCGTATCAATCGACAAACAGGGATGCTCAACGTCACTACCAACAAGGCTGGTTTGTACGTTTTTGCAGTTTTGGTGGAAGAATACCGCAAGGGCGTTCGCATTGGAGCCGTACGACGAGAGTTTCAATTGAAGGTGGTTGACTGCCCCGAAAATTTTTCTCCAGTAGCTCTTTATCGGGAAGCAGGTAAATCAACTTTTTATAAAGAAGGCCAAACTCTTCTCATTAAACGTGACCAAAAGAAGTGTTTGGAGGTACTCATCACCGACCGCGACCCTAACCAACGTCTTTCCATCAAAACTATTGGACTCAATTTTGACGATGGCAGCGTATCAGCTAATCCTCTTACTTATGTTACAAAAAGCACCAACGATACCCTAAAAACCCAAATTTGCTTTGAAAAATGCGTCGAAAGTCTAAATAACCAACCCGTCATAGTCGACGTCATAGTGGCCGATGATGGGTGTCCTCAGCCATTACTTGATACGCTACGAATTAGAGTGTTTATAGAAGGTGCCCTTAATAATAACCCCGACGTCACTACTGACCTCACCAATAATCGAGCCTCGATACCGCAGGGAACCACGTTAAACTTTAAAGTCACAGGAATCAACAAAGACAACGATGATTTGGTATTGGAAGCGCGTGGACGTGGGTTTCAGCTCAATCAGGTAGGCATGACATTCAACAATGCCATAGGAAAAGGCTCTGTTATACAACCGTTTACTTGGACACCACCTTGTAGCGCCACGGGACAAGAATACATTGTGGATTTTATTGTGACAGATGTAGCTTGTAATCGACAAGTAAAAGACACCGTAACAGTACGGCTGCAAGCCTCGGCTTTACCCAACAACAAACCCAAAGTTTCAACAAGTCTTACCTCCACCAGCGTTCTGGAAGTACCATTACCTACTACCGACGGTGGTGGAATGGTTAGATTTGATGTCTATTCCGATGATGCCGACAAAACTGACCAATTAAAGCTGTATGCCCAGGGCAAAGGATTTACTCTTTCACAATACCAAATGAAGTTTGACGACAAAACGGGCAATCCCCGCCTTACTTCACGGTTTGAATGGAAACCTACCTGCGCCGATTATGCCCAAATGGCTGGTAAAGAGGTGGTTGTTAATTTTATTACCGAAGACAATAGTTGTAGTCCTAACAAAACCGATACGCTTGCCGTACGGATGCGTCTAAAAAATCTACCGACCGCCAACAACATTGAACAAAATGTCCCCAATGTCATTACACCCAATGAAGATGGCAAAAACGATTGTTTCTTCATCGACGGTATTTCGAGCCTTGCCTGTGGGCCACAATTTGAAAAAGTAGAAGTTTTTAATCGTTGGGGAAAACTGGTTTTCACCTCGCCCGATACTAAATTTAAATGGTGCGGAGAAGGAATACCTTCGGGACAATACTATTACGGCCTCAAATTCTCTAATCAGACCATTAAAGGGACGTTGACCGTCATCAAGTAAAAAATCTCAGCGTCATTTAATAGTAATACCTTCCCCGAAATACATCAATCAACTTATCGGCCAATAGTTCCGCCGAAAAATCATGCGTTTGCTCGGGGTAGAAATAGACTTTGTGTTTAATTCTGTAAAGAATTAATTTGGCTTCCGTCAACACTCTTTGTTCGGGAGTAACCACCTTATCTTGTCCACCATAAAAGAGTATGGTTGTAGGTGCCTTGGGAGTCATTGAATTGAGCGGACTTGCGTACAAAAAATCAAGAGGAGCCTCTTGGTACGATTTCCCAATTAACTGAACTATGGCGCTTTCAAGCCCAGCCTCTCGCAAGGACGTCGAGGTGAGGTCAGTTGGGGCAACAATACCAACTACCGCCCTTACTCCTTCGGTAAGATGTGTGTAGCTGTATTGCATTGCCAAGTGCCCTCCAGCACTTACGCCCCCAATCACAAACGAAGATTCGTTCATCTGAAAATCAGCCCCTTTTTGTTTTAAGTGAACAACAAGCTTCTGAATATCGTCGAGCTGTTCACTTAGCCCAACCCCCTCCTTACTCGTCACTCGGTAATTCGCATTGACGATGGTTATATTTTTTTTCGCATTTTTCAATTGTGTTATGCTAGGTGCCAAAAACGACTTATCCCCTCCCGACCAAGCACCACCATGCAGTAATATCAATACTTCGGAAGGTTTCCCTGCCGCATTTTCGGGGTAGTGAATGTCGTATCGTTGGAGAGGGTCTGTTCCATACGACTGATCATACAAGTCTTTATAAGCAATAATGGGTTCGTCAATTAATGGCGCCAAGGTCTCGCTTTGGCAACCCCAAAAGCCTATTGACATCAAAAAAATAGCCAAACGTACGTGGCAAAGGTTCCATGTTACTTTTAAACTCTTATTCATACATTAATTTATATAGGCTTGTGCCTTCAATCTGGTATGTTAAACGATTAATTAATATACCGATGAATCAAAAAGAAAATTTGACAGCCTGCATTCTCCTTTTTCTCGAAAAATGCTGCTAAAATATACGCCTTTTCGGTAAAATCAAGGTATTTTTGCCCCACAAATGATTATTATCTATAACGACACATTTCTATTTTCATGTTTACCCTCACCAATAAAGTAGCTATCGTAACGGGTGGTGCCAGCGGCATCGGACTTGCAATCAGTCAGTTGTTTGCCAAACAAGGAGCCTATGTCCACATTCTTGAACTCAACCAAACCCTCGCCCAGAGTGTTGCAGAAGAGTTAGCTCAACAAGGATTTCAGGCCGAAGCTCACGCCGTTGATGTTTCAAAACAAGCCGAGGTAGTTAGCACTATGCAAGCCATCATCGAAAAACACCCCATTGACATTTTGGTTAACAACGCTGGAGTGGCGCACATAGGCAAAGCTCATACCACTTCCGAAACCGACTTTGAAAGAGTAATGAATGTCAACGTTAAAGGAATGTATAATTGTCTTTATTCTATCATTCCACATTACCAAAGCAAAGATGGTGGGGTCATTTTGAATACTGCTTCTATCGCAGGTACGGTGGGTATTCCTGACCGTTTTGTCTATTCTACGAGCAAAGGGGCAGTTATTGCCATGACCCTATCCGTAGCTAAAGATTATTTAAACGACAACATTCGCTGTAACTGTATCTCACCTGCGCGAGTTCACACCCCGTTTGTGGATGGATTCATTGCTAAAAACTACCCTGGCAAAGAAGCCGAGATGTTTGAAAAACTCTCAAAATCACAGCCGATAGGACGTATGGCCAAACCTGAAGAAATTGCAGGATTAGCACTTTATCTTTGTTCGGACGAAGCAGGGTTTATTACTGGCTGCGACTACTTAATTGACGGAGGGTTTGTTAAATTAAATAACTAATTATTAAGCAGTGTGAAACGTTTTATAAAAATAGTAAATTTTACTTTTAGATACATTACCCTCTGGGTAATTATTAGCTGTATTTTCAGTTATACGAGCCACGCACAAGTGAATCTACGAAAAGTAGACTCGTTATTCTTAAATGGAAAACACAAAGAGGCCGAGGTGTTGTATGAAAAATATTTAGCGGATTTTAAAAATTCGACGCTCACTCCAATCCCTATTTATTATAAACTCGCTTACATCAATGAAGAAAAAAACGACTATGCTCGTGAATTGTACTACTTAAGTATGATTTACAACCAGCAGCCTCGGCAAACTGTACTCAACAAAATCACTGAAACCGCCGCAAGCTATAATTTAGCAGGGTACGAAGTAGACGATTTTAGCTTTATTTTTCTTTTTTTTAGAAAATACTCACTGTATTTTACACTCTTTTTGTTGATTGTAGGATTGTACGCATTTGTGATTTTAGTGCAAAAAAAACGCCATAACGAATTCATTCGCCGCCGTCATACTTGGATAGTTATGTTGTATTTAAGTACTTTGCTATTATTGTTAAACCTACCTGATTTTTATCAAATTGGCATCATTAACAAAGATACAGCTTACCTTCGCGACTCGCCTTCGTCGGCAGCTCCCGTTAAACGTGCCATTCGAAAAGGAAACAAAGTAATCGTTTTAAGTCAAAGCGATGAATGGTTACAAATTTGGTATGACGAGCAACAACTTTATGCTAGAAAATTAGACGTGTGGACCATTCAATAGTTTAATTTATTCCCCAATTATTGGATATTGACACGGAATACGATATAATTGCATATTCAAACAAAACAAATCAGCAAATTCCATGAAGAAATTGACGCAAGCTCTACCCTTTTTCATCGCTCTATTGATTGTGGGAGTTATGGTCAGCTGTAGTGAAAAAGGTCCACACACAAACCCAGAAGTCAAATTTGAAGCAACGCTGACAGGCGCAAACGAAGTTCCATCTGTAACTACCAGTGCATCAGGTCGCATGGATGGAGTTTACAATAAAGAAACGAAGGTACTAACGTATACCATTACTTACACAGGCCTTACTCCTACTGCGGGTCACTTCCACAGCGGAAACAGCTGGGAAACAGGCCCTGTGGTTTACAACTTTGGCAGCACATTGAATTCTCCTATTTCTGGTGCTTGGACTTTGAATCAACAACAAGAAAACCTTCTTTTCTCTGGTTTACTTTATGTAAACATTCATACTGAGACTAACAAAGGAGGCGAAATCCGTGGACAAATAAACATGTCTGATTACATAACTTGGAAAGCTAGTCGCAAGTAATCGTTTTATATACTTTTTTATAGACCTTCCAAATTCAACCTTTGGAAGGTCTTTTTTTATGCGGATAATTCCATCAAAGCTTTCACAAAAGTATCCAATTCTTGGATGGTGGTGAACAAATGCGGTGTTACCCTCACTCCGTGTACGTTAGCATAATCGATAGCTACTGTCCAGATTTTATACTTTTCCATCAACGTTTTAGCCAAATCAGCAGGGGATAGTTTAGCAACACCCACGTTTCCAATAGCTCCATGACGAGTTGGTTCTGCGGGGGTATTGACAATAATTCCAGGGTAATTACGCACTTTTGAAGTCCAATACGTCTGTAAATAACGCAAACGTGCTTCTTTTCGCTGAATACCGATTTTCTGATGAAAACGAATAGCATCGGCCAAAGCCAAATCGGTATGAACGGGGTGCGTCCCCGTGTGATTAAGTTTGCGAATATCATCGTCAGGATAGCCTGTTTCTCCAATCAAGGGCCAAATTTGCTTTATTTTTTCTTTCTTTACATACAACAAACCTGCCCCTAACGGACACCCCAGCCATTTGTGAAGGCTACTTCCGTAATAGTCGCAATGCAAATCTGGCAATTTAAAATCAAAATGTCCAATGGCATGAGCCCCGTCGACCATTACCTCTACCCCGCGGGCGTGCGCCATGTCAGCGATTTTTTGAATGGGTAAAATATGCCCCGTAATATTGATGATATGGCACACCATCAAAAGTCGAGTTTTGGGTGTAATGGCTTGCTCATAAAGCTTTACAATTTCCTCGTCAGAGGCGGGGTGGTTAGGTACCGACACAAATTTGTTCAATATCCCATAGCGGCGCGCCTGTTGTTTAAACATATCAATCATGGCTCCATAATCTTGTAGCGCCATTACGACTTCGTCTCCCGCTTTCCAATCAATCCCCGAAATGATAGTATCCAGCGACTCAGTGGTATTTCGAGTAATAATGACTTCTTCGTGAGAAGCTCCCACTAACTCCGCTAATTGCTTCCGAACCGCCAATTTATCATCAAATTGCCGCGTTCTCATGTAGTGCGAAGATATTTTATTAATTCCCCGAACGTGTTCAATAAACCCATTAAGTACTTCATCCGACGCCAACACGTAATAGCCATTTTCCAAATGTATAAAATCGGAAGTGACGGTAAAACCTTTGCGAACTTCCGTCCAAAAATCTTCATTTTGGGCAATTTCGTCCGGAGATTGATGCTGAAAAACTGCCAAGGCCGTATCTAATCGCGTTTGACTCAAAGTAGCCAAACCTGCCATAGACTGAAGGAACTCACGTTTGTTGAGAAGCATGATGATGGTAAAGGGGGATAGTTAAAAAGTAAAAATAATTTTTCTTCCCCAAAAGTATTCTATGTAGGCACCAATTTCTTAGCAATTGCGTTGAAGTATGACAAGCATCATAGGAAAATAATCGTTCCTTGTACTTATTTGTATTTTCCAGTTGAAACCAACATTCGTGAAAGGAGTCGTCTCAAAGCTTTTATTGGCAATTTACCTACTTTCAGCAACCCCTTTTAATCAGTTGCTCAAGTTGCCTGTGCTTGTAGTACACTTCCACGAACACCAACACCGAGACGCGACTACTTCTTTCTTCAGTTTTATTTATCATCACTATGCCATCAACCATGCGGATGATGGAGATACCGACCGCGACCAACAACTACCCTTTCAGTCGCATGATGACTGTGGTTCGTTTCAAATTCCTTTCTATCTTTTTCCTACGTTTGAGCCGCTTGTGCCTCATATAACCTTTTTACAGGCAGAAAAACCCTCTTTTTATTCAGATTCCCATCTTTTAGCTACTTATCTCTCGGCGATTTGGCAACCGCCTCAGCGCGCTTAATGAAACATCTCTGAGTCGTCAATGACTCTTTTATCCGCACGCACGACCTACTATCCAATAACAGTAGGCCATTGCTATTGTTTCATATTTACCTCACTAACATGCTAAATTCAATCATTGAGTTATCCGTTAGGCATAAACTCATCATAGGGCTTTTTGTCCTTGCCCTCATCGGTTATGGAACCTACGAAGTAACCAAACTCCCCATTGATGCCGTCCCCGACATCACAAACAATCAAGTACAAGTCATTACGATTGCGCCGTCGTTGGGAGCGACCGACATTGAGCGCTTAGTTACTTTTCCCATCGAACAAGCCACTA
The DNA here is from genome assembly GCA_023254175.1 of Runella sp. Classification (GTDB taxonomy): domain Bacteria; phylum Bacteroidota; class Bacteroidia; order Cytophagales; family Spirosomataceae; genus Runella. The sequence goes on along the minus strand of JALQYJ010000183.1, from coordinate 15,701 downwards.
ATAACATTTCTGGACTTATTGAGATTCGTAGTTTTTCACGTTTTGGATTATCATTGGTTACAGCCATTTTTGACGACGATACCGACCTTTATTGGGCAAGGCAGCAAGTAGCCGAACGCCTCCAAAAAGTCCAAGCTGAAATCCCACAAGGGATTGGAGTACCTGAACTTGGCCCTGTTTCTACGGGTTTAGGCGAAATTTATCAGTACGTGGTTCGTCCCAAAGAAGGCTACGAATCACAGTACAATGAAACCGACTTACGAACCATCCAAGACTGGATAGTCCGCCGTCAACTCCTTGGGGTAAAGGGGGTTGCAGAAGTGAGCAGCTTTGGGGGCAAACTCAAACAATATTCCATTGAGATAGATCCGAACAAGCTACAAGCGTACGGAATTACCATCAATGATGTCTTCAAAGCCCTCGAAACCAACAACCAAAATACAGGCGGTTCTTACATCGAAAAAGCATCTACGGTGCTGTATATTCGCAGCGAGGGGCTAGTAGGTACGTTGGATGACATCAACAATATTGCCATCAAGAGCCTCAACGGTGGTACGCCTTTATTTATTGGCGACGTAGCCGATGTTAAACTAGGATATGCCACCCGCTTTGGTGCCATGACTTACAACGACCAAGGGGAAGTAGCGGGTGCGGTTGTGATGATGCTCAAGGGTGCCAACAGCAGCGAAGTGATTAAAAACGTCAAAGAACGCATCGCTCAAATTCAGAAAACTCTGCCCGAAGGGGTGGTTATAGAAGCATTTTTGGACCGAACCAAAATGGTTAATAATGCCATTGGGACAGTGGAACAAAACCTCTTAGAAGGTGCCTTAATCGTCATTTTAGTACTTGTATTCTTTTTGGGCAACCTCCGCGCGGGCTTGCTGGTAGCGTCGGTGATTCCGTTGGCGATGCTGTTTGCTATCATTATGATGAACCTTTTTGGGGTAAGCGGCAACCTGATGAGTTTGGGGGCGTTAGATTTTGGGCTTATCGTCGACGGAGCGGTGATTATTGTGGAAGCAGTCATGCACCAACTTTCCCACAACAAAAAATTTACCGAACTAACACACCTCAGCCAACCCCAAATGGACGATGAGGTGCAAAAATCCGCCAGTAAAATGATGAACAGTGCCGTGTTTGGGCAAGTCATTATTTTGGTGGTGTATTTACCCATTTTTACCCTACAAGGCATTGAGGGCAAAATGTTTAAACCTATGGCACAAACCGTGGCTTTTGCCTTATTGGGAGCATTTTTGCTTTCGCTGACATATATCCCCATGATGAGTTCGGTGTTTTTGAATAAAAAAATTCACCACGTTCCCAATTTCTCCGACCGATTCATGGCAAAAGTGGAAATGTTTTACCAAAACGCCCTTACCAAAATCATTGAATTCCCAAAAATGGTTTTAGTCGGCGTGATTTCTCTTTTTGCTATCTCAATCCTGGTTTTCAGCACTTTGGGCGGCGAATTTATCCCTGCACTCGAAGAAGGTGACTTTGCCGTGGACACCCGCGTGCTTACGGGAAGTAGCCTATCCACGACCATTGAAAGCACCCAAAAAGCGGCGCATATACTCAAAACTCGCTTTCCAGAAGTGCAAAAAGTGGTCACAAAAATTGGGAGCGGCGAAGTCCCTACCGACCCCATGCCCATGGATGCCAGCGACATGATGGTGATTTTAAAAGACAAAAAAGAATGGACTTCTGCGAAATCGTTTCGTGAATTGTCCGAAAAAATGGGAGCGGCCTTGGCCGAAATCCCCGGCGTAACAGCAGGGTTTCAGTTTCCCGTCCAAATGCGCTTCAATGAACTAATGACAGGCGCGCGGCAAGACGTAGTTTGTAAAATTTTTGGAGAAAATTTAGATACCCTTGGCACCTACGCCAATAAACTAGGTACACTCATCGAAAAAATTAACGGTGCTAAAAACCTCTACGTGGAAACCGTGTCGGGAATTCCCCAAATTGTGATTCAGTACAACCGCAACGCCATTGCTCAATATAACCTTAACATTACAGACATCAATCGGGTGATAAATACGGCTTTTGCGGGGCAAAGTAGCGGCATGGTGTATGAAGGCGAAAAACGTTTTGACTTAGTCGTCCGTCTCAGTAGCGCACAAAAGAAAGACCTGACCTCAGTTCAAAACTTGCTTATCCCCACTCCCAATGGCCCGCAAGTGCCGCTGTATCAATTGGCCGATGTTCAAATCAAAGAAGGACCAAACCAAATTCAACGGGAAGACGCCAAGCGTCGTATTGTCGTAGGGTTCAACGTTCGCGGTCGTGACGTTCAAAGTATTGTCAATGAACTCCAAGTCAAAGTAGCCCAAGGAATTCGCTTTCCAACGGGCTATTATATTACATATGGAGGGGCGTTTGAAAACCTCAACGCAGCCAAAAAACGGCTGATGATTGCCGTACCTGTTTCGTTGGCGTTGATTTTTTTGTTGCTCTTTTTTGCCTTCAATTCGGTCAAGCAAGGACTGCTCATCTATTCTGCCATTCCTCTGTCGGCCATTGGAGGTATTTTGCTTTTGGCCGCGCGCGGAATGCCCTTTAGTATCAGTGCGGGGGTTGGATTTATTGCCTTGTTTGGGGTCGCGGTTTTAAACGGAATTGTACTCATTGCCGAATTTAACCGACTCAAAGCAAGCGGACTAGAAGACGTCAAACAAATTGTCATCAACGGCACTAAGGTTCGGCTTCGCCCTGTATTGATGACGGCGTTTGTTGCTTCTCTGGGCTTTTTGCCGATGGCCGTCAGCAACGGTGCAGGTGCCGAAGTCCAACGGCCACTTGCTACGGTCGTGATTGGCGGCCTGATGATTGCTACCTTTTTGACCTTGTTTGTTTTGCCAATTTTATACATGACATTTGAAAAAATCGGCAAAACCCCTACTCCCCTAGCCGTTCTCGTGGCGTTAGGTTTTATTAGTTTTTCAACGCAAGCTCAAACGCCCATTACGTTAGAAGCAGCAATTGATACCGCATTAAAAAACAACTTGTTAATCAAAAACGAGAAGCTCGTTTCGGCTTACCAACAAGCCCTAACAAAAACCGCCAAATCACTCCCTCAAGCGACCGTCACAGCCGAATTAGGCCAAATCAACAGCGTTTATTTTGACTCCAAAGTCGGCATTGGTCAATCGTTCAGCTTTCCCAAAGTCTATCAAACCCAACAAAATTTATTAAACGCCGAGTGGCAACGCAGTGTGTTGGCAGTCAACGTTCGAGAGGTGGATATTCAGAAGCAAGTTGCCCAAGTTTTTTACGAATTGGTGTATTTACAACAAAAGAAACGGTTGCTACAGTTTGCGGATACCCTTTATTCCGACTTCTTCAAACGGGCGGAATTACGGCTTGCCAAAGGCGAAAGTAACATCCTTGAAAAAGCCACGGCCGAAACGCAATTGGGACAAATCACGACGCAGCTTAACCAACTTCAGTTTGATTCCGAAGCGCTTCAATGGCAATTTCAACTGCTGTTGAATACAACGACCCTTTTTACTCCGACCGTCTCGGCGTTCAAACTCACCTCCCCTTCTCAACTTCTTTCCCTCAACAACCACACTTATCTACAGTGGTTACGGCAACAACAACAAGTAGCCGAGGCTAGTTTTCAGGTTGAAAAAGCGCGCTTGTTACCGAATCTCTCAGTGTTATACAACAACGGAAGTATCCGAGGTATAGGCGCTGATAATCAATCTTATACAGGCTTTCACCGATTTCAGTCAGTACAGTTGGGCGTAGGAATCCCGATTTTTGCAGCGGCTCAAAAAGCCCAAATCAACAGCGCCAAAGTTCAAAAACTCATCGCTGAAAGTAACCTTCAAGTAGGTGCCCAATCGCTTCAAACCAATTACCAAACGTCCAAAGCCCAGTACCAGAAGTTTCTGAATACAGTCACTTATTTTGAAAATACGGCCTTGGCCAATGCACAATTGATTATGGCCAGCGCTAACCAACAATTGTTGGCAGGAAACATCAATTATCTGGAGTGGGTTTTGCTCGTCAATCAAGCCACCACAGTGCGAAACGACTACGTAGAGGCAATCAAAAACCTCAACAACGCCGCCATCCAGCTCCAGTATTTTACTCAAACTAATTAACTTCTATGAAACCTAACATAAAATCCCATAAAATGCCTTTCGCTCCCTCTTTTTTGAGTGGAATCCTTTTCTTTACCGCCGTTTTTGTTTTAACAGCTTGCAGTGAGAAAACCTCAGAAACCAATTCGAGTGCCGCCCCAGCAGACGAAAACTTGATTCAACTCAGTGATACCCAGCTCAAAAACGCCGAGATTGTAACGGGCGCATTGACCCAACGGCCTATTTCATCGGTGCTGAAAGTAAACGGACGTGTTGAAGTTCCTCCCCAAAACGTGGTTTCTATCAGTGTACCCACGGGTGGTTATTTGGAAGAAACCGATTTATTAGTCGGCATGAACGTTCGAAAAGGGCAAGTATTGGCTGTGATGGAAGACCAGCAGTACATTCAGCTCCAACAGGATTATTTGACGGCAAAATCCAAAATCAACTTCCTCGAAAACGAGTATTTGCGCCAAAAAGACCTCAATCAAAGCAAAGCCAGCAGCGACAAAGTATATCAACTTTCGGAGGCGGAGTTTCGGAGTCAAAAAGTGCTCATCAGTGCCTTGGCCCAAAAACTTCGGTTGGTAGGCATCAATCCCGACCATTTGAGCGAAAACAATATTACGCGTACCGTTAAGGTTATTTCGCCCATCAACGGCTATGTATCTAAAATCAATACTAACATCGGTAAGTACGTCTCGCCTACCGAAGTAATGTTTGAATTGGTGAACCCTTCGGACATTCACTTGGTACTAAAAGTGTTTGAAAAAGACGTGGATAAACTTTACATCGGGCAAAAAATTTGGGCTTATACCAACAATCAACCCGAGCGAAAGCACCTTTCAGAAGTAATTATGATTGGGAAAGACCTAACCTCTGACCGTGCTACGGAAGTACAATGTCATTTTCGACAGTACGACAAAGCCCTCATTCCAGGCACCTACATGAACGCGGAAGTGGAAGTTAAAAACAACCAAGCCTACGTTCTTCCCGAAGATGCCATCGTGAGGTACCAAGGCAAACAGTATGCTTTTGTCCAGAAATCAAATAAAGAATATTTGATGAACGAAGTCAAAGTGGGAAATACCGAAAATGGCTTTACCGAGATTTTATCTCCTGAGCCCAATCAGCAAAGTTTTGTAATAAAAGGCGCTTATACGCTTTTGATGAGCTTGAAAAACAAATCGGAAGAATAGTTAGTCCATTGATTCTTGACTAAGTCAGAAAAATAACTCCTTGAGTAAGCTAGGCAGCCCAATCAAAGAAAATATTACCCCAAAGGTCCCCAACACGGTAGGAAGAAGCCTTCCATCAATACCTCGTTGGGGTTGCCTTTTTAGTACCAAATAAAGAACCCACTTACTTTTTTCCAAACTCCACCCACAACGAGGCTTTTATTCCAAACACATTGTTGCTCCCAACGGCATATTCGGGCTGTCGAAACAAAAAATTGGCAAAAGGTTGTACTTGCACAATGCCCTGTTTCCATTTCTTCTGAAGACCCAGTCCAAACGTATACTCATAAAATGATTTCGTTTGGTGCTTAGTTTCGTTTGAGAGATGTTGCTCGTCTCCATCTTTGTAAACTTCAAACTTGACCTGATTATAAGCCTGCAAATCTACGTTAGTAGACGTTGCAAATACCAATGAAAAATCGCGCCGCAGCAGCAAATAATACTTAAACCCAATCGGCATTTCGAGGGTAGATACGTGCGTTTCGATTTCTTCCAAACGGTCATTGGGTGGAATGACTTCTGCAAATTGTTTGACAAAATTCAATCCTGTTGCGGTATTATACTCTTTCACCGTCTCGTACTCTTGGCTTGAAAACGTGTGCGCATGTAAACCTGCCGAAATGCTAAAATTGGGTGATAAAAATAGTTCAAAAGTAGGGCCTACACCCATTTTTTTAAGTCCAAACTCCGACTCCACGCCTATTCGGACGCGTGGGGTAGGAAATTTAAACGTTTTCTTTGCCAAAGGAGGTGCGGCTTTGGCCGTAGTATCTTTTGAGGTAGGCAACTGCGCCACTGATTGTGGTTCTGTAGTCAAAAAATCTTCCTTCGCAGCAGTTTCATTAGATGTTGAGTCGGTTGGTACGACTTCTGTCGGCTGAGTTTCGAGTGATACTTGCGCTAGATTGTTCTTTTTTAACTGCTGGTTTTTAGTACTTTCTGCACTAGCATTCGTACTGACCCATTGATAACCCTTTTCGTCATTATTAGACCCATAGCGGTGCTCTAACACCACTTTTTTGATGATATATACCGTATCCACTTGGTGAGCCGCGACGAGTTGTGCCAATGAGGGAGTCCTTCGATTCAGCGTTGCTACTTCTTGTTTTAAGATAGAATTTTCTTCATAGAGTCGTTTTATAAGTTGCTGATTTTTAAATTGATAATAAAGATTTCCAAGTAAACCCGTAAAAACAAGTCCGCCCATGGTCAGCAACCCCCATTCTCTTAAAAACGACAAATACCAAGGAACGGGCAATCTCTTTTTGACCGTTTCCCATCCAGCGGGGCTCATCGGACGGTTCACAGACTCCAATTGTTCTTTGATTTTCCGTTCAAAAAAATCATTATTCATGTTTATGTGTAATTTCATTTTGTTGAACAACATACGCACTAATCCAGCTCTGAAGTTTTGCCTTGGCTTTCGACAAATTGGAGCGTGACGCACTTTCACTAATTCCAAGCATTTCTGCGATTTCGTTATGGTTGTATCCTTCAACTACCGACAACGAAAAAACGGTACGGTACGACACAGGAAGACGCTGAACAAAAACCATAATTTCATCGGCGGTGATATTCATTAGGTAGTCATCTTTGTAAAAACTATCGGAATAAGGCACTTGTGATGCTACATCCAAATCAGACCAGTTGATTTTGTGTAAGTTTCTCCGATAATAATCAATAGCAGTATTAATCATTATCCGCTTCAACCACCCCTCAAACGGCTGAGTACAGTCGTACTTTTCTATTTTATCAAAGACTTTCAAAAACCCATCACTTGCTATTTCTTCTGCCTCCGCCTCATTTTGAGCATATCTTAGACAGACATTTTTGGCAAAGTTAGCGTAGCGTTCAAATAGTTGCCGCTGCGCCCTAGCCTCTCGTCTAAGACACCCCTCCAGTATTTCTTGCCAAGTCGTAGCATTGTTTTTTTTCTTAAATATCACCCGTTTGTGCTGCGTTGAGATTCCTACTTTTAATATACGTAAAAGGTTTCTAAAATGCTTCTTCAAAAAAAATAAAAAAATATAAAGAAACAGAAGAAGCGTTTTACCCGCCGCTCCACGTATACTATTACAAAGACTTTCCTCTTTTACTACTTGTTTAACCATTAAATTAATCTTGTATGGATCTAGCTTCTTTTAAACCAAAAATTACCTTGATGCTTTTGGCAGGAGTAGCCATCGTATCATCGTGTAAAGAACAATTCCTGACTGATACCACAGCTACCACCAACACAACAGCTAACGCGAGAATAGCTGCAACCAATGAAGATACTGGACGGCTGCTTGCCTCTAACTGCTTTCAGTGCCATGGCACAAACGGATACGGGATGGAACACCTTGCGGGGATGCCAGCCACAGAACTAATAGAAGAAATGAATGAAATGAAAGCAAAGATTGTCAGTAAAGACATTATGAATGTTCATGCCCAAGCGTATACCACCGAAGAAATTCAATTGATTGCTGAGTTCTTCGCCAAACAATAAAACAAACTTTCTTTCCTCTTTTTTTAAGTTGAGCAAGCCAGCTGCGTTGACGTTGTTTAATGTCCTACCTGACGATTTCGTTGGGGTGCCTGCTTTTATCTTTTTTTTACCTACTAACTGATAAGAAATTATGAAAAGACGCGATTTTATCAATCATATTGGAGCCTCTACCCTTAGTTTAGCTGTCCTTCATGAAACTTTTGCCCACGATGATCACGATGATGATGACGACGACCGAGTAAAAAATGCCCCAATCACCATTCCCACAAATACAGGCGTTTCTGGCCGTGTCATTGTAGTGGGAGGAGGCATGGCAGGCACAACGGCTGCTAAGTATTTGCGGTTATGGGGAGGGGTTGATGTTGACGTCACCCTCGTTGAACCCAATGCCGTCTATTACTCTAATATATTCAGTAACATGGTATTAACGGGTGAACGAACCTTGAGCCAAATTACTTTTAATTACAATACACTGATTAGTAAATACGGCGTAAAACTTGAAACCAGTGCAGTAACCAACATTGACCCCATCGGCAAAAATGTACAACTTGACAATGGAAAAACTTTGGCTTACGACCGTATAATTTTAGCCCCAGGCATTGATTTTGATCCTCTTCCACTTTCTGGAACAGCCGACAATCAAGCCAATATTTTACACGCTTGGAAAGCAGGTGCTCAAACGACGGCACTTAAGGCGCAAATCCAGTCGATGACCAAAAAAGATACGTTCATTATGACCATTCCACCTAAGCCGTTTCGCTGTCCGCCAGGCCCTTATGAACGTGCGTGCGTGGTGGCAGACTACCTAAAACGAGTCAAAGGTGGTGGAAAAGTGATTATTCTTGATGCAAATTCAGGAATTCAGGCACAACCTACCAACTTTACCAACGCTTTTAACAACACCTACAAAGGCATCATCACCTATGTACCAGGTGCTACCATCAATAGCATTGACGCCAACACAGGTACAGTAAATACGGCTATGGGGTCGTTTAAAGGCAAAGTAATCAACGCAATACCAACGCACAAAGCAGGTAGTTTGATTACACAATCAGGTATCGGACTTGCCAATACTGGCGGCGGGCGATGGGCAGGTGTAAATGTACTTTCGTACGAGTCAACAGCCGTACCGAATGTGCATATCATTGGTGATGCATCTTCAACTACCCAGCCCAAAGCAGGCCATATTGCTAACGCCGAAGCAAAAGTATGTGTAGATGCCATTATTAAATTGTTTCGAGGAGAGACTGTAAACCAATCACCTATCACTAACTCCTCTTGTTTTACTCCTATTACCAAAACAACCGCCTCTTGGTTGTCGGTAGTGTTCCGTTATGACCCTGCCACTGCGACCATGCTTCCCGCGGGAAAAGGCGTGGTGGAATCAAACGGTGCCTCAAAAGATTTTCACGAAGATATGCTTAAGTGGTTTGACAACCTGATGTCAGACACGTTTGCTTAGTAAGTTTTCCTTTTTTGACTTTGCCTGAGAATATTTAGGCAAAGTTTTCGTTTCCATTTTAATATAAAATTTCAGTATGACACAGCAAGAAAAAATCAAAAGAAATTCATTTTTGAAGAAACTAGGTTTCACTGGCGCTGCCCTTTTTGCCCTCTATACCCTTGACAGTTGCCAAAATGAATCTAATGTAGCTCCCCTCTCTGGAGATATAACCATTGATTTAAACGATGCAGCTAACTCTGCACTCAAAACCAACGGAGGGTATGTCATCAAAAACGGGGTAGTGATTGCCCGCGTAAACGCAACCACCTACATCGCTGCTACCCTTACGTGCAGTCACGAGGGGAAAACTCAAATTATATTTAGAAACAACGAATGGTATTGTACTGCCCACGGGGCTCGCTTTGACCAAACAGGTAATGGTTTAAATACAGAGGGAAAAAAAGGATTGAAGATATACCCAACCGTACTTTTGAACTCAACCCTCACCGTTAAAGCTGCATAATTGACAATCAGTCATGAAAAAAATCATTCTAATGCTATTCGTCTTGAGCTATGTCAGTGCCATGGCCCAAGATGACCTCCTTAAAATGCTTGATAACGAGTTGAAAGGCCCAATTTATTCCACAGCTACGTTTAAATCAACACGCGTCATCAATGGGCAATCCATTGAATCTATTGCAAAAAAACACCTTGATTTTCGGATTTCTCACCGATTTGGGGCTTTAAATTCAGGCTTTTCAAATTTGTGGGGTTTGGACGAGGCCCGCATACGGATTGGACTTGAATACGGCATCACCGACCGTTTGATGATAGGAGCAGGGCGCAGTTCGTACCAAAAAACGTACGATTATTTCGCCAAATACAAGCTTTTACGGCAGTCTAATCGGTGGTTCGAGCCTGTGAGTATTTCGGTTTTTGCAGGGGCTTACACCAATACAATGCCCACTGCCCCCGACATGAAGTTTTATAACAACCTCGAACGCCAAATGTACGTGGGTCAGTTGCTCATCGCACGCAAATTCAACGACCGAGTTTCCCTGCAATTGAGTCCCACGTTTTTGCACCGCAACAAAACCGAAAGCCAAATCGACGAAAACGACGTTTTTGGGACGGGCATTGGGGGGCGTTTCAAACTTAGCAAACGTACGTCTTTCAACGCCGAATATTTTTATACCGTCAAAAAAATCGGTACATCCTACCTTCGTGACCCTCAGTACAAAGACTGCCTCTCGGTGGGATTTGACATCGAAACAGGCGGGCACGTTTTTCAACTTCATTTATCCAACTCACGCGGAATGATTGAAAATCAGTTCATTGGAACAACTACAGGAAGCTGGGGAAAAGGCGACATTTTCTACGGATTCAATATTTCACGCGTTTTTAGCTTTGACAAAGACGCAAAAAAAACACACAAATAATCACTATGAAAATTTCATTGATGCTTCTTTTGTGCTTTGTCATCGGCAAAGCAATGGGACAGGATATGTTGATTGCCCGTAATGGCCAAATAAGTTTCTTTTCAGAAACACCGCTTGAGAACATTTCGGGGTTAAACAAGAATGTTACGGCCATTATCAATACAAAAACCAGCGACGTGGCCGTAAAGATGCAAGTAGCACAGTTTGAATTCCCCAACAAATTGATGCAAGAACACTTCAACGAAAATTACTTAGAGTCCGACAAATACCCGACGGCTTCGTTTACAGGCAAAATTCAGGAGAAGGTTGATTTTAGTAAAGACGGGATACAGGCCGTCACGGCAAAAGGGATTTTAAATATGCACGGAGTCACTAAGGAACGTACCATGAATGGAAAGTTGACAGTAACAAAAACGGGTGCATCTTTGATTTGTGAATTCAACGTTCCGTTAGCCGACCACAAAATTGAGATTCCCAAACTCGTTTTTGAGAAAATCGCTGAAGTCATTACCATCAAAACCAGCTTTTCTTTTGTCCCTTACGAATCAAAAAAATAAGCCCATGAGAGCATTCATCAACACCTTTTTTATCGTAATTCTAATAGGGTTACTGGGAGGATGCTTGTACGAAAAAGGAGGGCCACTTCCATCCAACTCAAGTTCAAGTACCAACGGCGGAACCGATACCAACGGAGGAGGTGGGAGTACCGCCGCACTTGACTCATTGCCATGCGGCGCTCCTACTACCACCAACGCCCAAAATCAGGTTTGTTTTAACACGGCTATTTTACCCATCTTTTTAGCCAACTGCGCTACAAGCGGCTGCCACGACTCCAAAACCGCCGAGGAAGGCTACGACCTCACCTCCTACGAGAAAATTGTTCGTAAAGGCATCACGGCAGGAAACGCAAAAAAAAGTAAACTGTATCAGGTCATCATTGATACCGGTAAAGAACGAATGCCACCACCGCCCAATGCCCCCATGAGCAGCGACAAAATTCAACTAATTGCGTCGTGGATTGACCAAGGTGCAAAAAATATCACATGTGAAACCACAGGGTCAACAAATTCAGCACAAGCAGTTAGTTATTCAAAGCACTTAGTTCCTATCTTTGAGTATTATTGCACGGGCTGCCACAATAGCACCACCAAATCGGCTGGAATAAACTTGACCCAATACAGCACTGTTAAAGCACTTGCTATAGAAAAGAGTTTGTACGGCAGTATTTCGCATCAAATAGGCTATAAACCTATGCCTAGTAGTAGCTTAAAGCTTTCTGAATGCCAGATTGGTTTGGTCAAAAATTGGATTGACTCGGGCATGCTCAACAATTAACTTTCCTAAAATACAATGGATACCATCCGCCACCACGAAAATAGTATTCTTCACAAAGAAGAACACCTCACAAGCTCTGCTTTTATTACTGACATAGTCATTGGTATGTCCGATGGACTAACAGTCCCGTTTGCTCTTGCAGCAGGTCTGAGTGGTGCTGTTGACAGCAACGCGTTGGTCGTAACGGCAGGTATCGCCGAAATTGTGGCGGGTTCAATTGCAATGGGATTAGGTGGTTTTTTGGCTGGGCAAACGGAAGTAGAGCACTACGATGCTGAACAAAAACGCGAATATTGGGAAGTTGACAACCTCCGACAACGCGAAATTGACGAAACCAAGGAAATTTTTGCCGACATGGGGCTTAGTCCTGAGTTGCAAGAACAAATAACGCAGGAAATTGCGAAAGACAAGAACAAGTGGGTGGAATTTATGATGAAATATGAACTTGGCCTCGAAAAACCCGACCCCAACCAAGCTCGTAAAAGCGCCCTGACGATTGGAATTTCGTACGCTTTGGGTGGTGTGGTGCCCCTATTGCCCTATTTTTTCACTTCTACCCCTTTTGAAGGACTCATTTGGTCGGCCGTCACAACGCTGATTTGTCTCTTTATCTTTGGATACTTTAAGAGCAGAGCCACAGGACAGCACCCGTGGTTAGGTGCTCTTAAAGTAACGCTCATTGGCGCAGTAGCAGCCGCAGCGGCATTTGGAGTGGCAAAGTTGTTTGAATAATACTCACGCAGACTTACAGATTCCCTTTTTTAAACTCCTTCACGGCATAGTCCACCGCACGGGCAGTGAGTGCCATGTAGGTTAGTGATGGATTTTGGGTGGAGGTGGAAGTCATACAACCGCCGTCGGTGACAAACACATTTTTGCAGGCGTGCATTTGGTTCCAACGATTCAGCATCGACGTTTTGGGGTCATTTCCCATCCGAATGCCCCCCATTTCGTGGTTTTCGTTGCCTGGCACGCGTTTGGTATCAGTGGTTTTGATGTTGATGAACCCCGACTTGGCAAACATTTCGGAAAACTGTTCGTAGAAATCTTTCACCATTTTCATGTCATTATCGTCAAAATCGACCGACATGACCATTTGTGGAATGCCCCAGTCATCCTTCAAATCCGAATGCAGACGAACGTGATTACTTTCTTTGGTCAACACCTCTCCCATCATGTTGGCACCGATGCTCCACCCTGCGGTTGAAGGCGTCGCAAGGGTATTTTTCAGGTCTTCTCCCCAGCTATTTTCGGTCGGGTTGCCTAGTTTAGAAGCGCTAATCGAAGCCGCATAACCCCTCAAAAAGTCGGTTTCTTGTTTGGTCACATTTCTAAAACGCGGCAAATAAGCGCCGTTCGGGCGTTTTCCTTCGTACGTAGAATCGTGATAACCATCAAATTCGGCCGATACCCGACCACGGTAATTGTGGAAACCAATGTATTTACCCAACACCCCGCTATCGTTACCAAAACCATTCGGAAAACGATTCGACTTAGAGTTTAGCAAAATCAAATTGGAATTAAGCGCCGAGGCATTAAGAAAAATCACCTTAGCGTAGTATTCAGTCATTTGCTTAGTGTTAGCATCTATAACTCGTACGCCCGTGGCCTTGCCTAGTTTATCATCATAAATCAACGAATGTACCACCGAATGAGGTTTCAGAGTCATTTTACCCGTTTTCATCGCCCAAGGTAGCGTCGAAGAATTACTGCTAAAATACCCTCCGTATGGGCATCCTCGCTCACAAAGTACCCGATGTTGACATTGGGTACGGCCTTGGTCGTGGTGAATTTGTTTGGCTTGAGAAAGGTTGGCCGTGCGTCCAATAATGATTTGGCGGTCGTTGTAATTTTTAGCTACTTGTTGGCTAAAGTGCTTTTCAACGCAGTTTAACTCGTGCGGTGGCAAAAACTCCCCATCGGGAAGATGCGGTAGTCCGTCTTTGTTTCCAGAAATACCCGCAAACTTTTCAACATAGCTATACCAAGGAGCAATATCCTTGTAGCGTATAGGCCAATCGACCGCAAAACCGTCTCGGGCAGGGCCCGAGAAGTCAAAATCTGACCAACGTTGCGCCTGACGCGCCCACAACAACGAGCGCCCACCCACTTGGTACCCGCGCATCCACGAGAAGGGTTTTTCTTGAACAAAAGGATGTTCAAAGTCTTTCACCACAAAATGCAGCGTCGGTTCTTTGAAGATATAGTGCCCACTTGACGCAGGACTTTTTTGTTTCAATTCCAGCGGCACCTCGCCCAAATGCGGAAACTCCCAAGGTTTTTTCATAGCCGTAGGATAATCAACAACGTGCTTCACATCCCGTCCACGCTCCAATACCAGCGTACGAAGTCCTTTTTGGGTAAGCTCTTTGGCCGCCCAGCCGCCGCTAATTCCAGTCCCCACCACAATGGCGTCGAAGGTGCGTTCTTTGATAGAATCTATGTTGAAATTTGGCATACTTCCGAAATACAAATGTTTTTTTTAAAAGTGTTTTAACCTCCTTTCATACTTTCAATTTATGGCCAAAGCCTACAAAAAAGTCTCTATACCAAGTTGCCAATTTTTCTCTCCCTAATCCCGCATTCTCCCCCTACCTTTGTAGCCACAATTCACTTCATCAACATTACATACAAGTCGTAGTGCAGTTTCCGGGGGAGTAACAGCAAGTTGTGCATACAACCATGCGTCCACCAGACATGATTGTGTTAGTGGTGCAAGCTGCATACGCGGCACCCGCAGACAGAACCAACATAATGCCGATCAAATACTTATTCATTTACCGCTCCTTAGATGTAAGATAAAACACAGACAGCAACAACACCTGCAAAAACAAACAACAACCTACCAATCTTGCGTTGTTTAAACGCTCTGCCAAGCATGGCCTGCTGGAGCCACGCTGTTTCTGAACACGGGGGGATATTCTTTGCAGAGTATGTGCCTTGCGTGTATCTACGCTCAAACCACTTGGGTTCGTAGGCAGATCCAATCTTGACCTTGCATTCCATTTATCGCTCCTTGACCCGCATGATCTCAACCGAGTCCTTGCTTGTGGTTGTGATGTATGTGCCTTTGCCCCACAGGTTTGCGGCATAGCTAGAGATGGTTGATTGAATCTTTATCTTTCCGTAGGTGCCGACCGGAATAGACATGACATCGCCCACCTTCATGTTTGGGATACCAAGGCTTTCGTATAACGCTTTGAATGTCCCGCGCGCAAAATGATGCTTACGTGTTTTTGGTTTGTCATCCGCAATCTGAAGACTACCTTTGACGATATCCTCTTCCCCTGTGCGAATGATGTAATCAAAGCCCAGTGAATCGAGATAGGTGATTGCTCTCTTTAATGCTTCCTGTTTAATTGCCTGCATGATTAAGCCTCTTTTTGGTTTGGTTTACGACGTTTCTTTACTACACTTGCTATACCCTCTTCAGGTATTCTATTCCTCTCTGCGATCATTGCGTCTGCCGTATCGTATGCCCAAAGCGCCACACGCTTGGGGTCTTGCTTGTACGTCTCAAAATCAAAGTGATGTATAAGACCAAGCATAGCGAACGCCGCAAAGAAATCTCTTAGGTCTTCATCATTCATGTTTCACCGGACGAAGTAATGGCTCAAGCCCATCGCAGACAAGCTGTGCAAACGATTTGCCTGACGGGAACAT
>JALQYJ010000042.1 GCA_023254175.1 Runella sp. | reverse complement strand
GTGTGTAACATGAAACATACTTAACTGACTAAAATTTCATTTCACCAAAAAGAAAACTCTACCTGCCAAAAATAATAAGCATTTTATCAAAGCAGGATTGATTCAATAAAGCCACTGCTCTATTTTAACAAACTGCTTAACTCAAACACCTTATACTCTTATCCATATCAATGAAAACACTATTTTCCATTTTCCTTATTGCGGTTTTATCGGCCTCTACTTTTGCTCAAACCAAACGCGTAGCGGTGGTTCAGTTTCGAGCCAATAAAGTCATTGGCGCGTCTGATATGTTCTTTGGTTTAGATAACAATATCACGCGCCACCTCACCACCATCGCCGAAGATCCACGGTTTAAAGTAATGCCTATTTTGGAAGAATTTCATCAATTATTTTTCAAGGATTTTGCCCCCCAAATGCCAGTGGAAGTATTACCTGAAAATGTAGTATTGAACACGCCCGGCTACCGCAATTATTTTAAAGAAGTGGAGAAAAACCCCCGTGGTGCCAAACTCATGGCCATAGTGGGTAAAATAGAGGAGCCACATTATATCGCCATGAAAGGCTACTTGCCGCTTATAGAAGACGAATCTACTCGCTTTGGGACACAGTTGTCGGGAACTACGACCAAAAACTCTACCCAAAGGCAGATAATGCAGGTATTTGAAGGACAAGCCGATGGCGTGATGTTTATACATCTTGATTTTGCTATGGGACGCAAAAAATCATTGGGCGGGTTTGTAACCAACGGTCTGGTGCAAGACGGGCGCATGGTGGCTAAGGGGCGTATTACACTTTACAATCGTGAAGGAAAGCGGGTATTTGAAATAATAAAAGAGGGGTACTCAGAAGAAAAATATAACCGCATAGCAGGGTTATCGCTCGAAACAAAACCCGAAGACCTCCTGCCCATGTGCAAATCTGCTGCTAAAAACCTCTTCAAAGAACTGGAAGAATCTTTCCCTAAAATGACCCGTAAAGTGGACGCTAAACTTTAAAATGAATCACCCTATGAAAAAGATACTCACGTTGTTAATGATTACCCTCAGCACCCAAGCCCAGCAAAAGAAAGGATTCTTAGACCGTATCAACGAAGGTTTGCAAAAAGTAAATACAACCCTCGAAACAGGACGGATCCCTTCTTCATCGGGTGGTACAGGCCGCTCCATTTTCTCGGCGGGTAAGACCATTCGGGGCGAATGGAAAGAGTATGGTGCGGGTGGCTGGAATTATTATGTCAATTCTCCCAGAAATCACTTTTACACATTCACCATTGATAGGCCAGTTGAAGAGCTTGGTATAGATTTTCAATGTACTTCACGTGCAGAAGCTTCTATCGTTACCTCTTCAGGACAACCGATTTGGTTTAGTAACGCTGGGTGGAAGGGACAGGTAAGACAAAAGTTAACAGCTGGATCTTACTGGTTAAAAGTCATGATGGAGCGGTATGACAAAGCTAACTATGAGATAAATTTTGAAGGACCAGTTAGTAACTTTCAACAGATTGAATACCAGTACAATTCATACGAAGAAATCTCATTTGGCGAGGAAGGTGGTGGTGGAGGCGACGTAGCGACACCGCGTAGTCATTACTACACTTTTGAGCCTGAAAGAGACACTTGGTACGACATAAGTGTAGAATCTGATGGTGTCCCTATTTGGGTAACTGTGTATAGCCCAAGCAATAAGCTGATGGAAGGAAATAATCGTTGGCATAGTGACGGTGTAGGTTTTTCATCGGATAAAGCCACCGAAAAGGGTTTATATAAGATTGTAATTGCAACAACTGAGCCGAATGCAAGAGGGAGTTATCGCTTAGAAGCAGTTGGAAAATTTATCAAAAAACCCGAACGGATTCCTTCCCAAGAGCAAAAAATCACCCAAAAATGGACGCGTCAAAGCATTAAACACATTTACAGCTTCCCAGCCCAAATTGGCTACCAAGAGGTAATGTTGCGTACTACGGAAGGTGAATGTAATTTGAGTGTCACGGATGCGTTTGGGCAACAGGTTTATGCAAATAGTAATCTACACAGCCCTGGGTTGAAAAATGCAATTTTTGATTGTAAAACCGCAGGAAACTACAAAGTAACGGTCGAGACCACTAACCCCAACGGCGGTGAGTATGAATTGCTGTTTTTTGGAAAATTTGGGCAAATCAGCGGGCAAAATCTCAAAGTAGCTGCCCCTACGCCTCGGGTAAACAATAGCATCAACTACCAAAATGGCGGGGGCGGTAGCTACACCAACCAAACGACCACAACCGTCATTGATCAAACAACGGTAAATGAGCCTGAACCAGTAACAAGCACTACCGTCGAAGAGGTCATCATACGCGGACAAGTGCGTAACCAAGCCAATGCCGAAAACCTACGCGTGGTTTACTATAATCTCGCCACCAACGAACAACTGGGTGAAATACCCGTAGCGGCCAACGGCAGCTATCAGTTTGCCCTCCCTCGTGGCCAACGATACAGCCTGCAAGTAGTTGGGGATGGTGAGTTTGTAGCAAGTTCGCAAAACATTGACCTGCGCGAAACCAAAGTAGTAAATGGTAAAAAGACGACACTCAGTAAGAGTTATACCGTACGGGAAGTAGTGACAATGCCCATTGAAGCGGGTTCGACCATTACGCTCAATAACCTCTTTTTCCCCACGGGCAAATACACCCTACTGCCCGAGTCCTACGCCGAACTCAACCGTTTGGCGGAGTTGATGGAGGCAAATGCTTCTATGAAAGTAGAAATAGCTGGCCATACCGACAACGTAGGCGGCGATACCCCTAATCAGGAACTGTCGCAGGACCGCGCCGATGCTGTGCGTTTATATCTGCTCTCCAAAGGCATATCGAGCATACGACTCCGCGCCAAAGGCTACGGCAAGGTGCGCCCCGTTGCGCCCAACACCACCGAAGATGGCAAAGCCCAAAATAGAAGGGTAGAGTTTGTGATTTTGGGAAAATAGGAGTGGAATCAGTAAAGTAACCTCCTGTAAGATGAACATCATAAAATCCTCACGTTTAGACATTCGGGCGATAATTGAGTAAATGGTCTTTGGTATTGGTACGGGGGGAGAAGACGTACATCATTTTTTAAACGAATAAAATTAGTTCTTAAAATCACTATGTTATGAAAACTTCTTTACCATCTTTTATCGCTTTCTTTCTTATACTCATCATTGATTTTCATGCGAGTGTAGCCCAGGATAGCCCCCAAAATCGCCCAGCCGCACGGCTTGCCGCAACTACTGAGGAAGAGCCAAAAGCAAGTGATGAAGTATTTGTAGCCACTACGGGTTCAGGGTATGATGTGTACCGATTCAGAAAAGATGTCCCTAATGGTCGTTTAAGAATGAGTGTGGACATCACAAGGTATTACTCACCAGCGATGCGCTTTGATGCGCAGGGCTTCTTAACCAATGCCCCAGATTTGATTAAATCGGGTCTGTTGCCTCGCCTCGCCAGATTGACACTACGAGTCTATGACGTAGATCATAATTCCCAATATGATGGTAATGACGACGATATCGCTGACCCTGAGGTTGATCACGTGTATCTCAACGGTAGGTTAGTAAGAACCTCTTCGGGTGCAGTATGGACACTTGGCTCTGGCAACAACACTTGGAGTACTCCTTCTATTTTGGTACCGATTGAGATGCTCAAATTTCCTACTCAACCAGGCACCGCCCAAACAAGGCCACGTGCTGAGAATATTGTAGAAATTGATATTGATGTGCCCAATACCACTGTGTGGGCAGTAGAGTGTGACTGGGTGAGTGTACAGATTGAAGGCCCTATGAAGCCAATTGTATTCGTCAGAGGGTATGGTTTATCTAATTCTGGTACTCCTGAAGGAACATGGGGTACCTTCATGGGGTTTACTCGTCAAGACGGAATCCCAGTACACTTGGCTACATCAATAGGCTCGTGTAGTAGTATATTTGAGAATGCGGGTCGCCTTGCTACTGAAATACAAACGGCTCGCAACACCTTTGGGGTAGATAAAGTAAACGTGGTAGCCCACAGCAAAGGAGGCTTAGATACCCGTGCATACCTGAGGTCTAATGGTGACGTCCAAAACCTTGTTCAACTCGCTACGCCAAATCATGGTAGTGGAGTGGCTTATATTCCTGGCACGGGTTTCAGATGTGAGGCGGGGGATAATTTAGAACCGAGTTGGCTGGCAAATAATTTTAATTATCTCAATGAGCAGAAAGATTTTCCTCTTTTTACGAACGAGCTGGAGAAAGAAACTCGCTTCTTTCTCCTCATTGCTACCGACGACGAAGTAGTGTCTCCTCAACGGGCGACTGTCCCTTGGAAAGCATTGTACCCAAAATACTTCGACCGGTTTGGTAATCTCATGTACGAAGACTTGACTAAACCAACCAACGTTGTGAATAATGGAGCCTTTACTTTTCCAAATATATTTACAGACCATTCAGATATTCATGAAAGTGTAGCAGTCTATCGGCGTAGCATTAGCCTCATAACGGATAGTAAAGTAACAGCCCAAGGACAAAAAGGAGGTAGGACCGCAGCCCCAAGCGAGAACCAAGCCACTGAGGGGCTAACCGATACGCTGAGTGTAGTATTAGCCCAGAACGCTACCCTAAAACTCAATACCTCACAAACGCTACGAGCGTATTTACCCAATGAGGGCATTGGATATTTTCAGGGCTTATTCTTACAAGATAAGGGGAAAATGGTTCTGAAGAGCCCTTCGGGAACGGTTTATACCAGTAACAGCACTGGCTACTCTCAAGGAATGATACCGAGCGGATTTCTTACAGTCTATCAGATTCCGAAAGCTGAGAAGGGTTACTGGGAAATAACTATGAACGCAGGTGCCGTAGAGAATACCTACGCTCTCAAGGTATATGGAGAGTCGGACAGGAAAGTGGTCATTGGAACCAATAAGTACAATTACGCTACCCGAGAACCAGTCATAGTCAATGTAAATTATACCAGTAAAAACCAGCCAATCATACGAGGTACTGGTAAGGTGTACTTTTACAGCTCAGCGAAGCAAGACTCTATCCAGTTATTTGATGATGGATTGCACCAAGACCAAAAAGCCAATGACGGTATTTATGGAAACCAATACGGGGGCTTTGAGCAGACTGGCATGGTGACGATGGTAACCAAACTTAAAGAGGGGGCGGAGGAAACGTATGATGAATCAACTGTAAACGTAATTGCCAAGACTGCCGAATTTACGAATGTATTCTCAGAAAGTACTTCTGATATCAATAGTGATGGATTGATTGATACACTACACATTAGGATAGGGGTGCGTTTTAACATAGCGGGCAATTATTTACTCACTGGTGTTTTGAAAAATGCAAAGGGAGAAGTAATAGCTACCAGCGCTTGGAGAAACCCAAATACGAAACCCCAAGACGTAGGAGTCGCTAACATTACGCTCAGTTTCGATGGTTTGTCTATCGGTAAAAATGAATTAAATGGCCCCTATACTTTAGAAAACTTGGCATTAATGGATGTTTCAAGGTCGGCTATTGTTGATTCTCGTACCAAAGCATATACTACCAGAAACTATAATGTACGGTTGTTTAACCGTCCTCCAGTTATATTAACTAATCAAAAATCTGAAAGTCCAGTAGATAGTGACAAAGACGGTGATTTTGACTTTTTAGACATCAAAGTACAAGTAAATGTCAGTAAAGCAGGAACATTTGATTTGAGTGCCGAACTGATAGACTCACTGCAAAACTCTCTGAATTGGACCGAGACTCGCCTGTCACTTTCACAAGGGCTAAATGTAATCACCCTTCGATTTTCAGGTAGTGAGATTAATGAAAAATTAGCAAATGGCCCTTATCGTCTAACCAATTTGTACTTTAGTTCGTCTTTTGCTTCCGTTACTTTTTATGATGTTTATCAGACCCAGAAATATTTATTCTCTCAATTTAATGGCATTGTAATTAGTGGTAGGGTAACCGACCAACTTACTGGTTTGGGTATTGCCAATGCAACAGTACTTCTGAAAGGAGCAAAACTAGTTACTACTCAAACAGATGCACAAGGTAAATATACTATTGCGGGATTGCTGAATGGAAATTACACGATTGAAGCCTTAATTACGGGATACTGTAACTCAAAAGTAACCACATTAAACAACTTACGAGCCAATACAATAACGGACTTAGTACTTGTAAACAAGAGAATAGTACTTAGTAAGCAAAAGCAATTTCAAGTTTGTTTTGGGGATAGCTTGCGGCTTTCTCCCCCAGGAGTTTGGGAGTCTTATCGTTGGTCAAATGGTAACAGTAACAATACTATCTATGTTAAAAGTTCTGGAAAATTTTCGGTAGCGGTGTTCCAAGCAGGCTGCACACTTAATTCTGATACCGTGGAAGTACAGGTTATTATGATACCCAAACCAACTATTACTTCCGATGGCATCCTGACGTTGAGTACTACTCCCAGCGAAAGGTACCAATGGTATAAAGATGATGTGCTCATTCAAGGTGCAAATCAGCAGGCTTTTACGGCGACAAGTTCTGGTAGATACACGGTAAATGTTTTTTTAAATGGCTGTTCAAGATTTTCGGATCCTTTTTCTCTGATTATTACATCAGCTAATCCCTTGAGAGTAGCAGAAGTGAGTTTAAGAACTCACCCCAATCCAACTTATGGAAAAATAAAAGCTACCGTTGAACTCCCTACGCCAGCTCATGTCACTCTACAGGTAGTAGATAATCATGGACATGGTTTGTTAAAATGGCAAAGCAACGCACCTCAGCTTACCCATGAAGCAGAGCTTGACCTCACTAATTGGGCAGTAGGCGTATATGTGGTAGTGGCTGAGGTAAATGGCATACGTGTTAGTAAAAAAATAATTAAAAACTAAGTCACACTTCTAATCAATCAAAGTATGAGGTTTATTTGGATTTTCTCGATTCTGGCACTCCTATCATGCCAAAAGGACAAAGTACCCCCCCCTCTCTGAGCGTATTGCTAGAGTGTGGTCAGCCCAAAAGGTAACGGAGGCGAGCACG
>JALQYJ010000033.1 GCA_023254175.1 Runella sp. | reverse complement strand
CGTAGTGAAATTAAGGAAGAGATGCTTTCGGAAAAAATGCAAAGTAAAATTACGGAAGCCATCAAAGTGACGCCCAGTGAGGTGCGTAAGTTTTTTAATGCAATTCCCAAAGATAGCTTGCCTTACATTCCCGCAGAGGTAGAAATTGGACAAATCGTACGCTTTGCCAAAGTTACTAAAGCTCAAAAAGACGAGTTGCGCAATAAATTGCTAGACTTTAAACAGCGTATTGAAAAGGGCGAAGACTTTACAGCACTTGCCTCGGCGTACTCAGAAGACATCGGTTCGGCACAGCAAGGGGGAGATTTGGGATTTGCCAAACGCGGAATGATGGTGCCCGAATTTGAGGGAGCAGCGTTGAAATTAAAGCCTAATGAACTTTCTGAACCCATTGAGTCGGAGTTTGGATTGCACTTGATACAATTACTCGAAATTCGTGGAGCAGAATACCACGCGCGTCATATTCTGTTGCGTCCAGATTATAACCGTATGGATTTGAGTGATCCACAACGTGTGCTTGATAGCTTGAACCGAGTTCTTAAAACGGATACGACTGCTAAGTTTGAAAAACTAGCCAAAGATTGGTCTGAAGATAAAAATACGGCAGATGCAGGTGGTTTAATCAAAGATAACCAAAGTGGTGCTACGCGCTTACCGTTGGATGCTTCGATGGACTATAGTTTGTATATGATGCTAGATACAATGAAAGTTGGCACGATAAGTGCCCCAATGAATTATCGTACTGATGACGGAAAAACGGCCATGCGAATTGTGTATTTCAAGAGTAAATCAGACCCGCATACGGCAAGCTTGAAGCTAGATTTTGAAAAAATTAACAACATTGTGTTAGCCAATAAAAAAACAAAGGCGGTGGACGAGTGGTTTAAAAAAGCAGTGTCAGATGTATTTATTAAAGTGGAGCCTGAATACCAAGGGTGTAAAATTTTTGGGGTAAATCAGGACGATAATTGACGTTAGTACGTATTATTTGCAAATTGACCCGATAAATCCCGCATCTATTAACTCATAAACCCTTTTGATGAAATGAAGTTTACTTCTGACGTTGCAGCTGCCGAAGCCCTGAAAGAATCCTACGAAAAACTCCGCACCGAAATTGGAAAAGTAATTGTGGGTCAAGATGAAACAGTTCGTTTGTTATTGACGGCTATTTTTTGCCAAGGCCATTGTTTGTTGGTAGGGGTTCCTGGTTTGGCAAAAACCCTTTTGATTCAGACGATTTCAAACGCTTTGGACTTGAGCTTTAACCGTATTCAGTTCACGCCTGACTTGATGCCATCGGATATTTTGGGGTCGGAAACGCTTGACAATGAGCGTAATTTTCGATTTGTACGTGGTCCCGTTTTTGCCAATATCATTTTGGCCGATGAGATTAACCGTACTCCTCCCAAAACTCAATCGGCCCTTCTTGAAGCGATGCAAGAATATGCCGTTACTGTGGCTGGGCAAAAGCATGCGTTGAATCGCCCATTTTTTGTTTTAGCAACACAAAACCCCATCGAACAGGAAGGAACTTATCCACTTCCTGAGGCACAGCTTGACCGTTTTATGTTTATGGTTACGCTTGATTATCCGTCGTTTCAGGAAGAGCTGAACATTGTGAAAGCAACTACTGCCGACAATAAACCAACGGTCAACAAAGTAATTTCGGGAGCTGAAATTGAAGCATTTCAACACTTAGTACGACGCGTACCTGTGGCAGATAATGTGGTAGATTATGCCGTAAAACTGGTTCACAAGACCCGTCCAAACGGTGAGTTTGCAAGTGCTGATACCAAAAACTATTTGGAATGGGGGGCTGGACCACGTGCTTCTCAAAACCTTATTTTAGCGGCCAAATGTAATGCCCTCATCAATGGTAAATATTCACCTGATATTGAGGATGTGAAGGCAGTGGCGGCACCTATTTTACGCCATCGTATCGTTCGTAATTTTAGAGCTGAAGCCGAGGGGATTTCGGCCAATGAAATTATCAAACGACTCGTATAAATAAATTTAACCGAAATTATATAGGCCGTCTAATGTCTTTTGAAGGATATTAGACGGCTTTTTCGTTAATATAGCCTTTTCTTTTGAGAGGAACTGGCAAAAAATATGTCGCTGGTTTTGTATAAAAACTCAATTAATTAGTACGACAAATGATTTTCGTTCGTACCTTGCAGCCCCAAAATCAACCCCCAATAAACCGTTATGCCTCCAAAAATTCGCAAAGAGGACGCGCTTTACTACCACTCTAAGGGCCGCCCTGGCAAAATTCAAGTTGTGCCAACCAAAGAGACAAACAATCAACTCGATTTGTCTTTGGCTTATTCACCTGGTGTTGCAGAACCCTGTATGGAGATTCACCGCAACGTCGAAGATGTGTATAAGTACACCGCTAAGGGAAACCTTGTGGCGGTTATTAGTAACGGAACTGCCGTACTAGGCTTGGGTAACATAGGCCCCGAAGCTGGCAAACCCGTCATGGAAGGAAAAGGACTTTTGTTTAAAATATATGCTGATATTGATGTGTTCGACATTGAACTTAACACCGAAAACGTAGATGAGTTTGTTCGAACCGTTAAAATCATGGAGCCTACTTTTGGGGGAGTAAACCTCGAAGATATTAAAGCTCCTGAATGTTTTGAAATTGAGCGTCGCCTGAAAGCAGAATTGAATATTCCTGTGATGCACGACGACCAACACGGTACAGCAATCATCAGTGCGGCAGCGTTGTTGAATGGACTTGAAATTGTTGGTAAAAATGTAGAAGACATTCGTGTGGTAGTTTCTGGCGCAGGTGCTTCGGCGAGTTCGTGTACCAAATTATACATAGCATTGGGAGTGCGTCCCGAAAACGTTGATATGTTTGATAGTAAAGGGCATATCAACACCGCTCGTACCGACCTCGATGACCTCAAAAAAGAGTTTGCGTCTGAGCGTCGTTTTAGCTCACTTGCTGAAGCAATGGTGGGTGCTGACTTGTTTTTAGGGCTTTCAAAAGCGAATGTGGTGTCAAAAGATATGGTTCGGTCGATGGCAAAAGACCCAATGGTGTTTGCTATGGCCAATCCAGACCCTGAAATTCCGTATCCCGATGCCGTTGAAGCTCGTGAAGACGTGATTATGGCCACAGGGCGTTCGGATTATCCAAATCAAGTCAATAACGTACTGGGATTCCCGTACATTTTCCGTGGTGCATTGGATGTACGTGCCAGTGAAATTAACGAAGAAATGAAGTTAGCAGCGGTACGCGCTTTGGCCGAATTAACCAAAAAGCCAGTGCCAGACATTGTCAACCTAGCTTATAATACCACTAACTTGACGTTTGGGCGGGAGTACATTATCCCTAAACCCGTTGACCCTCGTTTGTTGACAACCGTTGCCCCTGCGGTAGCCAAAGCAGCCATGGACAGTGGGGTTGCGAAAAGCCCGATTGCGGATTGGGATGCCTACATGCAACAGTTGGAAAAACGCCTTGGCCAAGACAATCAAATTTCAAGGGTGATTATCAGTAAGGCTCGTAAAGCACCTAAGCGGGTGGTATTTGCTGATGCTGAGAATGTACAAGTACTCAAAGCTGCTCAACAAGTTCGTGATGAGGGAATTGCCTACCCTATTTTACTTGGAAAAGAGGAACGTATTCGGGCTATCATTGAGGCTAATAAACTTGATATGGCCGACGTACCTGTGATTGATCCTTACAGCCCTGATCAAGCGGAGCAGATTGACCGCTATGCCGAAGCATACTTCAAAAAGCGTCAACGTAAAGGAGTCAACCTAAACGAAGCACGTAAGATAATGTACTACCGGAGTTCATTTGGAGCAATGATGGTTGAAATGGGCGAAGCAGATGCGCTTATTTCTGGTTTGACTCGCAACTATCCTGATACGATTCGACCTTCTCTCCAAATCATTGGAAAAGAGCCAGGTGTGAAAAAAGTAGCAGGGATGTACATTCTTCTCACTCGCCGTGGTCCGTTGTTTTTGGCAGATACCACCGTCAATTTTAATCCAACGGTAGATGATGTGGTCGAAATTACGGAGCTTACGGCGCGGGCGGTAGAACGTTTCAATATCAAACCTCGTATTGCTTTACTAACTTATTCCAACTTTGGTAGCGCAAAAGGCGAGGATGCCGAAAAAATGAGCGCGGCAGTGGCAAAGCTTCACGCCAAACATCCCGATATGATTGTGGATGGGGAAATGCAGGCACACCTACCGTTTGATACAGAACTGTTGCGTACCAATCATCCTTTCTCAAAATTAGTGGATGATGGTGCGAATACGCTTATTTTCCCGAACCTTTCGGCAAGTAACATCGCCTATAACCTGCTCAAAGAAGTAGGGGAGTACGAAGCCATCGGGCCATTGCTGTTGGGAATGGGTAAGCCTGTGTATGTTTTGCAGTTGGGTAGCTCCGTTCGCGAAATTGTCAACATGGTAGCTATTGCCGTGGTAGAAGCTCAAATGAAGAAATAGGTTTTTAAATCTGAGGTTTCCTGTTTAGAAATTTTTGTTTTCAGTATTTTAGAGTTTAGGGTTTGCAACTCAAACCCTAAACAAAAAACTTCTAACAGGAAATTGTAAACTTTTACCCTCCCAACCTTTTTCCTGATTTTTGTCATAGTTTGAAAAGACGGCTATGTTTAGATTTGGATTCAACCCAAATGAAAAAGTATGGCTGCATTACACGACTTTATTGACACCGAAAAAACGTACCAGCTGGTTGTTGAGCGTTTTAATAGTGATTCTTTGCCGCAAAACAATGTAGTAAATAAGGCAATAGATATGAATCCTGAGCTAATTGAGCTCATTTTAGACCTTTACAACAACGAAGAGGATTTTCCATTTGAGAAAATGAAAAAATTTTCGATTGAAGAAATCCTCACTTACCTACAAGCTACTCACCACTACTATCTTTCTAAAAAACTTCCTGAAATAGAGCAGTCGTTGGTGCATATTTTTAGCAAATATGGGCAAAGCCACCAATTACTAGCGACTCTGGCCTATTTCTTCAATGATTATAAGACGCACTTGGTAGAGCACATTCGGATGGAAGAAAAAGAGCTTTTTCCCTATATTCAAAAGCTCATCGCCGCTTCGAAACAACCTGCTGACGCTTTAAAGCCAACTGAAAAGCCAAATTTTAGTATTCAGCAATTCATTGACTCTCACTCGCCTATTGAAGACGAACTTCAGGAGGTGAGCCAGCTTATTCGTCGTTATTCGGGCGATGAGTCGATACCATTGCCCTATAAAATTTTTCTTAATCAAGTAGAACTGTTTGAGTTAGAACTCCGTAAACACGCCATTATCGAAGATTACGTTTTGGTACCAATGGCGCTAGAGTTGGAGCACAAATTGATTTAAACCAACTTTTCGATTTCTTCCCTCTTGTCAAAAGTAAAAGCCAATGATGTTATGGACATCCATTGGCTTTTTTAATTAATTATAATTCAAGCGTTTATTTTAATCAACTTCTTTTTCAATTGCCATGAAATGCGTCAAATTACCTTCTTTGTTTTGGATTGGGAGAATGGTCACTTGACACCAATAGGCTTCACCGTTTTTCCGGTAATTGACAAGTTTGGTATCTACCTGTTCGAGGTTCGATAGCTTTTCACGGATTAAGCGCAGAGACTTGGTGCTTGTTTTTTCTCCTTGCAAAAAAGTGGGCTTTCGACCAATGACTTCGGCTTTTGGGTAATGAGTCATTGATTCAAATTTTTGGCTTACCCACACTATTTCTTGAGATAAGTTAGTAATGACTAAAATGTAGTTATTTCGTAACAAGTGCTTTGTTTCTAATTCTAAATCCCACTGAAATCTTTCAGAAAGAGTCGAAATATTTTTGTAATCTTCACCTACTTCAATCTGTTTTTTTAATAGTGGATGGGCAAAATCCCAACTCAAAAGAGGGACAATAGAGGACGGTTTCTGAATGGATTTTGAAGGAGGAAAGTGAAACATAACTTTTGAGTTTCATTATAATACTTTGCGTTAGGGCAAAGTGTTTAACTTAATCGCCAGAAATTTTGTTTTTTTTATTGTCATAATAAATACTCTTATGTTATGGTATCATTTTTTGAGGTTAAAGCGGATTGTAGCTATAGAATTTTTATGTATTAGAAAGGTCTATTAATGCTGCCTTTTTGGAGAAATGATGGTAGGTAAGAATGAATAGTGTACTTTTACAGTAAAAACCATTTCCTATCATTAATACCTATGTCAACATCTCCTAAACCAGTGCGCGTCCTTGTCGTTGGATGCGGAAATATGGGCGCTTCTCACGCTACAGCCTATCATAATTTTGAAGGTTTCGAAATTTGTGGTATTGTCTCAACGGGAAAAAGTAAAGAAGTTCTAAACGAAAAATTAGGGGGCGGTTATGCTCTGTATTCTGATTATACCGAAGCCCTCCAAGCGACTCAACCCGACGCTGTTTGCATCTCAACCTACCCCGATACGCACGAAGCGTTTGCGGTTATGGCGTTTGAGCACGGCTGCCACGTATTTATCGAAAAACCCGTCGCTGATACCGTCGAAGGCGCAAAGCGCGTGGTAGAATCGGCTGTCAAAGCCAATAAAAAATTGGTGGTAGGATATATTTTACGCCATCATCCGTCGTGGGAAAAGTTTGTGGAATTGGCGCAAACGCTTGGTAAACCATTGGTAATGAGGATGAACCTTAACCAGCAAAGTCACGGCTATATGTGGGATGTACACCGTAATTTGATGAAAAGCCTTAGCCCAATTGTGGATTGCGGAGTGCACTATATCGACGTAATGTGCCAAATGACCCGTTCAAAACCAGTTTGGGTGTCGGCCATTGGCGCTCGCTTGACCGAAGATATTCCTGCGGGAAATTACAATTATGGACAACTTCAAATTCGTTTTGAGGATGGTTCAGTAGGTTGGTACGAAGCTGGCTGGGGTCCGATGATGAGCGAAACTGCTTTTTTTGTAAAAGATGTGGTAGGCCCTAAAGGCTGCGTGTCGATTGTGGCAAAAGACGCAGGAGGTGCGGGGAAATCAGACAATGTGGACGCACACACCAAAACTGAGTCGTTGCGTTATCACCATGCCGATATTGATGAAAATAACGCATTTACCAAACCCGATGAATGGATTAACTTGACCGACGAGCCAGACCATCAAGAACTTTGTAACCGCGAACAGGCCTATTTTTTGAAAGCGATTATTGAAGACGTTGACCTAACCGACCACATGGCGGACGCCGTAAACAGCCTTCAAATCGCGTTTGCGTGTGACGAATCGGTACGTACGGGTGAAGTCGTTCGTTTATAATAATTATTCGCTAAAGTAAAGGGTAGAAGGAACTCATTCGCTCTTTACTTTAGTTTTTCTTACCTTTTGCCGTGCGACAGTCCGACCCTTTACCTAGGCAACCCGAGCAGGTATCCTGCTAAATCCGACAAATCTTTTTCTTTTAAGCCCAACGACGAAGGTTCGGGCATCAAACTATTTTTAAGTTGTTGACGTGAGGCAATTTGTGAAGCTTTAATAGTCGATGTTTTTCCTGCGATGTCCCTAAGAAGCACATTTGCCCCGTCGCCCACCATAAAACCGTAGTACGTATTTTTGTCTTTGGTTTGAATAATCCATGGTTCGTAGCCAAAAGCCAAACTGGCGCTTGGATTGATGATGGCATCTAGCAGCCCTTCTTTGTCAAATTTTTTACCAATCAAGGTCAAATCAGGCCCAATTTCTTTCCCCTCCTGCTGAAAGCGGTGACACGACGTGCAGTGCGTTTGGAAAATCTGTTTGCCCTTACCAAGGTCGGCAGGGAAACTCGCCGCCAAACTCACCGACAGTCCTTTTCCACTTGGACGTATGAAATAATCGCCTGCCATCATCCGAATACTGCGGTCGGGATTGTTAAAAATACTTTGAGCAATGAGCGGCCGTAACTCTTTCGGAATTTTGTTTTCGCTGGCAGCGGCTAGCAGCAATTGACCTCCAAAAATATCCGCTGCAAGTGTTTTGGCGGCTTCTTCGCGTTTGGCGATGGGCGCGTTGGTGTCTGTCATGACGTCTTTCCAAGCCAACATCCGTTTTTGAGCCAGACTAAGTTGCGTGGCTGCTGCTTCTTGCCAATCAAGCAACGACTGCCAATCGTTGGTTTTACGAAAATTAACCCAATAAAACGCCTGTTCTGCGACGCCTTTCAAGGTACTTTTTGTTAAATCAAGCATGGCAAGTGCAGCCGATTTGTCTTTTATAAACGCTATCGCGGTGATGGCTCGTTTGCGTTCTTCTGCCGAGAGAGTGGGTGAGGTCGCTCGTATTTTTAAATCAGCCAACGCGGTTTTTGGATGAAGCCGCCACGCTATCCAAGCTTGTTGGGGCGTCCATTGGGCAGCATTTTGAGGCCACTGGTTACGAATATGCTGGAAATATCTCTCCTCTTTTCCGTCGAAAGCGGTTCCTAGTGCTTCTAAATAATAACGGTCTTTTCCATCAAAGGCAGCTTCGAGCGGAGAAACCAAACTGGTCATGGAAGCATAAGGTACATCCCGCAACGAAATGGCAATTTCGCGGTAAAGTGGAAGGAAGGCTACTTTCAGTGCTTTCTGGCATAAATCCACTTGGCTTTCGATTTCTTGGGGCGAACTTGAAGGCGTAATGTCGTGCTTCAACGCCCGAAACGCCGCAGTTTGGAGCCGAGCGTCAGTACTTTTGAGTATGATTTGTTCTACTTCGGTTTTTCCAGTTGCTCCCAATTGGGCCAACAACCATACAGCACGCGCTTGAACAAATGGATTTGAGTCTGCCAGTAAGGCTTTGACGGCGGGAACTACTGTTTCGCCTTGGGCTTGTAACGCCACAAAACCTAGGTTTCTGACATTGATAGCGGGATTTTTGAGGGCTTCGATTTGTCCTTTGACCGAGCTGAGGTCGAAAGTAGGCGTACTTAGTTTTTTGCCTTTAGGTGTAATTCGGTAAATTCGTCCGTAGCCTTTTTTGTCGTGCATTTGATGACCACCTACAACAGGGTCGTACCAATCGGCGATATAAATAGCCCCGTCTGGCCCCGTAGCGGCATCGCTGGGGCGGAACCACTTACGTTTGTCTTTGCCCGTTTCGTGCCAAATATAGTGTTCTTCAACTTTGGGAAAGCTACTTACAAAATCGACCCGTTGAGAGAAATCAAAACCAGCCCCTTTGGCTTTAGGCCAGTAAGCCCACACCACATTTCGCCCTGCTTCGCAACTGAGAACAGTGCCTCGGTATTTTTCACCAAGGGCGTCGCTTTCATACACGAGCATACCGGTGGGAGAGCCTGCGCCTGTGTTGTCGCCCGCGAGCAATACACCTGGGTCTTCTTGGTGCCAGTGGGTGGTAAACATGTCTTGATTGGGGCGGCGGTCGGCTTGCCAAGTACGCGTTCCGTCGGTACTAAAATAGCCCGCGTTAGAGCCTTCCATGACCCAACTCGTGCGGCAGGTAACCACTTGGTCATCGTTGTCGTTTTGCCAATAATCACCGTAGCTGTCGATGGCTATTTCGTAGCTATTTCTAAAATTATGCGCCATTACTTTCAGCCCTGTGCCGTCAGCATTCATCCGCAGGGACAGGCCACCTACCCAAATTCGGCCATCGTCGCTTTTTTGATTACCATGATTTTCTTTGTTGTAGGGCGTTCCTCCTGTATAAATACTCCCCGAGCGCAGTGTCCAACCACTTTTATCTTTGACCTTGTGCGGTCCCGCATTTCCCGTGTTAAAATGCCATCTACCGTCGGGGCCAGCCGTGAGGGAGTGTAATGAATGGTCGTGGTCGAGGCCGCCGAAACCCGTTAAGAAAATCTCTTTTTTATCAGGAATATCGTCGCCGTTTTCATCGGTATAAATAATGATATTGGGAGCACAGCTTACCACCACCTTATTGCCAATGACCCCAATGCCCAGCGGTGCTACCAAGTCTTTGTCTTGAACAAACACCTTCGATTTGTCTGCTTTGCCATCTCCGTCGGTATCTTCCAGAATCATGACTCGGTCGCCTTCGCTGAAGGTGAGTTTTTGGTCAGGTTTATTGTTAAAATTGCGGTAGTTGACGGCCTCCGTAACCCAAATCCGCCCTTTGGCGTCAATGTCCATGTTGGTTGGATTGTACAATAGGGGAGCTTCCGCCCATAGCGTAGCTTCAAGGTCGTCGGGAACGTAAACACGATTAGAATCGGCGGCGTCTTCCGCTCGGTATTCGTTTTGGAGGGTGTCCGTTCCTGTGAAAGAAAAAACCGAAACAAAAACCAGTAATAGTATGAGTTTTATTGCTGTATTTTGCATTGCTGGTTGGGGTTTTAGGTGCGAATGACTGCGTGTGAAATAAAGTCTTAAAAAGGTCTAAGATACTTGTTACTTATTATAAAGAGTTTAAGTGTGGCGTCAGATTTGAGAATCTGACGTTAACCGTTTCTCACAATTTTGTTTTCAAGGGTTTTGAGAAACCAACAACAGATAAAGAATTTGATTTACAACGGTGCTTAGACACGAAGAAAAAAAATGAAAACATTAGCCGATTTACTTTTATTGGGTGACCCTCGATTGTACGAGGTATGTGCCCCTGTTTTACCCGAAGAACATGAACAATTGCTAGGCTGGGTGGCCGACCTCCACAATGTAATGCAAGAAGTGCGCACAAAATATGGCTTTGGACGAGCCATTGCCGCACCTCAGCTAGGAATTATGAAACGACTGATTTACATGAACATCGACCGCCCTGTGGTGTTTATTAACCCAGAACTGGTGAATTTGAGCGAAGAAACGTTTGAACTGTGGGACGATTGTATGAGCTTTCCCAATTTATTGGTTAAAGTCAAGCGCCACAAGTCGTTGACAATAAAATACTTCGATGAGCATTGGCAACCGCAAGAATGGCCGATGGAAAATGCGTTGTCGGAGCTTTTGCAACACGAATACGACCATCTTGAGGGCGTCTTATGCACGATGAGAGCGATTGATGCGCAGTCGTTTCGTTGGAGACCCACACCCTCGAAGTAGTAGGTTTCGTAAATTGGATAGGTAAGAACTTATAATTAAAACATTTTCACAGGGCTGTTGTGTAAAATAGTCGTTATTTTTACGCCCAATGTCATATTCACTCATTACATTCTTCTAATGAAAAAAATACTATTAGGAGCTTGCTTGGTAGCAGGTTCATTGTACGCCCAAAAGTCGGATATTTCTGCCAAAAATGTTCAAAAACATATTGCTTACTTGGCTTCGGACGAACTGAAAGGCCGTGGGACGGGGACGAAGGAAGAAAAAATGTCGGCAGATTATATTGCAAATTATTTTAAAGAAATAGGACTTCAACCCAAAGGCACCAATGGCTACGAGCAGCCGTTTAAGGCGAATCTTGATACGGTACACGTGTTGGATGCCCGCAATGTAGTTGGTTTTTTGGACAACGGTGCCGACCGTACTATCGTTATTGGGGCGCACTACGACCACCTCGGCGAAGGCTATCAGCGTGGTTCGTTGATTCCTGATAGTAAAGGAAAAATCCACAATGGTGCCGACGATAACGCGTCGGGTGTAGCGGGGGTGTTGGAATTAGCCCATCATTTTGCTAAAAACAAGGTGAAAGAAAAACACAACTTTTTGTTCATTTGCTTTTCGGCCGAAGAATTAGGGTTGCTAGGCTCAAAATATTATGCAAACAATCCCACCATCGACCTATCTACGGTCAATTTAATGCTGAACTTTGATATGATTGGTCGTTTTGATCCCAATAAAGCAATTACTGTGGGAGGTTGGGGAACGAGCCCAACATGGGGGCAGGTAGTACCGCCCGTGTTGGAGCGTGATAAAATGGCGTTCAAAATTGATTCTGCTGGAGCAGGAGCTTCCGATCACACGTCGTTTTATGTAAAGAAAATTCCCGTCTTATTCTTCTTTACTGGGGTTCACGGCGATTACCATAAGCCAAGCGACGATATTGAATTGATAAACATTGAAGGTGAAGCCAAAATCCTGAACTCGGTGGTTGGAATTGTAAATGCTGTCGATAAACTTCCCAATCGCCTTGAGTACCGCGAAACTGCTATGCCAATGGCACGTAACATGAGTTTCAAAGTGACGATGGGGCTCTTACTTGATTATTCTTTTAATGGTCCAGGAATCAAAGTGGATGGGGTTTCTAAAAATCGTCCAGGAGAAGCCGCAGGAATTAAGGGAGGTGATTTAATTTTACGTTTGGATAAATATATCCTCAATACGATTTACGACTATATGGGAGCGTTGGGCAAATTTGAAAAAGGTCAAACCGTGGAAGCAGAAGTGCAGCGGGGAGCTGAAAAATTGACCCTCCCAGTTACATTCAAATAAAATTAAGAATTTCCGTGTTGTAAAATGCCCTGGCCAACGTCGGGGCATTTTCATTATTACCATTGTTCTAATGGAATATTTAGGGGTGAAAAATGACCAAATGTATCCATGAAGAAGAGGAAGGGTCGGACAAGAAACTTTACTTTTTTAGACCGAATGACGGGAAGGCTGAGTATCTTTGCGGCTTTCGGATAACAAAGCACCATCGTGTATGTGGAATAACATTGCTCAAAATATTATCAAATATCGGTTTATTTGGCTGGCATTAGTGCTGGTTTCGACGGTTTTTATGGGGTACGAAGGAAGTAAAATTGAACTTTCGTACAAGTTTGCACGTATTTTACCGCCCGATGACCCTACCGAAAAAGAATACCAATATTTTCGACAGCTTTTTGGTGAAGATGGTGGTGTGATGGTAATAGGTTGGCAAGACAAGAACTTGTTTGAACTCAATAAACTGCGTGATTGGCAGAACCTCGCCCAAAAAATTAAATCGACTGAGGGCATCAAAAATGTGCTCTCGTTGGGCAGTGTTTATAAGGTAGTTCGTAACGATAGCGCTAGCCGTTTTGATATTTTGCCCGTGATGAAAGATATTCCATCGACGCAAGCAGAAGCAGACAGCCTCAAAAAACAGATTCAAAACTTGCCTTTTTATGATGGTTTAGTGTGGAATTCAAAAACCAATTCAACCCTTATCTTAGTCACCTTCAAGGAGGCGTCTCTCAATTCAAAGCGACGATTGTCGATTGTGGAGGAGGTGGTGAAATTCTCGAACGAATTTGGTGCTAAGTACAATACTAAAATTCATTTCTCTGGAATGCCTTTCATCCGTACAACAATGATGAAGAAAATTTCGAGTGAAATGACGCTGTTCATGATTTTGGCAGTGCTGGTGACTGCCTTTATTTTGTGGGCTTTTTTCCGCTCGTTCCGTCTTACGCTCCTTTCGATTGTTGTGGTGCTTATTGGGGTTGTGTTTTCCATTGGGACACTGCAATTGTTTGAATATAAAATTACGGCACTTACGGGATTGATTCCTCCGTTACTGATTGTGATTGGGGTTCCAAACTGTATTTTTTTGATTAATAAATACCAGCAAGAACTCAAAACGCACGGAAATAAAGACAAGGCTATCGTCGAAATGGTGAAACAAATTGGCTTGTCAATTTTGCTGGCTAACGTCACAACAGCCATTGGTTTTGGCGTATTTTATTTCACCAATAGTGCCTTGCTGGTCGAATTTGGGGTGGTTGCAGCTATTTGTGTGATGGTGACGTACGTGCTTTGTTTAGTGCTGTTACCCATCACTTTGCATTACATGGACCTACCCAAAGCGCGTCATTTACGCCACTTAGATGGTAAATGGGCAGTGGGTTTCCTTGAAAAAGTGGATTATTTGGTTCATAACAAACGACGGGACATTTATCTGTCAATGGTCGTGATTGTTATCATTTCAGGGTATGGGATGACCAAAATCAAGGCTGTGGGTTATGTGGTGGATGATTTGCCCAAAAATGATAAGGTCTATGTAGATTTGCGTTTTTTTGAAAAAAACTTTAACGGAGTTTTGCCTTTTGAGGTGATGATTGATACCAAACAGCCCAATGGGGTATTTGGCAATCAGGCCCGAACGCTGTATAAAATTAAGGCGCTCCAAAAGGCTTTGGCCGATTACTCAGAGTTTTCGAAACCTGTTTCGGCCGTAGAGGCATCGCGGTTTTTGTACCAAGCGTATCGGGGTGGTGAGGCTAAGTATTATGTACTTCCTGGGGCGATGGAACTTTCAAAACTATCGGATTTTGTACAAGGACAAGGCCAAAACGGAGCAGGAGCGAAGCAGTTGAATACGTTTTTGAACAAAGACCGTAGCATCACGCGCGTGAGTTTTCAAATGGCCGATGTAGGCTCAGAACGAATCAAAGAATTATTAAAAGAAATTCGTCCAAAAGTAGATTCTATTTTTAGCCCCAAAGACTATAACGTAAGCCTAACGGGGCATAGTTTGGTGTTTTTGAAAAGCAATGATTACTTGCTAGGCAACCTCTACGAAAGTTTACTCATTGCTATCGTTTTGATTGCGATTGTTGGAATGGTTCTTTTCCGTTCTGTACCCATTATTTTGTTGTCAAAACTGCCTTGTTTGATTCCTCTAGCATTGACGGCGGGTATTATGGGCTTTTTTGATATTTACTTTAAGCCTACTACTATTCTGATTTTTAGCATCACTTTCGGAATTGCTTCCGACGGTACGGTGTATTTCTTGACGCGCTATCGACAGGAAATTTACAAAAATGGCCATCCTCCAACGGTGGCGATTTCCAAAGCAATTTTTGGAACGGGCTTGAGTATGATTTATACGGCAACCATTTTGTTCTGCGGATTTGCCATTTTTGCCGCGTCAAGTTTTGGCGGTACGGCGGCGATGGGGGTCATGGTTTCTATCACTCTTTTAGTGGCGATGTGTACCAATTTGATTTTGTTACCTGCCTTGTTATTGTCGATTACCAATCGGATGAAGAAAGGCGAAAAACCTTCATAAATCGGCCCGATATCTGTGAATAATTGTCATTCGCTGGAAGGGAGTGCCGGCCTAATCAAAGCGGCTGCCATTTTTGGCAGCCGCTTTATGCTTATTTGACGTTAGCTACTTTTCGTGGAATGGTAAACATTTCCTGTTGCCGACCGTCCAAATAACGGAAGCCGTTGGCGTCGTAGAAACCGTCTTCTTCCAGCATAATTCGAATCGTTTTCTTCCATTCAGGAATTTCAACCGCCGCATTTAATTCAATAGAATAAGCGGTGTTTTGGAACAATGGGTAATCGCCCGTACCAGGTACTCCCTGCTGCTGATCCCACATCCCAATCGTAGGCCCTGCGGCGTGGCCGTGCACACCAATCGGGTGAGAATAAATACTACCCGTAATACCTTCTTTTTTAGCTTGTTCGAGCGACTCCAATAGCATTTTATTTCCCGTAGTACCCACTTTAAAACGCTCAGTAAGAATATCTTGCAGGCGATTTCCCTGCAAGAAAGCCTTTTTTAAGTACTCTGGAATATCCGTTTCTCCTGGGCGAAGGACATAAGCGTGTTGTTGTTGATCGGTGTTAAGGCGTAAATACGTAATCCCAAAGTCGCAGTGCAACAAGTCTCCTGGCATAATGACTTGCTTGGAGGGTCGCTTTGAAAACGTACGCAAGTGGTCAAAACTTTCGGGGTCAAGGCGTTGAATGTCCACCGTCGGATGAAACCACGTTTCTAGTCCCAAGTCCGTCACTTTTTGACGCATCCACCAAACCACATCGTCGGTAGTAGTAATGCCTGGATGAATGACTTTTTCCGAAAAAGCTTCTTCGATAATCTGGTGAGAGATACGACAAATCAGCGGATAAATAGCGGCTTCTTTTTCGCTACGTGTTTCGAGCCAAGCCACGGCAAGGCGGTCAGCCGAAACAATTTTTGCTTTTTGTTTCTCCGACAAAGCCGTCATAAACTCTTTGTGTTCGGTGTAGGTCAGACCGTCGGCGTGGCCATAATCTTTTGAAATATTAAGGGCAATTTTCTTCGGATTACGGTCGTCAATCACCTTCGACAGGGCCAGCCATTGGTTCGGTTGCACGTTGATGTCCCATTCGCCTTTGAGCAAATTCCCGACATCGTAGCGGGCAATGGCTAACTTTTCGAGAGGTTTATCGCCACCTGCATCATAAAAAACCATGATGGTACGGCGTCGTGCCGAAAGCCACGTACTAGGAAGCATCGTTCGCATAACGGGGTCTTCGTTGTACTCTCGCGAAATAATAATCCACATATCTACTCCCTCTCGCCGCATCAATTGAGGCAATAAATTGGTAAAGCGGTCTTCTAAAATTTCATCTATTACGCGGGCTCGTTCGCGCTCGGGTAGAATGGGAGTTTGAGAAAAAGACAAAAAAGTAACTAAAGAGAAGGCAAGGGGCAGCAAATGCCGAAGTAAAGGTTGTTTTTGCATGAGTGATTAGGTTGGATGAATCGTGTTTGTGACAAAGATACAGGGAATGTTTGGGTTGCTAAATGCCTCTTATTACTTTTATGGCCATTCTAATTTTTAACCCGTTATCGAAATGTCGGTGATTTTTACTTCTGCCCAAAACGACGATGATTTGCGTAAAGTATTGGAACTTCAAAGCCAAAATTTGTACAAAAATACCCCGTCGGAGTACCAACAAGACCAAGGTTTTACGACGGTCGAACATTCGTTTGAGTCCATCAAAAAAATGAATGATGCCTTGCCCCAAATCATCGCCAAAGATGGTGACTTGTTGGTAGGATATGCCTTGGTGATGCCACGTACTTTTGGGCAACTCATTCCCGAATTAGTGCCTATGTTTGATATTATTTCGGGCTTAGAGTACGACGGAAAGCCGTTGAGTGAGCAGCGTTATTACGTGATGGGGCAAATTTGCGTGGCCCAGTCGCACCGTGGACAAGGGGTTTTTGATGGGCTGTATGCCGAACATAAACGCCAATTGTCAGAAGAATTTGACTTGTGTGTGACCGAAATCGCCGTACGAAATACGCGCTCGACGCGGGCGCACGAGCGCGTAGGTTTTCGTACGATACATACCCACGAAGACCACATCGACTTGTGGAACATTGTGGCGTGGGATTGGCGCTAACCTTTCATGGCCTCGCGCAACATCGCAATGCTCTTTCGTACTCCCGATTCAGCAGGTTCTTTGCCTTCAAACTCAAGGGCTACATAGCCTTTGTAGTTGGCTTGGCGGAGGATACTAAAAATACGCTTATAATCTAAGTCGAGCGAGTACCATTCGCCGCCTCCGTAGTAGGTTTTGGCTTGTACAAAATTGGCGACGGGTGCCACTTTCTCTAATTTAGTGTAAGGGTCTTCCAAAAAATTACCTGTATCCATCAACACCCCCAGCCAAGGCGAATCAATCGCCTTCCGAATGCGCAATAACCCTTCTGGAGTAGAGGTAAGCCCCCAGTGATTTTCGAGTGCCAACATCACCCCACATTCGGCGGCTTTGGCGAGGCATTTTTCGATGCTATCAATGCACCATTTGAAGCCGTCGTCTTCGGTGTAGCCTGGCAAGATGGGTTCTACGCCCCGCTTAGCCATGAGTTCATCAAACGATTTGATGGTGTTCCAACGCCCCGAATTGAGACGAATAGACGGAATCCCCATCTTATACGCAAGCTCGATGCAATGCAAGGTATGGTCGATGTTTTTCTGACGTTCGGCGGCGTCGGGTGAGACAAAACTTTGGTGAATCGACAAACAAATCAAGTCCACGCCGTTGACGAAAGCATGGCGTTTGAGTTTTTGGAGGTAAGCGTTGTCCTCGCTGTCCATTTGGCGGTGCAAAATATCCACTCCTTCTATTTCGAGGCGAGCGGCTTCGTCAATTACCGTTTCGATAGGCACTTTGGGTGTTTTGAAATGCCAGTAGGAATAAGAGGCAAGCCCTAGTTTGTAAGGGGCAACTGCCGCTGTGGCTGGCGTAGGAGTGGGGAGCGACAAGGCAGCGCCGCTCAGGGCAGTTTGTTGAAAAAAATCGCGACGATTCATGAGAGGGAAAAGGAGAATGTAAAGATTTAGATTAAATATAAAACCAATACTTCTTAAAGCCTAAAAATGACAAAATCTTATCGGTAAATAGCCCCCTTATCGTCGGTGTTCTTGGGGGTTTCATCGCTTTTAACGCTTCTGGGACTAAACTTTCTGTTATTTCAACTATCCAATTGTGAAATAACATACACCATGACAAAAATACGTTACCTATTTGCTCTTTTTTTTCTTTGTTCAGCTAGTTCAATTTTTTCCCAAACGATAGAGGTAAAAGGTCGGTTGATGGATGCCAACGACAAATCTCCGCTGATTGGTGCTAATGTGCTTTTGATTAATACCGCTGATTCTACTTCGAGGTTTGGCGTGGTTGCTGATACTGCGGGGCGTTTCTCGTTCAAAAATATTCCGACTGCGGGTTATCGGTTGGTAGCTTCGTTTGTGGGTTATATTTCGTACGACCAACGAGTAAACTTCCGCCGTATAAGCCCCGATTTGGGGACGCTTTTGTTGAAACCCGATGCCCAGTTGTTGAAAGACGTTATTGTGAAAGGAGTAGCGGAGCGCGTTGAACAAAAAGGGGATACGACCGTTTACAACGCTAGCGCTTTTAAAGTGAATAAAGATGCCAATGCGCAGGATTTGTTGGAAAAAATGCCCAATATTACCATCGAAAACGGTCAAGTAAAAGCCCAAGGAGAAAACGTACAAAAAGTAACTGTGGATGGCCGTGAGTTTTTTGGGGAGGATGCAACCTTGGCTCTAAAAAACCTCCCTGCCGAAGTAATTGATAAAATTCAGGTGTTTGACCGCCTCAGTGATCAGGCTCAGTTTACGGGATTTGACGATGGGCAAACCACCAAAACCATCAATATCGTTACGCGTTCAGACCGTAACAATGGCCAATTTGGAAAAGCCTACGCAGGCTATGGTACCGACAACCGTTACATGATAGGAGGGAGCACCAACTACTTTAAGAAAGATACCCGTATTTCGCTTATTGGAATGACCAATAACATCAACCAACAAAACTTTGGAACGGAAGATTTGCTGGGGGTACTAGGTGGTTCGGGTGGTGGAGGTACTGCTGCTGGTAATCGTGGAGGCGGTGGAGGAAGCGGAAACCGTGGAGGTGGTAATTTTGGAGGAGGGAATGCCGCCGATAATTTTATGGCGGGACAACAAAGCGGAATTACAACTACCAACGCAATTGGCCTCAACTATTCAGACAACTGGGGTAAAAAATGGAAAGTAACGGGCAGTTATTTCTTCAATAACGCCAAAAATAGCAACACTACAGAGCTTGCTCGTACTTTCTTCACGACGCAAGGAGCAGGACAAGTGTACGATGAAAATTACTTTTCGTCAAACAATAACTTCAATCACCGTGTGAATGCTCGTTTGGAGTATACAATTAATAACAAAAACTCAATTATCATCACGCCGCGTTTTAGTTTACAAGACAATACGGCATTTAGCAGTCTGCTAGGAGCCAATAGCTTAAATAGCAAAGCTTTGAATCAGACCCAAACCAACCGCCAATCGCACAATGATGGTAACAACTGGGGGAATACGATTTTGTGGCGGCACCGATTTGGTAAAATTGGCCGTACCATTTCTATTGGACTGACAACTTCCTCAAACGCTCGTATAGGAGGGTCGTCACTGAAATCAATCAACCAATACTATGGTCGTCGCACGGCTGATTCTTTGTTAATAACTGACCAACAAACCGAAAGTATGGGAAATGGATACACGGTTTCGAGCAATATCTCATTGACAGAAAATATTGGTCGTACAGGTCAGTTGCAACTGAATTACGTACCGTCTTACACCAAAAATTATTCCGAAAAAAATACCTACAACTACGACCAAGCCACGAGTGAGTATAGCTTGCCCGACTTGCGGCTTTCGAATGAGTTTGACAACACGTACATCACCAATCGTTTTGGGGGAAGTTATCGTTTGCGCATTAAAAAAACGATGGTGACGGCAGAAATGAATTACCAAAATGCACAGTTGGTAGGGAAACAATCGTACCCAACGGAGTTTGAAGTAAACCGTTCATTTAATAACTTCTTGCCATCGGCAATGTTGATGTACCGTGGCAGCGATGGCCAAAGTTTGCGCATCAATTACCGTACTTCCACCAATGCCCCGTCGATTAGTCAGTTGCAGAATGTAGTTGATAACTCAAATCCATTGTTGCTCAAGACAGGAAATCCCGATTTGAAGCAAGAGTACAATCACAATATGTCGCTTCGATACGGAGTTACAAAGTCCAAAACCGCGCGTAGTTTCTTTATCAATTTTAACGGGTCATTTACTCAAAACAATATTAGTAATACAACCTTCATTGCTACCAAAGACACGGTAGTGGCAGGCTTTACGTTACGGTCGGGTTCGCAGTTTACTCAGCCTGTCAACGTAAATGGAAACTGGAATGTGCGCACGTTCATTACGTACGGTATGCCACTTACGTCACTAAAAAGCAATTTGAACTTTAATATTGGAACGGGCTACAACCGTACAATTGGCCTCATTAATCGAGTTGAAAACATAGCCAATACCCAGTCAGTGACGGGGGGAGTTGTTTTAAGCAGTAATATAAGTGAACAGCTTGATTTTACCTTGTCAATTAATGGTAATTACAATACCGTAAAAAACTCACTCCAACCTGCTCTTGATGGAACCTACTACTACCAAAATAGCAACTTCAAAATCAATTGGGTAACTAAAAGTGGATTTTTTATCAACACCAATATCAACAACACTTTTTATACAGGTTTGGGGCA
The DNA here is from genome assembly GCA_023254175.1 of Runella sp. Lineage (GTDB taxonomy): Bacteria > Bacteroidota > Bacteroidia > Cytophagales > Spirosomataceae > Runella. Next base: position 13,163 of record JALQYJ010000033.1, on the reverse strand, counting down.
AGATTTTAACCTCAACTTTACCCTTTGGAACGCAGCAATGGGGTATAAATTCTTAAAGAATAAAGCAGGTGAGTTGAAAATCAGTTCGTTTGATGTCTTACGCCAAAACAATAGCATTAGTCGTAATATTACCTCGACGTACATAGAGGACGTTAAGACACGTGTTTTGCAACGCTACTACATGATGACATTTACATACACACTGAGAAATTTTCGATAAAAAGCTTTTTTAATCTCTTTTTAATGTCATACAGCAAACTTTTTGTTCGGTGTATGGGGCGACGTACTATCTTTACGCACATGAAAACAATTCTCGTGACAGGTTCTAACGGTTTGTTAGGTCAAAAATTGGTGGAGCTTCTTATTCAACAGCCTGAAATAAAGGTAATTGCTACGGCCCGCGGTGAAAATCGCCTTCCGTTTAAAAATGGATATGACTATTTTTCAATGGACATCACGAAGCCCGAAGAAATTGCGCATGTCATCCAAAAAACAAGTCCAGATGTGATTATACATGGAGCGGCAATGACCAATGTCGACCAGTGTGAATTTGAAAAAGAGGCTTGTTGGGTTCAAAATGTAAAGGCAGTCGAATACATTGTGACCGAATGTCAAAAGCATAACATCTTTCTTTGCCATGTTTCAACTGATTTTATTTTTGATGGAGCCACAGGGCCATACACAGAGGAGGAGGAGGCAAATCCACTGAGTTTCTATGGGTGGAGTAAATACGCCGCCGAAAAAGTGGTTCGACATTCGGGTATTCGGTGGGCAATAGCTCGAACAGTATTGGTCTATGGAATTGCTTTTGATATGTCGCGTTCGAATATCATACTTTGGGTAAAAAAATCATTGGACGAGGGTAAAAATATCAAAGTGGTAACCGATCAATGGCGAACGCCAACGTTAGCCGAAGACTTAGCAATGGGTTGTTTTTTAATCGCTGATAAAGAAGCCGAAGGAGTTTATAATATTTCAGGGAAAGACCTGCTGACTCCTTACGAAATGGCAATAATGACCGCCGATTATTTTGGGCTTGATAAAAATTTGATTGCAGAAGCGGATTCCTCTAATTTTACTCAATCCGCTAAACGCCCTGCACGAACAGGCTTTATTTTGGATAAATCGAAAGAGGTTTTAGGATATAATCCACGTAGTTTTAAAGAAGGTATTGCTATTTTGGCATCTCAGTTGTAAATTGCCCTCGCTAATGTAGTTTCTTTGTTTCTTGGAGTTTATATATCCAGCCTGTGGGTCGAAATACCCACAGGTTTTTTTATGCTGTTTCAACTGTACCTACGGTTTCTCAAAATAATTGTGCTTGCGGTTTCACAAAACCGAAGCTCTGTGAAATACCCCGATTTACTTGATAACGTCAGGTTGTGAGCAGACCCCACGTGATTGCTTAAAACTGAAAATAAATAAATTGATTGGAATTAAAGACGCCAAAGAAGTAGGTTAAAATAGATACCGAAATAAATACCGTCCAGAAAACGACATCTTGGCGGGTTGGAATATGTAAAACGTAGTGCTCTTTGATGAGTAAAAGAAGAATTAACCCCACAGAAAACCACATTTCTACGCCGTTTAAAGCCGTTTGAATGGGTTCATCAAACGACAATTGAGCTATTTTTTTGAGAATAGTAAAAGAAGCCCTGACTTCTTCACCAACGGTGAGTTTAGGATTGTCGCCTACGGCAAAAAATACCCACGTCAGCATCACCAATAAAAAAGTAATAATGGTTTGTAGGTACACGTACCAGGTTGAGGTAGGGAAAGTTAAGTTCCAACGTTTGAAGTATTTGTCGCGGTTAGAAGCTGCTACTAAATAAAGACCGTGTAATCCTCCCCAAATGATAAAATTCCAACTTGCACCGTGCCAAAGCCCACTGGTTAAAAAAACGATGAAACGGTTGACGTAAGCCCTCCCTTCTCCGACACGATTTCCCCCGAGGGGAATGTATAAGTAATCGCGGAACCAAGTCGATAGTGAAATGTGCCAACGTCCCCAAAATTCAGCAATGGATTTTGAAAAATAAGGGGTACGGAAGTTTTCCATGAGGTTAAAACCCATCACCTGAGCCGCACCCAAAGCAATGTCGGAATAACCTGAGAAATCGCAGTAAATACGGAAAGTATAAAAGAAAGTAGCTATCAACAGAGTGAGTCCATTATGGTTTTGTGGGTCTAAGTAGGCTGGGCCAGCCATTAAGGCGAGGCGGTCGGCAATAACCGCTTTTTTGAATAAGCCAAAGGCCATCCGAGTCAGGCCTGCTTTGATATTTTCCCAGTCGTAGGGGTGGTCTTGGTGAAATTGATGTAACACATTTTGCGGGCGCTCGATGGGGCCAGCCACCAATTGCGGGTAAAACATCACATACAAGGCATAAATCCCAAAATGTCGTTCTGCTTGCTGATTTCTACGATAGACTTCGATGGTATAACTCATAGCCTGAAACGTATGAAAAGATAAGCCAATGGGTAAAACGAGGTCGGGGTTGAGGTGTTTAAGAATAGGTAAACTCCATTCTAACCCTATCTTCCATGAGACAGCATTGAAACTTTCGGCAAAGAAATCGAAGTACTTAAAAACAGCTAAAATCCCGACGTTGGTAAAAATACTAATTACTAAAAGCCATTTTCGTTTAACCCCTTCTGCGGATGCAATCCAAAGTCCTGCAAAGTAGTCAATCACAATGGTTGCAAACAGAATTACGATGTAAATCGGTTTGAACACCATGTAAAAATAACAACTAGCGAGCAACAGCAGCAGCCAACGCCGATTCCAATGGAGGCTGTAATAGGCAAGTGTGATGACTATAAAAAAAAGCAGAAATTGGACTGAATTGAAAAGCATGGCTTCGTTAAAACCGAAAAATGTAAAACCGAAATCGTTAAAAAACTAAAGCAGCAGGAAGATGTAAATGTTAGGTCTTCGCTTCTGTTAACTGTTTTTCGGGTCACTTAATTTTCCATCCACAATTGATTCTTTTACGATAAACAATGGTCGGCCTTTGGACTGAAAGAAAATACGCAGGACATATTCACCAATGATACCCAATGCCATAAGCTGCACACCGCTGAATAATATAATGACAAATAAGAGCGCTGTGAAACCTTCAATGACGTCGGCATAAAACAATTTTTTTGCCAGAACAACCACAAAATAGATGAGTGCGATGGCAATAGAAACACCACCTGCCCGTGTCATAAATGAAATTGGGAATTCGCTAAAATTGAAAATACCATTATAAGCCAAACGAAAAAGTTGCTTGAAGGTATATTTTGACTCTCCCGCTACACGTTCGCTACGTTCGTATTCAAAACCTGTTTGCTTGAAACCAATCCACGAGCGCATTCCACGGAGGAAGCGACTTTCTTCGGGCATTTGGTTTAACACATCTGCCACGCGTCGGCTGATAAGGGCAAAATCACCGCTGTCGAGTGGAATATCTACGTAAGAAATGGATTTTAGCAAACGGTAGAATAGAAAATATCCCGTCCGTTTAATGATATTTTCTTTGCGTTTACGGCGAATGGCATAAACTACATCGTACCCTTCTTGCATTTTTTGGTAAAAGTTAGGCAGTAGCTCAGGGGGGTCTTGGAGGTCACCATCTATTACAAACAGGGCCTCAGTTCCTCTTGCGTTGGCTAAGCCTGCGGTAAGAGCCAATTGGTGCCCGTGATTTCGTGATAAAAATACGCAGTGGTAGCGACTATCGGTCAACGCTATTTGGCGCATTTGGAGGGCTGTATTATCGCGACTGCCATCGTCTATCAACACCACTTCAACCCGAACCGTGAGGCTGTCCATAAGTTTGGTGAGGCGTTCGATTAAATGAGGGAATGATTCCGACTCGTTGTAGAGAGGTGCTACGATGGATATTTGGGGAGTATTCATGCCTTTTTCTTCCATTCAATGGTTTGATAGTGAGTTGATTGCGGTTTGTTATTTCTGACAAGTACAAACTGCATATGGTACCTTCCTGGCTCTACAGAAGCATAAGAAATCAAAAGCGAAGTGCCTCTTGCATAGCGTTTAAGCCAGTTTCGACCTGTATAAAGAGTAGGTTCAAGTTTAAATAAATAGTGCCGACGTTCAGACTGTAAAGAAACATACAACGCTCCGTTAATTTCAGGAGTAAAAGAGTAAGTTTCTTCCCGAATCATCAATCCATCTGCTTGCTCATCGAGTTGTGGTTTGAGAGGAAAATTAGAGGGGGTCGATAGGGACTTTACAACAGGTTTGAGGGTTGTAGGGTAACGGTAAATACCATGTTGAACATTAAATTTCATTAGGGTATCAATGTACTGAGCCGCGGGGGTGTTTGGTATAAAACCTAAACCGAAACCGTTGTGTTCTTGGTTAAATGCACCTGCTAAGAGCGTTTTACGGCGTTCGTTGATGGTAGGCCAGTAATGAAGCAGACTCAAGCCCCAAATTCCAACCCCTGCCGTTAGGGCGATGCTAAAATGGGTTTTCGGGATGCGTTCACGATTCAAAACAAGGTAAAACCCATAAATAACCATCAAAAACAACGCGGGATAAATTTTGTAGTTACTCACAATCATCACAAAATAGCCAAAACGAGGCCGCAACAAAGCAATTATACTGGCGTTGGCTAACAAATAGGTGCTAACACCCAACAAGAACTGCAATGCTTGTTGACGCTGTAGCGTATGATTTCTGTATAATTTCCATACTTTTACCAATGCCGTAACGAGTAATGTAACCATACACATACCCCCAACTGTTGGTAGAACCGAACGCTCAAAAGTGCTTCGGTCGGGAAAAAAATCGAATAAGCCACCAATAAAAGTAAAAAAGCCAAAGAATGTTTGATGAGGATGTTTTAAAAAATAATCAAAACTTGACTCGTTGTTTAAGGTTTGCATACCTTTGAAATACAAGAAAATGGCTATGGTTCCTGCAACTAACCACGTTATGAGCAGTTTATAGCGACCTTGGACAAACAAAATTATCATACCTGCTGGCCACACAAATATCCCGTTACTCATGGCAAAATTGGCACAAAACCCTGTCAAAATGGCCCACTCAAATCGCTGTGTACTTAAAAGATAACTTGTAAGGCTTACGAAGAAAATGACTGGTAAATGTTGGAGCGCTGTAATGGCCCACAGGCTTGTCATGTGGTACTGCAATTGAAACAGAAAGAAAAGCAGGGGCATAAGATACACCCATTCAATCTTTTGTTGACGAAAAATAGCACAGAAAATAGCTAAGGTACCCAATGTAAATCCAAACCCTAGCCAGTGAAGAAAGGTAAAGTTAAGCTCACCCAAAAGCCAGTAATAAAACAGAGCCCCCAGCTTCCCAAAAATCATTCGGTGCTCGTTATTGGGCTGAAAAATAAGCTGAATTTGAGTGAATAAGTCATTGGTATTAATCCATTTACGCAGAAAGTCGGGAAATGGGTCAAAGTCGTCAAACCACGGCACATTGACTGAGAATTGAACCAATGTGATTACAAAAAGTCCAACGGGTAAGGCGGCAAGAAGACCAAAAAGAACTTTACGCATCAGTGATTGGCTTTAAGTACAACTGCTTTTTTACCAAAATAGCCCCCCATGCACTTACTCCACCAGTGTTTTGGGTCAGGGTTGGCATCGTCCAAATAAAGTGATTGAGGCTTGGATTGCAAAGGTGCTACGTAAACGGTATCGCCAGGGGTACTTTCAATGTAGGCGTAGCGGGCCTTCAATTCTTGGTCGTAAGCTGCGGCCTTGCCTCTTAGCCAGTCACCATAAACCATTCGTAAGTTGCTGCTAAAGAGTGTACTTACTAAAATAAGAGTTGCTAAAACTGCTTTAATAGAAGGGGGTAAATACCAGTGTTGTGCTCCAAAGGTTTGGTTGTTGTAGAGCCAATACAAAACCACTGTAAGCGTGTAAAACCAGCCTGTCAAAAAGTAAAAATAAACAGAATTGATGACCCGTGGCGCAGGTTCGATACCGATACCATAATAAGACGGAAAAATTTGTACAAACAGAACACCTAAATAGGCTAGAAGAACCACCCAAATAGGTACTTTGAAAAAAGGGATGGAGGTAGTATACTTATCAAAAAGGCGAGGTAAAACGGCAATCCAAAGGATAGAAAAAACCAAAAGTGGAGTTCTGAATATCCAATCAATACTAAGTTGAAGCAATTTTTTTAATGATTGAAGGGTCGAAAGAGTAAAATTTCGTCCTTCGGGATTCCCATTCATGCGGAGGGCGTTACCTGGAGACGTAAAGAAAATATAGCATGAAAACATGGCAACGATGACCATAAAAAACGCCATAGTATCCCACTTACGACAAATAACAAGCTGATAACCAAACCATCCTGCAACAAGCAATACCATGATAGTGAGGTTGGTTTCGCTACAACCAATGACGGCAAATACCAAAAATCCGGCAAAAATAGCCGTAAACTTTTGGTAGATTCCGTTAGGTTGTTGGTACATTCGAATCATGACCGTTAGCCAAAGAAACGTCAGGATATTGGGTATGGTATAAGTAACAAAAGCAGCCATCCAATAGAATGCTTCCACAATGCTCATGATTTTGAGGATGAAGAGAAGCATTATCCCTCCCGTAATTCCCAAAATGCCCCAACGATTCCATTTGGAAAATAACTCTTTACACAGAGCATAGAGGCTGCCTGTAAGTCCTAAAATAACTAAAAAGGAAAGTAGTTTGAACCCACCTGCCCATTTTACTACCAATGGATTGGAATGATTGAGAAGAATCCCAAAATATCTTCCTGTCCAACCAGTATAATAAAAATTCATTGCTTCAAAATAACCATATTTAAAAACGGTATCAATGTAACAATAATCATCAACGGGGGAGGGGTGATTGTACAACGACAACGCCAACAGCGGGATAATTGCCACAGCAAGGAGCCCGACATTGAAGAGGTTTTGAAATAGAGGTTGTTGTAGTTTTTTTAGCATTGAATGCTGCTGTTTTATGACGATAGTGAACGTAATTTACTGATTCGGATCAGTCGTTACTTTCTCAATGATGTATCTAGGCCTTCCTTTTACTTCTTCGTATATTTTACCCACGTACTCACCAATCAATCCAAGGGCAATCATATTGGCTCCGCTAAAGAAAGTCATAGGAAGTATAATGGACGTCCAACCTGCGACTGTGCTACCAAAAAGGTAGGAAATGCCAATATAAACCCCGATGCCTAAAGCAACTAGGAAATTGAACACCCCAAAATACAGCACCAATCGCATGGGGAAAGTACTGAACGAAGTTACGCCATTCCACGCAAAAAGGAGCATTTTTTTGAGCGGGTACTTGGTTTCACCTGCTTCGCGTTCAAAGCGTTTGTAAAAAACCTTTTCTGAACGGAAACCAATGAGTGGGATAATACCCCTCAAAAACAAGTTTACTTCTTTGAAATGCGAAAATTCCTCCAATATACGGCGATCCATGAGGCGAAAATCAGCGTGGTTGAAAACCACTGGTACGCCCATCCATCGCATCACTTTGTAAAACCCTTCCGCAGTGGTGCGTTTAAACCATGTATCCGAACTACGGTCGTCACGCACTCCATATACCACCATGGCACCGTCTTGGTATTGTTCGAGCATTTGGCCGATGGCTTCTACATCATCTTGTAAGTCGGCATCAATGGTGACAAAACAATCGAAATCTTGAATATGGTGCATTAAACCAGCCAAAATGGCGCTCTGGTGGCCAAAATTTCGAGATAGTTTGATACCGATGGCGTGTGTATCCGTTTTGCAAATGTCGTCAATAAGTTGCCAAGTACGGTCGCGACTACCATCATTGACATAACAAATTTTACTTTCAGCGACAATTTTACCTTCTTGAACCAACCGAGCACGATACTGCTGAAGCGTACGATGAGTCTTAGCAAGAATTTCTTCTTCGTTATAGCAGGGTACTACGAGTAATAATTTGGTTTGAGGCATTTGAGATGAATCAATCAGTCATTAGAATTTGGCAAAAATACGGCACTTTCCACAACTGAGTGTTATTTAAGGCAGAGATTTTATTTTTTGAGGGGTGAAAAGTGTTTGTGTTGCATAAATTTGGTAAACTCAACTTTTTGTACAGTTTATCCTTACATGGGTTAATCTCTGACCCGTTTTTGGTTCGATAGCTGCCAACACAGGCGCTTATCATAGCCACTTCTAAAATACACTAATCCGCCTAGGTGCTGTAATTGAAGGAAAGGTAGATAGGCATTTTACCTTCTTGGTTGAGATTTTTAGCTTTTGATGTGACTGCTAGTGTGAGAATTGGGTATACAAATAGCCTTAGAAGCGTACCTATAAGGGGGGGCGTACCAACAAAAAAGTCCCCAAATAGCCTGTAAAGGCACATTTGAGGACTTTTTTGTGTGTTTTGACTTTTTAGTGACCCCGTTTGGATTCGAACCAAAGACCGACAGATTAGAAATCTGTTGCTCTATCCAGCTGAGCTACGGGACCTGTTCTTGTCGAACGCGGGTGCAAAAATAAATGTTTTTGCGAATTTTGACAACATTTCTTCTAAAAATTGTGTAACCCTCCTGAATCTGCCTATTTTTGTAGCTTACTCAAGACCCATAAACCTGCTATTTAACGTGAATTTGTATTCAGATAAAATCGCCGAAGACTTCCAGCAAATTTTTGGTAAAACACCTTCATTTGTCGTAAGAGCTCCTGGGCGTATTAATCTAATTGGAGAACACACCGATTATAATCACGGTTTTGTCTTACCCGCAGCCATTGATAAAGCAATTTATTTTGCCATTGCTCCTCGTACCGACCACACCTGTAAGGTATATGCTGCTGACTTGAACGACACGTTTGAGTTTAGCCTTGATGCCCTCAATAAATGTCCCAAAAGTTGGGCTAATTATCTTATTGGAGTTACAAGTGAACTCATTGTGGAGGGGTATACTATTCCTTCTGGTTTTGAAGTTGCTTTTGGTGGAGATGTCCCCAACGGAGCAGGACTTTCATCGTCGGCGGCAGTGGAGAGTGGAATGGGTTGGGCGTTGAGCGAGCTATTTGGGTTTACAATTCCTCGTTTGCAATTGGCACTCGTTGCACAGCGTGCTGAACACCATTTTGCAGGTCTTCAGTGTGGTATTATGGATATGTTTGCTTCAATTCACGGAAAAGCCAATTCGGTGATACGCCTCGATTGTCGCGATTTAACTTTTGAATATTTTCCCTTCGATTTTGAAAACTATCAGTTGGTACTTTGCAATTCGGGGGTAAAACACACGTTGGCTGACTCTGCCTACAATACGCGCCGCCAAGAGTGTGAGCAAGGGGTATCTATTTTACAACGATTTTACCCAACTATTGCCAGTTTACGTGATGTAAGTTTAGCACAGGTAGAGGCGTATAAAGCTGATTTTCCCGAAAATGTTTATCGCCGTTGCCGGTATGTGACGGGTGAAATTGAGCGCGTGGTAAGTGCATGTGAAGATTTAAAACGGGGCGATTTAGTGGCTTTTGGTGAAAAAATGTACGAAACGCATTCGGGCCTGAGCAAAGATTATGAAGTGAGTTGTGTTGAACTTGATTTTTTGGTAGAACAAACTGTACCGCTCAATGAAGTTCTAGGCTCGCGTTTGATGGGGGGGGGGTTTGGAGGATGTACTATCAACATCGTCGAAACATCGCAGGTAAATTCATTTATTGAGAAAATGACGGTTGCCTATCAAAAACGATTTGGTAAAAAACTGGTTTCGCATGTTGTTGGTATTACCGAAGGCGTTGCCCGTTTAGAAAAGAATTAACGTTACACACAAAAACTCATTTCCATGAATCGTTCAAAAAATCTGCAACGCCTTCAAAACGAAACGTTCGACATTTGTATCATTGGTGGGGGCGCCAGTGGCGCAGGTTGTGCATTAGATGCGGCATTGCGCGGCTTCAAGGTGACACTCATCGAAAAGAAAGATTTTGCCTCCGAAACTTCGTCAAAATCGACAAAGCTGATTCATGGGGGTGTACGTTATTTGGAGCAAGCATTTAAAAACCTTGATTTTGCTCAATTAAAACAGGTACGTCATGGTTTGGAAGAACGACAGATTGTGTTGCAAAACGCCCCACACTTGGCTCGACCATTGCCTCTTCTGACTCCAGTGTTTAGTTGGTTCGAAGGGCTTTATTTTACTATCGGACTACGGATGTACGATTTTTTTGCAAAAGGAGATGCGTTACCTAGGAGCCGTTGGTTAAGTAAAAAAGAGACACTTTTACGAATGCCCTCTTTGGATGCTAAAAAACTGCACAGCGCAGTTCTGTATTTTGATGGCCAACTCGACGACGCTCGTTATTGCCTTGCTTTGGCTCATGCTGCCGATGAAGCAGGCGTCGTAGTCGCTAATTATACGGAATTAGTAGGGTTGCAAAAAGATACCAATGGAAAGTTGACCGAAGCCCTAGTAAGGCCAACCGAAGGGGAGGCTACGTTTGGGATAAAAGCAAAATTGTTTATCAATTGTACGGGGGCATTGGCCGACCACGTTCGATTGATGGCCAATGCTAAATTATCAAAAAGGATTCGTCCTAGTAAAGGCGTTCACGTGGTGTTGCCCTACGAAGTTCTGAAAAGTGATGACGCCATGCTGATTCCCAAAACCAGTGATGGGCGTGTGGTTTTTGCAATTCCCTTTGAAGGACAACTACTTTTGGGTACAACGGATACAGATTACAACGATTTGGATAAAGAGCCTATCTTGGATAATCAAGAGGTTGATTTTCTGTTGGATACACTTACGCGTTATTTGGCCAAACGTCCTGATAAATCACAAGTAAAAGCAGGCTTTGGTGGCTTGCGACCTTTATTAGCGGCGAGTGAATTAGCTTCTACTAAAAAATTGGTTCGTGACCACGAAGTTGAACACGACCCTACGTCTAACCTTGTGAGTTTATTGGGAGGAAAATGGACAACCTATCGCTACATGGCGAAAGACACCATCGACAAAGCTTGTGAATTGCTGAGCGTTGAGCGCGAATGTACAACGGCTCAACACCTGCTTGTTGGTGGCGAGGATTATGCGTTTGAAGATTGGAAAATTATCCAAACGGTATACCGACTGGCCAAAGATATTGCTAAAAACCTCATTCGAAAATACGGAAGTCGAGCCCATAAAGTAGCGCGCCTGACGCAAGATAATATCATCTGGGCACAACGTTTGGTGGAAAAATACCCTTTTATTCAGGCTGAGGTTATTTATCAAGTTCGGGAAGAAATGGCATTGACCTTGCGCGATGTATTTGCCCGCCGTACGCGTTTGGAGATTTTGGATTGGGAGGCTGTTTTGGAAGCTTTGCCCATTGTCGCCGATTTGATGGCGCAAGAATTGGGCTGGACTTCCGCCCAAAAACAGCAGCAAATCGATGAATATACCGCTCAACTTCAATCGTTTATCAGATCAGCGCAATAGAAATGAAAAAAAACAATGCGCTTATTTTAACCAACGGTCTGCTAAATACCAACGATGCAAAAACAGCACACGGACTGATACGTGGTACTGAGCGATACACCATAGTAGGGGTGATTGATGCACCTACCGCTGGTAAAGATGCGGGAGAAGTGTTGGATGGAAAAAATCGCGATATCCCCATTTTTAATAACTTGTCGGAAAGTTTTATGCGTTTGCAGTCAATTGATTATCTTATCATTGGAGTTGCAACGGTGGGGGGTGTTTTACCTCCTGATATGCTCATCATTGTGGAGGAAGCAATAAAAAAAGGCCTCTCTATTGTGAATGGCCTGCACGAATATTTGTCAGAAAAACCTGAAATAGCGGCGCTTGCTGCCCAATATCATGTCCAACTCATCGACGTTCGTAAACCCAAAGCCCGCAAAGATTTGCATTTTTGGACGGGGAAAATTTACGAAGTGAGCTGCCCAATTGTAGCGGTGATTGGGATGGATTGTGCTTTAGGAAAACGTACCACGGCAAGGTTAATATGTCAAGCCTGTGAGCAACAAAATATCAACGCCCAAATGATTTTTACTGGGCAAACGGGTTGGCTTCAAGGTGGCGAATATGGTTTTATTTTTGATTCAACGCTCAACGACTTTGTGTCGGGTGAAGTAGAACACGCCATTGTTACGTGTTGGAAAGAAACCAACGCTGAGGTCATTTTGGTAGAAGGACAATCCTCACTCAGAAACCCTAGTGGACCCTGTGGCCTGGAGTTTTTGATTTCTGGCCAAGCCAAATATGTAGTGTTAGTACACGCTCCGAAACGTATTTATTTTGACAATGAAGAACATTGGGGTAAAATCCCATCGGTGGAGTCTGAAATCGAGATTATTGCAAAGTTTGGGTCAAAAGTAATTGCTTTAGCTCTCAATACGGAAGGATGTTCTGAACAAGAAGCCCTTGATTTTCAGCAAGAGTACCGTTCGAGGTTAGCTATTCCTGTGGTGTTACCTTTGGAACAAGGAGTACAAGAAATTGTAGAGCAGCTCCAACTACTCTTGGTATAAATCGCTATTACTATGAAAATTATTCGCGTTCGCCCTTTTCTTAAAAAATTGGCTCTGAGTAAACCGTATACCATTGCAGGTTATACATTCACGGACGCGGAAAATGTATTCTTGGAAATCGAGCTTGAAAATGGTTTCGTCGGGATTGGAGCAGCTAGTCCTGCGGAAGAAGTGGTTGGAGAAACGGGAACGCAAACGTATACTCAATTGCAATCGGATTTTTTTCAAAGTTTTGTTGGAAGAGATATTCGACATTTTAGGCAATTGATTTTTGAAACTTGTCAAACCTTTCCTCTGCTTCCAGGCACACAAGCGGTCGTCGATATTGCGCTTCACGATGCGTTTGGGCAGTACCTTGGAATTCCCGTTGTGGAAATATATGGTCAAAAAATAACATCTCTCCCTACCTCCGTCACCATCGGGATAATGTCGGTTAAGGACACTTTACAAGAGGCCGAAGAATACCGAAAAATGGGCTTTAAAGTGTTGAAAGTCAAGATAGGGGAGGTGGTGGAGGAAGACATTGAGAGAATTCTAATGTTACATGAAAACTTCGGTTCAGCTTTTAAAATTCGGGTAGATGCCAACCAAGGTTACCACTTAGAAGAATTGAAACGGTTTATCAAAGCCACTGAAAAAGTAGGGGTGGAAGTCCTTGAACAACC
>JALQYJ010000160.1 GCA_023254175.1 Runella sp. | reverse complement strand
ATTTCCAGTAGAATAAGGATTAAGACTCACATATTTAGGGGCTTTACCGCGCCCCTCTATTGTTACCAACAACCTCATTTCCAGTAGAATAAGGATTAAGACAAAAGCGGTCTATGCTTAAAGCGGCCCCAAGTATCTTCCAACAACCTCATTTCCAGTAGAATAAGGATTAAGACACAAGTTTACCAAACGTTATACACTATACGTTATAAATTCCAACAACCTTATTTCCAGTAGAATAAGGATTAAGACAATAAACTTATGCACTCTTACGTTTAAATAATCCAACAACCTTATTTCCAGTAGAATAAGGATTAAGACATAGCGTTTTTTTTCATTTGGATAGAGTTGAAAAGTCCAACAACCTCATTTCCAGTAGAATAAGGATTAAGACTCCCATGAAAAATAACCGTTTATGAATTGTATTTATTATTTACACTTTAATCAATTTTATAACATGCTTAAATCTTTTTTTAAATTCGTAGCTGGTTATATAACATTTATTAATATTATTATTACTACAGCTAACTTTTATACAACTTTAGTAGATACTAGTATTACAAAAGAAACTTTAATAAGAAAGGAAAATAAAAGATATGATTACAGGTGTTCTATTTATTGTGATAAACACGGTTGTACTCATAAACATCAATTGCAAAAATATCATTGGATATTTCAAAAATATGATTTTCCATTAACTAATTTTCCTGATTACAGAGACATTAACTTGTTGTTTTATCTTTTATTAATTCCATTTTTAATTTACTTAGCTTTATATTTAAAATGAAAACATCACTTGCTTGGTTTATTTATATTACGTTATCGATATTTTATACGATAATGTCTTTATCAGTTATTACCTTAGAAACTCTTTATTGGGAATGTGTTATTTATTTAGTAGAGGTTTCAAAGGCACTTGATATGTCATTATATGATATATATACAATAGTATTTGTATTTTTAGTACCTTATACTGTAGTTTTATCAATAATAACAATTATTTTTAAATTAATTAGAAGGTTTTTTTAATTTATAATCTACCCCACTACCAACTGTTCTCAAATTACCAACAACCTCATTTTCAGTAGAATAAGGATTAAGACGTTGATATGGTCTAAAAAAGCCCTATGTCGGCCAAGTAGAAATCCCTGTTTGCTAATCCAGTTTTTCAATAAAAGGTAAAGAGTCGTAATTGATGGAGACAAAATCGTTTTTTCGGTTTTTGGATACTTAGCCCGTTATGCTTATTCTACGTATATAAAAATCCATATGCACTATTTGTAGGGCTTTTCAACTCCTTTGGCCGAATGAAAGCATGATAAATGAAGCGAGTAAAAAGTGGGTACTTGTTGGCTCATGCACAGGCCAAAAATATCAATTTCACTATCAGAAACGTAAAAACCCGCAATACTGTGCGTATTGCGGGTTTTGGTGACGAAGGCGAGATTCGAACTCGCACAGGCTAACGCCCACTACCCCCTCAAAGTAGCGTGTCTACCAATTTCACCACTTCGCCGTGCCCGTTGTTTGGGGATGCAAAAGTAGTAGTCCAAAATGATAATTGCAAATAGTTTTTTCAAAGAAATTATTTTTTTTTAATTCAATTCTTTCCGTTCTCGAAAGTTGCCTAATCAATCAGAGTGCCGTATATTGGCCTAAAATGAATCCTTTTACGCTCCATGCAACGCCGTAATTTTCTTCAAACCCTCGCCACCACTCCTGCCCTAGTTCCTTCTTTATCAACCCGTAACCAACCCACTATCAAACCTGCACGACTCAAAACGGGTGATACCGTGGGGCTTGTTTGTCCAGCCGCTCCTGCTTACAGCAAACAGGCCGTACAAGTCCTTGTCGAATCGATGCAAGCACTGGGTTTCAAGGTAAAATTGGGAAAAAGAATGTGGGAAAGATACGGTTATTTGGCAGGAAAAGACACTGACCGAGCTGCTGACCTCAACGAAATGTTTGCCGACTCGTCAGTGCAGGCAATTGTGTGCGTCCACGGGGGTTGGGGGTGTGCTCGTTTGTTGCCTTTACTGGATTACGACACCATCAAGAAAAACCCCAAAGTTTTGTTGGGCTATTCGGACGTAACCGCCCTGCTTTTAGGCATCTATAGCCAAACAGGCCTGGTTACTTTTCACGGGCCTGTGGGGGCGGTTAGCTGGAACGAGTTTACTGTGGGCTATCTCCGCAAAGTCCTCATGGAAGGGGAAACTGTACGGTACGAAAACCCAAAGGTGGTAGGTGATAACCTCACGCAAGTCGCCGACCGAATTGACACCATCGTTGGGGGTAGTGCAAAAGGGCGATTATTAGGCGGGAATCTGACCGTTTTAAGTCATCTACTAGGCACTCCTTATGTCCCTGACTGGAAAGGTAGTCTGTTTTTTTGTGAAGATATAGATGAAGCACCCTATCGCGTTGACCGAATGCTTACCCAACTCAAATTGAGTGGAATATTCAACGATATGAATGGGTTTATTTTTGGAAAATGCTCAGAATGTGAACCAAGTAACGAAAGTTACGGCTCACTTACGCTCGAAGATTTATGGGTAGACCATATCCAACCTGCCCAAAAACCTGCCTTTTCGGGTTCAATGATTGGGCATATTCGCCAAAAATTTACCATTCCCATTGGTATTGAAGCTCAAATAGATGCCTCTACGGGCGTGATTCAATTTTTAGAAAAGGCCGTTATGTAATTCTTCCATATAAATTTTCATCTATTTACTTGCACTTATTGGGTATAAATAAGTGGTTAATTACTTATTTTAAGAAGAATAGTACATGTGAGCTTTAAGCCTGTATTAACTTTTATTACACCTTTTCTTCCAAATACCGTGCAAGAAACAACAGAAACCTTCTGGCTTTGGCTTTTTTTAGGACGACTACACCCTTTGGTTGTTCACTTCCCAATCGGCTTACTTTGCGTGGCCTTCGTTTTAGAGCTTTTCGACTGGCGGCGCAAATCCAATGAGCTTCAAGCAGGCATCAAAGCCTTGGTAGGGATTGGCGCTGGTAGTGCCGTCTTAGCCGCTATTTTTGGATTATTTTTAATCAATTTTGAAGACTACGGTGGCGATACAGTAAGCCTACACCAATGGACAGGACTGACCACAATGGCTTTGTCACTGGCAGCGGTCTGGGCTTTGCGCTCCCAAAAGCAACAGCTTTTCCGTGGACTTTTAGGAATTACTGTGTTGGGCGTTACCGTGGCTGGGCACTATGGGGCGCTGTTGACCCACGGCGAAACCTACCTTACTGAAGTCTTACCTTTTAATAAATCCTCCAAAAACGAACCTTCTGGCAGTACAAACTTTACGTTCGCCAGCAATGGTCAACCCTTAAACGAGCAGCAACTAAACGAACTCAACGTAGAGGTACGGTCTATTTTAGCACACAATTGCTACAGTTGCCACGGCGAAGCCAAAACCAAAGGGGAGCTTCGTCTCGATAAAAAAGAATTTATATTTAAAGGAGGCGAACACGGGGCCATCATTGTGGCTGGAAAACCCGAAAAAAGCGAAATCATTCGCCGTATTACGCTTCCTGTAGGTCATAAAGAAGCCATGCCAACCAAAGGCAAACGCCTCTCTGAGAAAGAAGTGGCAACCCTTGAGTTTTGGATAAAACAAGGTGCTCCGTGGCCCAATGGCCCCGAAAAAAGTATTTATCGCATAGCGGCATTGGAGCCTCGTTTACCTGCCCTTCCTCCAGCTACTGCCGAGGCCACACAGCCTATCGACCGCTTTGTGAATGCGTATTTTCAACAAAATAAAATTTCTTGGAAAGGCGTGGTCGATGATCGTACGTACATTCGGCGGGTGTATTTGGATGTGATAGGTTTACTACCCACGCCTGAGGCCATCCAAGCCTTTGAAACCGACGCTCGCCCAAATAAGCGTAAGCTTTTGGTTACTTCCTTACTTAACCAGAACGAGAACTATGCCCAACATTGGCTTACGTTTTGGAACGATGCCCTCCGCAACGATTATTCAGGAACGGGCTACATCACAGGTGGACGTTTTGACATAACCAAATGGCTGTATGCTTCGCTAAAAAGTAATAAACCTTACAATCAGTTTGTCAAAGAACTTATAAGCCCCACCAAAGAATCGGAAGGTTTTATCAAGGGTATCAAATGGCGCGGAACGATTAACGCAAGTCAGCGTACCGAAATGCAGGCAGCCCAAAACGTAGCTCAGGTGTTTTTGGGACTTAACCTTAAATGCGCTTCTTGTCACGATAGCTTTATTAGCGATTGGAAACTGGAAGATGCCTACGCTTTTGCCAATATTTTTGCCGATTCTACCCTCGAAATCCACCGTTGCGACAAGCCTACGGGCAAAATGGCGGGTCGTCGGTTGTTGTTCAAAGAGCTAGGTGAAATCAAAGAATCCCCCGTGACGGCGGAGCGTTTGAAAGAACTTGCCGACTTTTTGGTACAACCCAAAGATGGCCGTTTGTACCGTACGTTGGTCAATCGGGTGTGGGCGCAATTGATGGGTCGTGGTATTGTAGAACCCGTTGATATGATGGACAACGCTCCTTGGAGTCAAGATTTATTGGACTATCTCGCCTACGATTTTGTTCAAAATGGCCACGATATCAAAAATCTTTTGTACAACATCCTCACCTCCAAAACCTACCAACTCCCTTCCATTGGAATAAAAGATGCGGGTTTGCTTACTTCTAACGACTTTGTTTTCCAAGGTATGGTTCGGCGGCGGATGAGTGCAGAGCAGTTTGCCGATGCCATCAGTAGCGCTTTTTACCCAATGTATGCCGATTCAGTAATGGCTTTAAAACGTTTGCCCGAAACCATCAAATCGGAGATACCGTTTCCACGAGCTTCGTTGGTCATCAATGACCCTTTTATGACGGCGTTAGGCCGCCCCAACCGCGAAACCGTAAGTACGAGCCGAAATTCGCAAGCCAATTTGTTACAAGCATTGGAGCTTACCAACGGCACTAAATTTAACTCCACCCTCAAAAACGGAGCGATAAAATGGCAGGCGAAATACCGAACTTCTGATTTGTTAGTGAAAGAGTTGTACCGCAAATCGTTAGGACGCGACCCACAACCAAAGGAGTTGAGCGTCGCCCAAAAAATCGTTGGTACAAAACCGAGCGTTGAAGGGATTCAAGATTTAGTCTGGGCCATTGCTTTACATCCTGAATTTCAGTTAATTTATTGATGGATATTAGTTCCCGGTTATCAGGAACCCCAAAACTGGAAACAAGAAATCCGAAACAGAAAACCCAAAACAGAGAACAGAAAATGACAAATAAATGGAATAGACGGGAGTTTCTCCAAAAAACAAGTGCCGCGACCTTAGCTGCCATGGCCGCAAGCGCTCCCCTCCCAAGTTTATTATCGAGCTGTACCAAAAAAATAGGGCAAACCAACGGTACTGCCGACACGGTCATTCTATTGTGGATGGCTGGGGGAATGGCACATACCGAAACATTTGACCCCAAACGATATACTCCTTTTGAAAAAGGGATGGAAGGTAATCGGGTATTAAGTACCTTTAAGTCGCACCCAACGGTACTCGATGGGATTCATTTTTCGGAAGGGCTGCAATCCATTGGTAAAGTGATGGACAAAGGCACGCTGATTCGATCGTACGTAGCGGCCGACTTGGGACATATCTTGCACTCGCGTCACCAATACAACTGGCACACCTGTTACGAACCTCCACAAACGGTGGCAGCACCGCACATTGGGGCTTGGATTGCCAAAGAACTTGGCCCTAAAAACCCCGTAATTCCTGCTTTTATTGACATCGGTCAACGTTTTACCGTAGGTGAAGCCGAAGAGTTAAAGGCATTTCATACCGCAGGATTTTTGGGCAACGAGTTCGGCCCGTTCTTTATTCCCGACCCAAGTCAAGGGCTAGAAAGCGTTCGTCCGCCCGTGGGGATGGATGTCAAACGTTTTGAGCGTCGGAATCAATTATACAACGACCTGATTAGCAACAGTGCTTTTGGCGAATTTGGCAGTGATTACCAAAAAGAATCGCTTCGGAGGTCGATGGAACAGGCTTATATGTTACTCAATTCGCCCGAGTCCAAAGCCTTCAATCTGAGCACAGAACCCAAAGAAAGTTTTGATATTTATAACACCGGACGGTTTGGATTGGGTTGCTTGTTGGCACGCCGCTTGACCGAACAAGGCGCTCGCTTCATCAGCGTGACAACTGAGTACGAACCGTTTTTTGGTTGGGATACCCACGAAAATGGTCATACGCGCTTGGTGGACATGAAAAAGATGATTGATGGGCCGATCGCACAGTTGATTAAAGACCTCGACAAATCGGGGCATCTCGACCGCACACTTATCATTTTGGCCAGCGAATTTAGCCGCGACATGATGGTGGAAGGCCGACCAGACGCGAAAGTACAAGAGCAGGTAAACCAACCCGAGATTTTGTCGGACATGAAGTTCTACGGAATGCACCGCCACTTTACGGATGGCTGTTCGGTGTTGATGTTTGGCGGAGGAATCAAACGCGGATTTGCCTACGGAAAAACCGCCGATGAGCGCCCTTGTAAAACGATTGAAAATCCTATCAAAATTGACGGCCTCCACCAAACGATTTACCACGCCCTTGGCATCCCCCCTGATACTCAGTACGAGATTGAAAAGCGTCCGTTCTATACCACCCCCGATGGCAAAGGAAAGGCTGTAATGGATTTGTTTGCGTAACGTATTTCCGTATGAAAAAAGAAACGTTTTTTTTGACCTTCCTTGTGGCTGGTATGCTTACGTACCTGCAAGCTTGCAAGGGTAGTTCGTCCCCCGAGGAAGAAGAACTACCTGATGAGATAAGCTACAACTTTGACATTCGGCCTATTCTCTCCGACAAGTGTTTGGCCTGCCACGGCCCCGACGCCAACAAACGGCAAGCGGGACTTCGTCTCGACGACCCGGTCAGTGCTTTTGCCGCGTTGAAAGAAAACCCATCGGCTCACGCCATTGTGGCAGGGAAGCCCAGTATGTCAGAGGTATTTTTGAGGATTACTACCAAAGATACCTCCAAAGTAATGCCACCGAAAGAATCAAATTTAACCCTCAGCCCTCGCGAAGTTTCTCTCATCGAACGCTGGATTGAACAAGGAGCCAAGTACGAAAAACACTGGGCGTTTGTGGCTCCCAAAAAAGCAACACTTCCTGAGGTGGATAATGAAAAATGGGTCAAAAACGAAATTGATTACTTTATTCTCCAAAAACAAGAACAAAAAGGGCTAACTCCCAACGAAGAAGCCGACAAAGAACGGCTATTGAAACGCGTTAGCCTTGATTTAATTGGCCTTCCTCCTAGCCTTAAAATGATGGAGGGTTTCTTAGCCGACAGCCGTCCCAACGCCTACGAAAAAGTGGTGGATGAGTTGTTGAAAAACCCTTCGTATGGTGAAAAAATGGCCGTTTATTGGCTCGATTTAGCTCGCTACGCCGATTCGCACGGTTACCAAGACGACGGCTACCGCACTCAATGGCCTTGGCGCGACTGGGTGATTCATGCGCTAAACAAAAATATGCCTTACGACCAGTTTGTCACGTGGCAGCTTGCGGGTGATTATCTACCAAGTCCAGCCAACGACCCTGAAAACAAAGAGCATTTACTAGCAACAGGTTTTAACCGCAACCACAAAATCACGGAAGAAGGCGGGGTAATACCTGAAGAATATCGGATTAGCTACGTCACCGACCGAAACGATTTGTTTGGCAAAGCATTTTTGGGACTCACCATGGAATGTGCCCATTGCCACGACCACAAGTACGACCCTTTTTCGCAAAAAGATTATTACCAATTGTTTGCCTTTTTTAATAACGTCAACGAAGTCGGTATCGAATCGGTGATTGGCGGGCCAGAAACTTACGCCAAAAAGCCGTTGATGCAAATCAGCAATCAAGACGTTAAAAGCATCCTGAAGTTTATTAACAAACCCGATACCAATGGTTTGATTGTGTCGGTAATGACGGACTTAGACACGGTACGTAAAACCCACATTTTGCGGCGAGGGTCGTACGATGCCCCAGGCGACGTGGTAGAGCCCAATGCCCCCAATGTCATTTTACCTTTTAACAAAAACTACCCAAAAAACCGCCTTGGGTTAGCCAAATGGCTTTTTGACAAAAAAAATCCGTTAACGGCTAGGGTATTTGTCAACCAAATCTGGCAGGAGTTTTTTGGGAAAGGTATTGTAAAAACAACGGGGGATTTTGGAATGCAGGGCGAACTCCCCTCTAACCCTGCCTTGCTCGATTGGCTAGCGGTGGATTTGATGGAGCATGATTGGAACATCAAACGCCTCGTCAAGCAAATCGTCATGTCGGCTACCTATCGCCAATCGGCCGTGGTTTCTCCTGAAAAATTAGCCGCCGACCCCGACAATATTTACCTTGCCCGCGCTCCTCGTTATCGAATTCATGCCGAGTTTGTGCGTGATGTTGTTTTGTCGAGCAGCGGCTTGTTGGTTCGTACCATCGGTGGGCCGAGCGTTAAGCCTTACCAACCACCTGGGCTGTGGGAAGGAGCGACTTCGGGCCGTGGGCTGCTATCGATGTATGTGCAAGACCATGGCAATCAGCTTTATCGTAGAGGAATGTATACTTTGATAAAACGTACGGTTCCCCCGCCGATGTTGACCATTTTTGATGCCAGTACCCGCGATATGTGCGAAGTGAAGCGATTGAGAACCAACACGCCACTTCAAGCGCTGATTATGCTCAACGACCCCACGGTGTTGGAAGCTTCAAGGGTATTGGCGGCCAAGCTTCTTGAAGAAAAATCAGTAACTAAAGAGAAAATCACTAAAGCATTCCGCCTCATAGTGTGTCGAAAACCTAATGAGCAGGAAGTCGAAATCTTAGAAAGTTATTACCAAAAAGAGCTTAAAAAACTCAACCCGACACGAGCGGAAAAAGTGCTCTCGGTTGGTGAGTATCCTATTCCTGAGCAGATGGATAAAGTGCAATTGGCGGCGTTGATGCGGATTGTGAATACCATTTATAATTTGGAAGAAACTTTGATGAAGACGTAGATACCCTTTGTGACCGCGCTGAAAGCGCAGATTTAAAATGCATATTTTCGCAGAGCGAGTATTCAGCGCCAGTCTGTGGTTTTTTAAATCCGCGATTTCTGCGGGTAAAGAAAGTAATTGAGTAATGTGGTTGAATTTATCTTTTGAGATACATGAGCAAAATTGACAAAGAAATCCTTGAACACGGCCTGACCTTCAATCGCCGCCGCTTCTTGTCCACCATGAGTTTGGGACTAGGGAGCGTGGCGCTAGGTTCGTTGATGATTCCAAATCTATTAAACGGCGGTGACCAAGACGGGGCAAATTTTGTTCCAGGCATTCCTCACTTTGCGCCCAAAGCCAAGCGCGTCATTTATTTGTTTCAAAACGGAGCTCCTTCCCAAATGGAAACGTTTGATTACAAGCCCAAACTGCGCGAAATGGTGGGGCAAGAATTACCGCCATCGGTACGAGGGATGCAGCGACTGACGGGGATGACGGCCAACCAAGCTTCGTTCCCGTTGGCAGGCTCATTCACTAATTTTAAGCAATACGGCCAATCGGGAGCTTGGATAAGTGACTTATTGCCTTATACTTCCAAAATCGTCGATGACCTTTGTATCGTGCGCTCGATGTACACTGAAGCCATCAACCATGACCCTGCCCTGACCTTTTTACAGACAGGCTCACAGCAAGGAAACCGCCCGAGTATGGGGGCGTGGCTGAGTTATGGGCTGGGGAACGAAAACAAAAACTTACCCGATTTTGCGGTGTTGCTCTCCCGCGGCATTGGCAACGGACAAGGGGTCTATTCCAAACTTTGGACCAACGGCTTTTTGGATTCTATTCACCAAGGAGTTCAATTTAGCAAAGGCGAAGACCCTGTTTTGTACTTGCGCGACCCTGAAGGCATGAACCGCGAAGAACGTCGGGATATGCTAGATAACTTAGCATCGCTCAACGACCTGTCTTACAAGGAGTTTGGCGACCCCGAAATCGCCGCTAAAATCAAACAATACGAGATGGCGTATCGGATGCAAACGGCCGTTCCCGAAGTAATGGACGTGTCGAAAGAACCCGACGATGTGGTCAAACTTTATGGCCCCGATTGTTTGGTCCCAGGTACGTATGCGGCCAATTGCCTATTAGCCAGAAAATTATCCGAAAACGGTGTTCGTTTTGTGCAATTATACCACCAAGGCTGGGACCAACACGGCAATCTTCCTTTTGAAATTACGAGCCAAGCTAAAGACGTGGACCAAGCCTCCGCGGCATTGGTAACCGACCTTAAACAGCGGGGGCTACTCGACGAAACCTTGGTCATTTGGGGCGGCGAGTTTGGCCGCACAAGCTACAGCCAAGGCAAACTGACAGCTGACAATTATGGCCGCGACCACCACCCTCGTTGCTTTAGTATTTGGATGGCAGGAGGAGGCATCAAGCCTGGCACCGTTTATGGAGAAACCGACGAGTTGGGATACAACATCAGCCGCAATCCAGTTCACGTACACGATTTTCACGCCACGGTGCTGCACCTTCTTGGCCTCAATCACGAACAACTGACCTTCAAACATCTGGGTCGCCGCTACCGCCTTACCGACGTGGCAGGCAAAGTAGTACGCGACATTATCAGCTAATCATTCAAGCATTTTTACACAAGTAGCATGGGCAATAAGGTCAAAAGCATAGCAGAGCAATTATTGATTGTTGCAAATATTTTCATTTTATTCTTGCTGATTTTTGAAAACCGTTGGGTAGTTCCGCTCTGGATTCAGCCCATTGGGCGAATGCACCCGCTGCTTTTGCACTTTCCGATTGTCTTACTGTTGTTGGCGCTTGGAATGGAAGTGTTTCGGTTTAAACCCGAAAACTCCGCCAATAGTTTTTACGAAAAATTTCTGTCTTCGTTTTGGTTAGCAGGCACGTTTACCGCTGCAATCACCGTGGTTATGGGACTGTTTTTGGCCAAAGAAGATGGATACGCAGGAAACACGCTTGCCACGCATAAATGGCTGGGAATAGCCACATTGTGGGCAGGAACGGCTATTTATTTTTTCCGTAAAGCACCCTGGTACACCCCTACCCTCGCCCGCATCGGTGCGGCAATGGTGGCTATTGCGCTGTTGTTGGGTGGACATTACGGCGCGACCCTCACCCACGGCGAAAACTTTGTTTCAGAACCACTCACGCGCAACGAAAGTGTACCGTTGGACAAAGCCTTGGTATTTAACCACGTTATTCGACCAATTTTGGAACAAAAATGCGTGAGTTGCCATAATCCTGAAAAATTGAAAGGTGAGTTATCGCTGGTCAACGAAGCTGCTTTGTTGAAAGGCGGTAAATCGGGAAAGTTATTTGTCGCGGGTAAACCTGAGATAAGTTTGTTGCTCCAGCGCATTCATTTACCCAACGATGACAAAAAGCACATGCCGCCCGTGGGCAAAGCCCAGTTGACCGATTCGGAACAACTTTTGTTGGCACTTTGGATAAAATCGAATGCCATGTTTAACAAAAAAGTAATCGACCTTCCCGCGCGGGATTCGTTGCGCTTGGTAGCGGCAAACTTCTTTCAAACCACCGAGTCCCCACAAGATAACTTCGATTTCGACGCTGCTGACGAAGAAACCATCAAAAAATTGAGTAACAACGACCGTACCATTGCGCCGCTGTCGCTTTTGTCGCCCGCACTATCGGTCAATTTATACAACAAAGCCGCCTATTCGCCCGAAAAAATTCAGGAATTGAGCGAGCTTAAAACCCAAGTGGTTTCTCTCAATCTGAACAAATTGCCTGTCAAAGATGGTGACCTAAAAGCAGTAACTCAGTTTGAAAATTTGCAAAAGTTAGACTTAAATTTTACTGACATCACAGGAAAAGGGCTTTTAGAACTCACTGGTTTAAAGCAGCTTAAAACCTTAAATATCTCAGGCACTAAAATTACGTTGGCAGAACTTCAGGCGTCGATTGGAAAGCTAACAAACCTCAAAAGTATGTCGGTATGGAATACAGGCTTAACTCCCATAGACATACAAAAATTACAGAAAACGTACAAAAACGTAGCGTTTATCGCTGGTTTTAAAGACGATGGTAGCAACCCCATCAAGTTGAACACTCCGCAAGTCAAAAACAGCTCAATGGTATTTAATCAGGAACTTTCGGTGAAGCTCCACCACCCCATCCGAGGTGTAGAAATCCGTTACACCACCGACGGAACGGCTCCCGATAGCCTTCATTCGCCGCTTTTTACCAATCAAATGGTGTTAAAAAATAGTACAAAAATCCGCGCTAAAGCGTTTAAAAAAGGCTGGTTTGGCAGCGATGAAGTCGTTTTTGATTTTTACAAAAATACCTACCAACCCGACAGCATCAGCTTATTACTTCCCCTCAACCGAGTCCACCAAGCAGCGGGTGCGAAGTCTTATTTTGACAGAATTTTGGGGACATTTAACGCCAACAGCCCCGCTTGGGCCAACAATTGGACGGGGGTTCGGAACAACGATTTGGCTATTTATTCGGAGTTTAAAAAGCCTGTTTTGCTTTCGTCGGTGGCTTTACGAATAATGGAAGAAACCGAAACGGGCATTTTTCCACCTGAATCAGTTGAAGTGTGGGGCGGAAATAGCCCCTCTCAACTGAAAATCATTGGTAAATTGAAGCCTACAATGCCAACCAAGATGAGAGCCCACTCGCTAGAAACAGTCACATGCAACATCAAACCTCAGCAGGTATCTTACTTAAAAATCATTGCAAAGCCCCTGCAAAAAATCCCTGATTGGCACGGTAGCAAAGGCCGAACCGGCTTGTTGCTAGTAGATGAATTGTTTCTAAATTGACCTATTTCAATAGCCCTAACAACTCCTTTACCATTGTTTCAGCACCGATGTACAGCGGAACACGTTGGTGAAGTGATTCTGGTTTTATATCTAAAATTCGCTGTGTTCCATCCGAGGCTTTAGCACCTGCTTGTTCGGCAATCATGGCTAATGGATAACATTCATATAAAAGACGGAGCTTTCCGTTAGCGTCTTTGTAGGTCGGTGGGTACAAATACACGCCCCCTTTGAGTAAATTTCGGTGAAAATCAGCCACTAACGAACCTATATAGCGAGACGAATAACCGCGGTCACGGCAGTGGTCGATGTAGGTTTTAATTGGTTCAGCGTACTGATTGAAATTCCCTTCGTTGTACGAAAAAATTTTACCGTCTTTAGGACTTTTGATGTTTTGGTGCGACAAAATGAATTCCCCCAACGACGCGTCGTACGTAAAACCTGCAACACCGTTACCCGTTGTGTACACCAAAATTGTGGACGAACCGTACAAAATATACCCTGCCGCCACTTGTTCTTCGCCCCCTTGCATAAAATCTTCCATAGAAGGTTGCGTTCCCAAAGGCGTTATGCGGCGATAAATCGAGAAAATAGTACCGATAGAGACGTTGACATCGATATTTGATGAACCATCAAGCGGGTCCATAGCCACTACATATTTGGCGTTATTGTTTCCCGTGTAAATAATGTCATCGTCTTCTTCCGAAATAATAGCACATACTTCCCCGCCATTGATGAGAGCGCGGATAAAACGAATGTTAGCTACAACATCGAGCTTCTGTTGGGCTTCCCCTTGGACGTTGTTCGTCCCGAAGCCACCCGTAATGTCAATAAGTCCCGCACGGTTGATTTCACGGTTAATAATTTTTCCTGCCAAAGCAATGTCCCGAAGAAGTTGGGAAAGCTCCCCCGTAGCAAAAGCGAAAGAGTTTTGGTTGTGCATGATGTAACGGTCGAGCGTCACACCCACAGGCACGGCGAGGTGGTGGTCTATCTTGGTTTCCATTCTAAACTGATGTGTAAATTTTTGGTAAAATAGAGCTTAACAAAGCTAAAGCTGAACTTTGTAAAATACAACATATATATCATTTTTTAGATTCATTTATTTGTTTTTTTATAAATTCATCTTGTATTAATCAAAAATTTTATTGAATCAAATCAGGTCCATTAAAACCACCCCAATCTTCTCCCCCATAGAGGGTGAAATGAAAAAAACAAGGAGATTTTTTAAGAATTTGTGCCCATTCCTAATGGTTTGTCTCTAAGTTTGCGGCAAACTGTACCACTAAAAACGAACAATGAAACAAATTTTTAGGCTCATTTTACTAAGTTTAAGTGCCATTAAATTTTCGTTTGCGCAAGTCCCCACTAAGAAAAAAAACCTCGAATTAGACACCCTTTATTTGAAAGAGGTAATAGTCTCGGCCTCCCGCACTGCCGAGCCACTTATGGAAACACCCGTTTCGGTCGAACGCCTCACCGAAAATCAACTCAAGCGACTACCATCTACCGAATTTATTTCTTCACTCGCCCGCCTCAAAGGCATAGATGTAAGCCAATCGAGTTGGCTAATCACCAGTTTTAGTACCCGTGGTTTCAACAGTTCCAAAGCCGAACGCGTCGTACAACTCGCCGACTACGTCGATGTGGTTTCGCCAACGGCTTCGCTTTATTACGGAAACTGGGTAGGCGTTTCAGAATTAGACATGGAAAGTGTAGACGTGGTATTTGGTGCCAATTCTGCTTTGTACGGCTCCAATGCCTTCAATGGCGTTTTACTTATGCACTCCAAAGACCCTTTCAAATACCAAGGGCTTTCGGCCTCGTTGCGTGGAGGAAATCGCAGCATGATTGACGGCCAACTTCGCTACGCCAAAGTATTTGGCGACCGTTTTGCGTTTAAAATCAGCGCCAACTACTTCGAAGGTGACGAATTTTTGGCTTCTAACAACGCCGCCATCAAACGCGTCACCTCAGGTGGCTTGGCAGGCTCAGACCCTCTGAACAACGCGGAAGGAAGCAATACAGGCTGGAACGCCATCAATCGCTACGGCGACGTCGGTAGCACCGTAACTTCGCCCGCGCTCACGACCTTCAATAACAACCAAAATTACCGCATTTACACACTAGGCTATACTGAAGCCGAAATGGCCAATTGGCCTGAGTCGTCGGCAAATCCGTTTAAATTGTTCAATAAGGGCAATTACAAAGCTGGAAATTACCGCCTCAATCCTTCGTTCCATTGGCAAATTACTCCCAAACTCCGCGCGGTCTATGAATACCGCCTGTCGGTGAGCAACGGTATTTTCCAAAGCACCAGCCGCTACGCCCAACGCGGTATGAAGTACGACGTGCATCGCGTAGAACTTAAAACCAGCAAATGGTTTTTGCGGGCTTATACCGTATTCGATTACGGCGGCAAAGCCTACGATTTGAGTTCGTTGGCCAGCGGTTTGATGAACGCTCCCATGGCCGCAGGCAACCAACCCAACGGCTCACGTTATCCCACTTTTGCTCAAAACTATTTTTCGGTTTGGAACCAGGTCTTTACCGCTGCACGTAGCGGTGGCCTAGCAGCAGGCACATCCTTAAATGCTTTTACGCCAAATACCACAGGAGGAACGCCAACTCCTTACGTTCTTCCTCAATCAATTACGGGAAATCAAAGCATCGAAGCCGCGCAAGCCTTGGCAACTCAGCTTGCTTCTGGCGTTCAGCTTCCTGTGAATAGTCCACTTTTTCAGCAACTTCGTGAGCAGATTGTCGCAGGAATTGGTTTAATTGATATCAACGGAACCAAGACAGTACGCGGGGCAGCTTTTGCCAACACCGCTCGTTTTTGGGATATTAACGGCCAACGCGAATGGAATATCGGCAAACTCAACGCCATGGTGGGGGCATCGTACCGCACCCATTTGTTGCAATCGTCAGGTACGTTGTTCTCGGACGGCCCAAGTTCGCCTATTGCAGCCAACACTAACGAGGTACAGTACCGCGACCGCATCGTAAACTGGGACGGAGGTGCCTACGGACAGCTTCGATACAGCCTTTGGAAAGACCGTTTTAAACTTGCAGCAGCAGGACGTTTTGACCAATTCCGCAATTTTGGTAGTCGTTTTTCTCCGCGTCTTTCTGCTGTACTTTCGCTGGGTGACAACCGTCAACATAACTTCCGCGTCAACTACGCTCAAGCATTTCGCCAACCTGCTCAGTTAGACCAGTTTATTTACCTTGATTTTGGTACGTTATTAGTAGCGGGCAATGTCACAAACGGCTACCAGGGATTAAATGCCGTTTCGGCCTTACCCAATGGCCAAGTCAATCCTGATTTCTTGAAACCTATCACGATTAACAAAATTGCCCCTGAACAAATGAACACTTGGGAAATTGGCTACAAAAGCCAGATTACCAAAGGTTTATACGTGGATGCAAGTTATTATCGTTCGGTTTATAACAATTTTATTGGAACCCTCCGTTTTTATGGTCGCGAGGATGGACTTTCCCCAACGGGCGCGCCATTGCCATCAGCCACAGGTGATTTTGCCAAACCAACCACCGACCGTACGCGTGGGCGTTTGATGCAAACTTGGACCAATGCCGACCGAGAAGTACATACGCAGGGAACCATGGTAAGTCTTGAGTATTTTTTCTCCAAAAAATTGAATTTCAATACCAACTATACTTGGTCGAATATCAACGAAAGCGATGTCCCAGGCTTGATTTTAGGGTTCAATACCCCTACCCATAAACTCAACGTAGGAGTACAAGGAGAGCCTTTAAAAAACCTTTCGTACGCGTTTAACTACCGCCACACTAGCGGGTACACCTATTTTATGCCCGTTGATGAAGGTTACATCCAAGCTTTTGGAACGTTGGACGGACAAGTTAATTACCGTTTACCAAAAATCAAAAGCACACTTCGCCTTGGGGGCACTAATGTACTAAATACCAACGCGGTACAAGTATATGGAGCAGCGGCTATCGGTCGCATTGTATATATAGGTTGGGTGTTTGAGTAAATGTATCGGGTGGGGTCAGGTTATAAGTACCCCAGCCGGCTACATTGTTTGTTAGCTTTATTGCTTATTTTGGATTTGCCTTTATACTAACCTTGACGTGAATAAGATGTCCAATCGGAGCTAGCTGGTTATAAAGCTTGTTACGGATTGTTATGCGACATCTCGTCTCCTAACTACCCCTCTTCACCATTAAATTCAGTCGTTCTTTTGCTTTTCTAAGTATGGATACACTAAACCTATCAACCATGACTTTCTTTCAAAAATGGGCGGTGGCGGCCCTGGTTTTTGCCAGCCCCCAACTTCTAGCGCAGTCAAGCTATCCTTCCCTTGGTAAAATCGTCCGCAACAACCCACAGCTCGATGCCCTAGTCGCCCCCGATGCCAAAATCGAAGTGCTGGCATCGGGTTTCACGTGGGCCGAGGGACCCGTGTGGGTCAAGTCCCAAAACTGTTTACTGTTTTCGGACGTACCCGCCAACACCATTTTTAAATGGAGCGCCAAAGAAGGACTTACTACTTTTTTGAAGCCTTCGGGTTTTACGGGGGCAGGCACTTACGGCGACGAGCCTGGCAGCAACGGGCTCACCATCGACCAGCAAGGACGCCTTATCTCCGCCGAACACGGCGACCGTCGGATTTCGGCCATGCCGTTGTCCAACGCAGGTAAACGAACAGTAACCGATAATTTTCAGGGAAAACGCTTCAACAGTCCCAACGACGTAGTGCAGCATTCGAGCGGGGCCTATTATTTCACCGATCCACCTTACGGAATGCCCCTCAAACACAACGACCCCACCCGCGAAATCGACTGGTTCGGGGTGTACCGCGTGGGCAACGATGGCAAAGTGACATTACTCACCAAAGAAATGACCCGCCCCAACGGCTTGGCATTCTCACCTGACGAAAAAACGCTGTACGTCGCCCAATCGGACCCCGATAAAGCCATCGTCATGGCCTTTCCCGTACTTGCTGATGGTTCGATAGGAGCAGGGAAGGTGCTTTATGACGCCACACCGATGGTCAAGCAAGGCTTAGCAGGCCTCCCAGACGGGCTCAAAACCGACCAACTCGGCAACCTCTGGTGTACGGGACCAGGTGGTGTGCTTCTTTTGACCCCCACGGGACAATTATTGGGTCGAATCGACACGGGCGAAGCCACCGCCAACTGCGGCTGGGGTGACGACGGCTCCACATTATACATTACCGCTGATATGTACCTCTGCCGCATCAAAACCAAGGTAAAAGGAGCCGGTTGGTAAACCTAAAAAAGAAAGCTTCACACCTTCTTTTTTTAGGTAATATCTTCTCAAAATTTCTTGTAAATCGTTTAAAACCTACGAACTTTGTAAAGTAGTCGTCGCTGCGCTTTCCACAAACTAGTACGAGTACGATTCGTTAAAAACCACAAGAATAGATGTCTGAGAATAGAAAATTTTATGTTTACGGGTTGTTTGTGATGGTTGGGGTGATTTTTCTGATTCGACTACTTTACCTTCAAGTTCTTGACAACACATATGAAACGGCAAGTAACTCCATTCGCACCATTCCTGATGTGCCCATGCGGGGTCAAATCTATGACCGTAACGGAAAACTCATCGTTTACAACACATTAGTGTACGACTTGTATGTTACTCCTAACAAATTAAGAGTATCCGACACGCTTGCGCTTTGTAACCTATTGCACATTACTCGCCCCAAATTCGACAGCTTGATGCAAGCCGCCCGTGCGTTTTCGTACCGCAAACCGTCCTTGTTTTTACGCCAGCTTTCCAAGCAGGAATTTGCCCGAATTCAAGATGCACTGGTCGATTACTCCGGCTTTGACTACCAGAAAAGTTCGATACGGACCTACTCCGCTCCAACCCTAGCACACGCCCTTGGATATGTGAGCGAAATCTCCAAAAAACAACTTGAAAACCAAGAATACCCTTACTATCGTCAGGGCGATTTGGTGGGGCAAAGTGGTTTGGAGAAATTTTACGAAGAACACCTGCGCGGACGTCGTGGGGTACGTTATGTCATGCAAGACGTCAATGGAGTTGACAAGGGCTCGTGGAAAAACGGCGAAATGGATACCGTGGCCATGGCAGGTCAAAACTTATATACTAGTATTGACTTGGACTTGCAGCAGTACATCGATAGTTTGATGCAGCACAAAGCAGGCGCGGTCGTTGCTATTGAGCCTTCTTCGGGCGAGGTCATTGCCATCACGTCAGCCCCTAGCTACGACCCTGCGTTGTTTGCTACCCGCGAGTTTTCAAAAAATTACTCCGTCCTTCAAAAAAACCCCTACCGCCCACTTTACAACCGTGCCGTGATGGGAAGCTACCGTCCAGGGTCTACATTCAAAACCGTGCAGGCGTTGGTGGCCATGCAAGAGGGCGTCATTAGTCCTGGAAGCGTGTTTAGCCACGCGGGAGCCCCTATGAAATGCCACGGTCATGGAGGACTTTCGGGGGTACACAGCGCCATTCAATGGTCGTGTAACCCATATTTTTACCACGTTTTCCGTCGGATGATTTACGCCAATACCGAAAAAAACGCTTTCAAAGCTTCGTCCATTGGTCTCAAAAAATGGCACGAATACACCGAGAAATTTGGATTTGGGCAAAAACTAGGCGTTGACCTTCCGAGCGAAGCCAAAGGAGTACTTCCGAGCGTAGAGTACTACGACAAACGCATAGGCAAAAACCAATGGCGTTTTGGGCAAATTTACTCGTTGAGTATCGGAGAAGGTGAATTACTCATTACGCCGCTCAAACTGGCTAATTTGGCCGCTACGATTGCCAACAGAGGCTGGTTCAAAATCCCGCATTTGGTCAAAGGAGTAGGCAAAAACAACAATCCCCTTCCTGAATATAACGAAAAACACGAGACAGGCGTAGCTCGGTACTATTTTGAACCCGTCATCAATGGCATGGAAATGGCCGTTGTACGAGGAACTGTAGCACGGGGGGCCGCCATTCCAGGCATCCAAATGTGCGGCAAAACGGGTACATCGCAGAACAAAAAAGGGAAAGACCACTCCATTTTTATCGCTTTTGCACCCAAAGACAACCCTAAAATCGCCATTGCGGTATTTGTAGAAAACGCAGGATTTGGTGGATTTGCAGCGGCTCCTGTCGCCTCTTTGGTCATCGAACGATACCTCAAAGGACATGTAGACCGCAAAGCCTACGAAGCGGAGTGGATGAATAAAAATTTCTTACAAAACGTGATTTTGCCGAGGTCGCAACAACCAAAGCCTAAAAATGGCGCACCTGCTTCCAAGAAACCAGATGAAATTCTTGTGAATCAGGCCAACCGCAAACCTAGTCCAGTACCTGCGCCCTAATTGTCGCCGAATCCTCCATTTTACCATTACTTTTGATCAGCATATATGTATTCTCGTAACGAACGTAGTATAACCCAAAATATCGATTGGCTATCGGTGTTAATTTACGCCACTTGTGTTTCCATGGGTCTGTTCAATGTCTATGCCTCAGTATATGACCCCGAAGAACAAACCAAACTTTTTGACCTTTCTAACAGTGCGGGGCGGCAGTTTATGTTTATCGGCACGTCAGTGCTTATCATCATTGCCATTTTGGTCATCGACCATAAGTTTTGGGAGGTCTTTGCGCCTTTCATTTATGGAGCATGTATTGTGCTGTTATTAGTGGTTTTGGTCGTTGCGACCGACATCAAAGGGTCAAAGTCGTGGATTAAATTTGGCTCCTTCTCACTCCAACCCGCCGAATTTGCCAAAACAGGAACGGCTCTAATGCTTTCTCAATTTATCACCCAGCCTCACATTAACCTAAGCCGCTGGAAAGACATTGCCTCGACGACTGCCATCATTTTACTCCCGATGGTGCTTATTGTAGCTTCCAAAGAGGTGGGTTGTGCGCTGGTGTTTGTATCGTTCCTTATCGTACTTTACCGAGAAGGACTACCAGGCATCTACCCTTCCATTGTCTTGGTATCCGTTGTGTTGTTCATTTTATCGTTGTTTTTTTCGCCCTTGTACATTTCGATTGGGCTGGCGTTGTTTGGGCTTTTAGTGTATTACTTCATCATTCCTCGGTACGACCGCAACAAAAAAACGGCAATCAACCTCGTCGTAATTTTTGGTCTAATGATGTTTTTTACGACCAGCGTTGAATTTTTGGTCAATAACGTGCTTCAAACTCACCACCGAAACCGTATCAAAGTGCTCGTTGACCCAAAACTTGACCCCACAGGCATTGGCTGGAACGTCACTCAATCCAAAATTGCAATTGGTTCGGGGCGGCTTTGGGGAAAAGGGTTTCTGGACGGCACCCAAACTAAATTCAATTTTGTCCCTGAACAACACTCCGACTTTATTTTTTGTACCATAGGCGAAGAACACGGTTTTGTGGGAAGCGCCGCCGTAGTTCTTCTCTTACTGGGACTCATGTCGAGGGTTGTTTTCTTGGCCGAACGACAGCGAACTCGCTTTGCAAGGGCATACGGGTATTGTGTGGCAGGTATTTTATTCTTCCACTTTTTGGTCAATATCGGCATGACCATCGGCCTCATGGTGGTAATTGGCATCCCGCTACCGTTTTTTAGTTATGGGGGTTCTTCGACATGGTCGTTTACTATACTTTTGTTTATTTTTCTTAAATTAGACGCACAGCGACCTTACACGCTGTCGCGAACCTAATCCCTTCCTCAATCGATATGGCCTTCATTGCCAACAAAAAAAAACCGTTTAAAATCAATAAACAACTTCGCAACTACCTCGAAAGTTACAACCGAGAAGTGGCGTTGCCGATTGATTATAGTTACTTACTACGTTACGAAAACGCTATCCCGCTTTACGACAAAAAAGGGACTGACACACTTTGGGAAACGGTTTTTTACTCCTACATCGAAATTGACGAAATTTACGACGCCCTCAAAACCATTTATGCCGATCTACGTGCCGACGGCGATTTGTCGGTGATGAAGCACCTGTACGTCGACCGTGTGGATGTGTGTTCATACGGCAATTCTCGCCCCTTTCGGGTACGGATTGTCAATAAAGTAAACGATAACTTCGATTATTTTTACCTCAAAAACGCCGACGCGTCGCGGATTTATGGGCTTGAATTAGAGCACATCCTCTCGCCCAACCGAATCAGTTACATGACTAGTGGCGACACATTGGTGGAGGAGCACATTGCGGGGATTCCTGGGGATATGTTTATCAAAAACTACCTCAACGAACCCAATCTCAACGCCATTCGTTTTTGCAAAGAATTTGTCAAGTTCAACGAACGCTGCTTTGTGCGGTTGTTGGGCGATATGCACTCCAGCAATTTTGTGGTGGACATTACACCCGACTTTGAAGAAATTTACTACCGTATTCGCTCCATCGACTTCGACCAACAGTCGTATGAAGGTAAGAAAGCGGTATATTTGCCACAGTATTTTAAGCAAAACAACGCCATTATTGAGTTAGGAATGAAATGCCTGACCAACGAAAGTGTGCTTCAATACCAGCGAGAAGAGCGTTCGTTGATTGCGGGTAGGATTCGTGTGGAACGTTCACGGATTCAGGACTTAATGCACGTGATGGTGGAAGACCAAATCTGCCTTCCCAATAACCTAAACCAGCTTAAAACAGAACTCGCCCAACACTATCGAAACAACAGCTTTTTGCAGTGTCGAAGCATGGGCGAGGTTGTAATGAAAAGCTTGGAGTTGGTTTTGGCACACTAGGCAAATGGAAATTACTTTTTCAAAAAATCTACTCCAAGTTGAGTGGATTTTTTACTTAAAAAGAGCTTTATTATATGGCTCTGTTGGTTGGTATTTAAACGCCTTAGGCATTCGTAATTTAGTAAATTGATGTAGACAAGCTGCATTGACTTGAGCCTCTGTTTGCTGAGATGACCCAAAAGAAGCTCCGCTTTTCAACTATTGGTCTCAATAGAACCATTCCAGGAGCCTTCACGGTCATGCTTAAAGTAAAAAAGACATAGTTTGCGCCTTTTTGTATTTTATCCATTTCTAATTTACACCCACAATGTCTAAGATTTACTTCGCGACGTTATCCGTCATTCTCTTTGTTCTTTTCAATTTTACCTCTTTTTGGAACCAAAACTCCAACACGTTCACAAACTTTACCGTCACACCTGCTGATTCACTTCCTAATGCAAGTAGTTGGCCTGCCGAACTGGCCATCAGCCACTTTGCAGGAGCCGATCTTACCCCTAGCCCAGCTTGTCTGGCAGTGGCGCCTACTGGCGAAGTCTATGTAGGGGTCGATATGATTGGTTCGTTAGGAAAAAAACCAGGCAATGGCCGCATCATTCGTTTGGTAGATTCCAACAACGATGGCAAAGTGGACTCCCACACCATTTATGCCGTAGTTGACAACCCTCGGGGCATTATTTCAATGGGCGATAAAGTTTATGTTTTACATACCGTTTTTTCAAAGGAAACGGGTATCGCTTCGGGTATGGACCTGGTAGTTTTTGAAGATAAAAACCACGACGGAGTGGCTGACGGCCCTTCGAGCCCGTTGATTCAACACATTAGTTCGCCTAAATTTTTACAAAGTCGCGGAACCGACCACGCCACCAACGGTATTCGGATGGGTATCGACGGCTGGATATACATTGCCGTTGGCGACTTCGGCTTCCACAATGCCACTGACCGCAGTGGCAAAAAAATGACTATGCTTGGAGGTGGAGTAGTACGCGTTCGCCCCGATGGCACCGAAATGGAAGTGTATACCCACGGCCTTCGAAACATTTATGACGTGGCTATTGACCCCTACATGAATATTTTTGCCCGTGGAAATACCAATGATGGCGGCGGCTGGAACGTTCGGTTCAGTAACCAAATCCAATCTGGAGAATACGGTTACCCTGTGTTATTCAAGCACTTTACCGACGAAATCATCCCTGCGCTTATCGACGTAGGTGGAGGCTCTGGAACGGGAGCTTTGTTCATGGACGATGACACATGGCCTGCCCAATACAACCAAGTACCTATGATGGCCGATTGGGGTCGTAGTCAATTGTATATTCACCGTGTGACTCCTGATGGCCCAAGCTTTACCCAAAAAGAAGAAAGTTTTGTAAAATTAGCCCAAATCACTGACGTAGACGTAGACGCTTCAGGTCGTGCTTACCTTTCTGCTTGGGACGGAGCGGGTTATTCAGGAAACCCTAAAAAGGGGTTTGTTGTAAGAGCTACTCCAAAACAATGGACATATAAATCATTCAAAAACCCTCACGAGTTATCGAACTCTAAATTAGTCGACCTTCTTAAATCTGGAAGCGGAGTCGCTCGTCTAGCCGCTCAGCAAGAACTTCTCACTCGCCCCGCCGACAAGATTGTAAAACCTGTTTGGGCGTTGGTAATAAATGCTAAACTTCCATTGGTAGTACGCATTGCTGCCATGTACACTTACTCACAGGCAGCAGGTGTCAATGCCAATGAAAATTTAATCAAATTGACGTCAGATATAGCCATGCGCGAATATGCCCTCCGCGCTTTGGCCGACCGTAAAATATACAGTTCAAACGTTCCAAGTGAAGCATTTCTTCAAGCACTTAACGATGCTTCACCACGCGTTCGACTAGCAGCAACCATAGGTCTTGGACGTCTTGGAAAAATGGAAGCTGCTCAAGCGCTTCTTAAAACCCCAGTACCTTCAAGTTTTGCTGCTCCAGCAATGGGAACAGAAGGGCCACATGCTACTCCTAACTCGGCGATTATTTTACCTCACGTGGCGGTGCGTTCGTTGATTACTCTCAACGCCGTTGATGCTTGTGTGAAGGCCATTCGCACTGAAAACTCCACCCTTGCGCTTTGGGCTCTTCGCTACATGCACAACCCCAAAGCAGTTTCAGGATTAATTACTGCCTACCAACAATCAAACGACGCCGTACTCAAAAAGCAAATCATTGTTACCCTTTCACGTTTGTACAAAAAAGAAGCTGATTACGACGGTTCATGGTGGTGGAGCACTCGCCCCGACACGCACGGCCCTTACTACAAAGGTATTATGTGGGAAGCATCATCGAGCATTAAGGATTTTCTGGTGGAAGAATCAAAAAAACTCAACGACAAGCCTTTCTTTGTAGAACTCAACAGCCGTCATCGTATGGAAATACCTGAGTTTGGGGTAGAAGAAGTCGCCGCAGTGAAGGAAGAAGTAAAGATTGATTTAGAAAAAATTCGTAACAAGAAAGGCCAAGTGGGTGAGGCTTCGATTGAAGACGTGATGCTTGCCATGGCCAAAATCCAAGGAGATGCAGGGCTGGGTAAAACACTATTTACGCAGCAAGGCTGCATCGCCTGCCACAGCTTGTCAAAAACTGAACCCATGAAGGGGCCGTTTATGGGGCAAATTGGATCAATTATGAACCGTGAGCAGATTGCTGAGTCCATCTTAAAGCCAAATGCGTCGATTTCTCAAGGTTTTGCTTCAGTAACCATCACTGCTAAACGTAACAAAGTTTACTTAGGATTCATCACCGAAGAATCTTCGGCCCGCGTCGTTTTGAGAGACATTACAGGCCAAGTTTATACCATCAAAACCACCGACATCGTTAGTCGCAAGGAAATGGAAACCTCGATGATGCCTTCGGGCTTGGTGAATGCCCTCTCTTACGAGGAGTTTGCCTCTTTGTTAGCGTTTTTATCACAACAAAAGTAATCAAACTTTCAAACTACTTTTTCTATGAAATACGCAGTAATTATCTTTTTGAGCCTGTGTGTGACTTCTGTTTTTGGACAAAAAAAAGCAGATAAACAAGAATGGCAGCAACTTTTCAACGGTAAGAACCTTGACGGGTGGGACATTAAAATCCGTGGGAACGAACTTAATGATAACTTTGGACAAACGTTTCGGATAGAAGATGGAAAGATGGTTGTTCGCTATGATCAATATGATGATTTTAAACGCAAATACGGTCATATTTTCTACAAAGGCGATTTTTCTCACTATCGTATAACCGTAGAATATCGTTTTGTAGGCGAGCAAGCTCCCAAAGGTGAAGGATGGGCGTGGCGCAACAGCGGCATCATGGTTCACGGTCAAACGGCTGCTTCGATGGGTAAAGACCAAGATTTCCCTGCGTCCATCGAAGTTCAATTACTTGGCGGCGACGGCAAAAAACGCACAACCTGCAACTTGTGTACCCCTGGAACAAACGTCGTGATAGATGGTAAATTGATTACCCAACACTGCATCAATTCTACCTCACAAACTTATAACGGCGACCAATGGGTACGGGCGGAGGTGTTAGTTCTGGGTGACTCTCTTATCCAGCATTTTGCTAACGGAGAAAAGGTATTGGAGTACAATAAACCTCAGTGGGGAGGTGGTAACGTAAGCGGACATGACCCCAATCTGTTTGTTAGCGGAAAACTACTCGACCACGGCTCTATTTCGCTTCAAAGCGAAAGCCACCCTGTGGAATTTAGAAAAGTAGAATTGCTAAACTTAAAGGGCTGCATGGACCCTAAAGCCCTCAATTTCAAATCTTATTATGTCAAGGAAGACAATTCGACTTGCCAATATAGGAAACAGAAGAAATAATATTGAGCACCAAAGTACTGTGCAGAGGGTTGCTCACAACCCGACTCAAGCGAACAAAAAATAAGGGGGCTTTTGCCCCCTTATTTTTTATATATCAATAGGCTTCGGTTTGTAAAACGCTCAGTACAAAAATTCGACATTCTGAACTCGATGCTCGGCTTTCCCACTCAATCAGGTTTGGAGAAACCCTCTGCACGGATGGATTTATTTCCGAAGCAACATAGCTCCGTACGAGTAACCTCCGCCAAAAACAGTAACAACAATGTGCTCCCCTGATTTAAAACGGCCCCAATGCTCAGACAAACCAATAGCACAACCTGCACAGCCCGTATTTCCGAGGTGTTGAATATTAGAAATTAATTTATCCTCGGATAAACCCAATGTGTTCATCACATTGAGGCTAATTCGCAAATTAGCCTGGTGAGGTAACACATAAGATACGTCTTCGATGGACAAACCACATTTTTCTAGGACAGTTTGACTGGCTTTTGGCATGTAGGTACAAGCATTGATAAACACATCCCGTCCAAACGGCATAATCACCCCACGTTCATTGGGTCGTAATACCACAGCTTCGGTCGCTTTGCCACTCGTGGCTGCCCCTGCCGTGACCAAAGCTCTTACCTCCATATCTTCTTTACTTATGCGTTCTTTTGTTAGAAGCATCGCTGCCGCTCCATCGCCCCATAAGTGGCCCGATACTGTATCCGTTTCGTTGTAATAACCTGTGTTATGCTCTGAGGTAATCACCAACGCTTTTGTAGCTTTATTCATCGCAAAATATCCCTCTACCACTTCTACTGCATTCAATAATGAAGAACAAGCCGAAGAAATAGTCACTACGGGAATATCAGCTACTTCGATAAAATGTTGCACGGCATGGCCAAGAGTAACTATGGTATCATATGCAGTGTAAGTAGCCCCTACGATCAAATCAATTTCCGATATATCAACTTTAATTTTGTCCAAAAGTGATTTCACAGCTTCAACCCCCATGCTGTGGGAATTTTCGGCGGAGGCTGCCTTACGTCGAAGCTGTATGCCCGTACGCTGCACTATCCACTCATCAGACAGCCCATTAAGTTTTGTAAAATGTTCGTTATCAACTACTTGTTCTGGTAAGTAGTGAGCCACTTGGTGAAGAAACATACAAGGGTTGGTTTATACCTAACTATTTATGGCCGAAAGTTAAACATTTCGTAGAAAACATAGTACAAAATATTGAAATTTTACAAAAAAGTCATTGATTAATCTAAAAATTTTCTTTTGAAGAATCAATATTACTTGCTTTTAAGTAAACTTAGATGTTGTTAAATAATAAGGCAAATTATTCTCGCAAAGTCGAAGTGCCGAAAAGAGTATAATGTCTTGATTTTATGCCCTTTTCGTGAACAAATTGTCTATTTACTTATTACTTTAACTACACTCGTGATAAAATTTACTATTCTTCTTCTTTCAAAAGTTGCCTATATTGTAGCATATACAAAGCTGAGCTCGCTCCAAAACAAACCACCATCAAAATACGAGGTAGATTCCATTCCAGAAAAAGACCTGCAAATAAGCTGACTAGCGCAGCGAAGCCCATTCCAATTGCGGCTATTTTTGTCCATCTACGGCGCTTGTCTAATTCCATATCGTAAAAAGTGAAGAAGTATGTTGGTAAAAAGGGTGGGTTTTTCGAGGTTGGATAAATGCCCTGAATTTTTTATAATAAAAGTAGTACAATTCGGAATACGCTCCTGAATTACCGTAGCCATTCGGTGGAATGTCTCCTCTTCTTTACTGCCCCTGATGATTAGTACTTGTGCCTTTATTGTTGGGAGTAAGTCAGAGGTGTGAGGTGGGCCGAAATAAGGATTAATACGTGGGTTAATGAGATGGTCTCCGTGGTAATCGGCGGTCATTTCACTGAGGCGGATAATTGCCTGGTCTTCTGCCAAATAAAGGCGGGTAAAAGGCGAGCGTAGCCAAAGCTCTTGTTGATCGTCATGCCACCCCTGTTGCGAAATAATCCCGATGGCTTTATGGAGCGCTGACGATAACGCAGCCGTGAATGATTCAAAACCATCAAGTTCGGGGTTGGCTACAATAACTTTGAAGGTACGTTGAGGAAAACGAGCAGCGAAATGAAGGGCAATGTTAGCTCCCATTCCAGTCCCTACGAGGTGAGCCTGCTCGACCCCCAAAGAATCCAATAATGCCTTGAGGTCGTCGGTAGGGTCATGGGGGTCGCGGGCGCGAGCCGATTGACCAAACCCGCGCACGTCGTATCGGATAAGTCGGTACCGTTTAGACGCCTTTCGCCATTGGGCATCCCACTGTCGATTATCGAGTGCGAAGCCATGAATAAACACAATGGCCTCGCCTTTACCCACAGATTCATAGTATAGTTGGGTGTCATTGACAGCAATCAGACCTATCGAAACTTTCGATTGGGCAAAAGTATCTATGCTGCCAAAGAACAGCCAACTCAGCACACACAATAAGTTATATTGTAGAAGATGGGTTGGATACATAATCGGCTAAGACATATCGACTTAGTAATCATTGAAGTCGGTAATGCCACTTGAACGGTAATAATCGTCTTCGTCAGTACGGCTTTGTTTGCCCAAACCTCTATAAGCAAGCGCTTTTTTAAGAATAGAGATTTGACCCGCATGATATAAATCATGTTGTAAAATTCCGTGGAGCATCGTGTAGTAGTCATACTCACGTCCTGGCACTATTTCTTCTAAAAACTCGTCGTCTTCGCGTTTTTCAAGTTCAGCTATAAGTTCTTCTTGGCTCAAGCTAAGTTCCATTTGAAGAGCTTCCCATTCAAACTCATCAAACAATGGGAACGTCTTCCAATCGCGTGATTTTGTTACTTCATACTCAGCATCGCCCTGTAAACGTTTAATCACAAAAATGCGCCACGTCGTCATGTGATAGAGAAGTTCGCCAATGGA
Source organism: Runella sp. (assembly GCA_023254175.1). Classification (GTDB taxonomy): domain Bacteria; phylum Bacteroidota; class Bacteroidia; order Cytophagales; family Spirosomataceae; genus Runella. The sequence goes on along the minus strand of JALQYJ010000160.1, from coordinate 12,205 downwards.
ATGCGTATTAGGCATGATTTTTTCGGAAGCCATTTCCCACGACACATCACTTAATACTTCAACTACCGATGGCCCATGCCATGCTCCTTCGCTTTCGTAGATTAAATTAAATTGGTCAATAATGCGTAATAATTCTTCTTTTGCGTCCATTATGATGTTATAAGGCAATCTTACATTTAAACTCCAAAGGTACTCAATTCTTGTTTTGTTCACTAAACTTGCGCCTGTTTTCGTAGAAAAACCAAAGCGAACTTGTACTTTTGCAGTGGAATTTCTATTGACAGCCTCATTCCTATGTTCAAATCGATCTATTATCATGTCTCGTAATTTCCAAATTGGCCTGTTTGTTACTGTAACGGTACTCATCACATCATTTTCTTTTTATTTTTGGCAACTGGCCAAAACACCTAATTTTCAACAAGGAAAAGACAAAGACTTCCCCTTGTTGATTCCTGAGGGAGCCACCTATAAAACGGTACTTGATTCGCTAAAAAAAAATGACGTTTTAAATGATCAGATGTCATTTTTATTTTTGGCAAAACTTCTAAAACTCCCAGAAAAAGTAAAGCCAGGCCGCTATGTTTTAACTAGTAAAATGGGAAATCTCGAAGCTATCCAAAAGCTGCGCAATGGAAGCCAAGATGCAGTTCGATTAACTTTTAACAACATTCGTTTAAAAGAAGATTTGATAAGACGTATTGGGTCAAAATTCGCATTTGGGGCAGATACACTTGGTAAACTTTTGAACAGTCCCAACGTTTGCCAAAAATATGGATTTGATACCACTAACATTGTAAGCATGTTTTTACCTAATACCTATGAGATTTTTTGGACAACCAAAGTCGATAAGTTTTTAGGTCGAATGCATCATGAATACAATAAGTTTTGGACACCAGAGCGAGTATCCAAGGCCAAGGAACTAGGATACTCTAAGGCAGAAGTGTCGGTGATTGCTTCGATTGTGGATGCTGAGACCAATCGAGCCGAAGAAATGCCACGAATTGCAGGAGTTTACCTCAATCGTATCAAGGAAAGTATGCCACTTCAAGCAGACCCCACCGTGATTTTTGCATGGCGGGATTTTAGTATCAAACGCGTAACAAGTCGTTATTCTTCCTTAAATTCTCCTTACAATACATATCGTGTGTTAGGGTTACCTCCTGGTCCAATTAATATTCCAAGTACAGTGGCTATTGATGCAGTTTTAAACGCAGAAAAGCATGATTATTTGTACTTCTGTGTAAAAATCGACCCAGGTGGAAAACTCCTCGGCTATCATGACTTTGCAGTCACCTACGAAGACCATCTTAAGAACGCCAAAATTTATCAAGAAGCGCTCAACAAACTTAACATTAAATAACCTTCGCTATGTTTGTGTATGAGTACCAAGGGGTGCGTGTTCGATATGCTGATACCGACCAAATGGGGTACGTTTACTACGGTAACTATGGCCGTTTTTATGAAATTGGTCGAGTAGAGGCTCTACGAAGCCTTGGCATGTCGTACCGCGACATGGAAGATAGCGGAATTATGATGCCCGTTTATGACAATTATTGTCGTTATCACCAACCTGCACGCTACGATGACGAACTTAGTATCAAAGTAACCATTCCAGAATTGCCAACAGCGCGGATTATCTTTGAGTACGAAATCCGTAATCAGGAAGGAATATTACTGAATACAGGAAAAACAACCCTTTTATTCCTAAGTCGTACAACCAACCGACCCACACGAGCTCCCAAAGAAATGATTGAGCGACTGAAAGAGTTTTACCCATGATAATTAAGCACTCAAGTTGCAACGTTTGTTAATTCAATGGGAATCACTAATCCATTTTTTACCTCTACGGAACGGTCGGCATACTGTTGCAAGCGTGGGTCGTGGGTTACAACGGCAACCGACTTTCCTTGACGAGCCAGCGTCTGCAATTCTTTCATCACCACCACCAACGACTCTTTGTCGAGCGATGCCGTAGGTTCATCACACAAAATCATTTTGGGATTCGTCACCAGAGCCCGAGCAATGGCAATGCGCTGTTGTTGGCCGCCTGATAACGCTTTTGGTAAGTTTTTACGGCGTTCTATCATTCCCACCTTTTCAAGAGCTTTTTGCACTCGTTTTTTCCGTTCACTAACGTCCAAACCAAGTAATTTTAAGGGCAGTTCAACGTTTTCTTCGGCCGTAAGAGGAGCCAAAAGATTAAAGCTTTGGAACACAAATCCAATGGTTTCCAGTCGAAGGCGAGCTAGTTTGGTGGCGTTAAGGGAATTAATGTGCTGTCCATCCACCCACAAATCGCCATAGCTAGGGTAAATAACACACCCTAGCAGCGAAAGCAGGGTTGTTTTTCCCGAACCAGAAGGGCCAATAATCAACGTAAGCTCTCCTTCATACAAATGGAAATCAGTGGCTTGAAGCGCAATGATTGTCTGGTCACCGGTCTTGTATTCTTTTCCCGCGCCTTTGAGTTCGGCAATGGGTCTTTTTAGATTCATGTTTTTCAAAAAAGTACGAAACTATAGTTTATATAAAACATTGCAACAATATCGTATTTTTGGTTCAACTAACCTTATTTACATATCCATCATCAATCGAAGCTGCGCGGCGCCATTTTGGTCATCCAGCACTTGGACTGATACACTATTTTCTTTGAAGGCGTTTCGGTCAATGGCAATCGTGAACGAATGAATACCTTTGGCTAACTCGCCTGAAATACCTGAGGAGGTGATTTTAATGGGCTTAGCGTCCACCCAAGCAGTGATACCTGCGATAGAATTCAGGGCTAGTTCGATGTTACCTTTGTTAATGACTTCCATATTGAAACGGACAAAACTAAAACGCTTTCCGGCACCACCTTCCACCACTGGTAGTTCATCGAGTGGCAGGCTACCAGATACCCGGCTATAAATCGGCATATTTATGACCTTTCCTTTGTCTTTTGCCACGAACGAACCTCCTTCATCTGCTACTTTTCGGGTCAATTCTTTGCTTCCCATTACCGTATTCCAACGACGTACAAAGCGTGAGGTAGGAACCCGATATTGTCCTCCCATTTTTGATAAAAACCCAATCAAATCCACAAATTCTTTCTTGTCAAGCCCCGCTGTTAATCCTGCGGGCATCAACGAACCTGCGGTTTTTTCAATAGTTGAGATTTGATTTTTGGCAAGTGAAATTTCTTGCCCTGCCACATCTCGCACTACTACTTCGGATGTTCCGTTGCTCACTAAGTAAGCCATCATCTCACTCCCATCTTTTTTCACAATTCGTTGTAGCTCATAGCCTTCTTTGATAGAAAGTGTAGGATACAACACCGAACGAATGATGGTTTCTACGGGCGAACTTGTCCCCAAACTGCTCAAATCAGGCCCAATTCGTCCACCAGCACCACCAATCGCATGGCAAGTTTGGCACAAAAGTTCAGACTTTCTAAATACTTTTTCACCCAGTGCAGGGTCAGCCGTTTCGGCCACTGTTTTGGCCAAAGCCGTTATTTCACGATCATTGAGTTGTTGGGGCATTTTTTCAACGGGTAACATTCCGCCAGACGCCTCTAGCACTTTTTCCAACTGCACCACATCATCAGCACGGCGACGAGTCCAAGGAATGTTTCGTCCCATCAATTGACGCCCGGCTTTGGCAAAATTTTCAGGAATTTTGCGCGTATTAATGGCTTCAGACAAAGCCTCTGTCGCCGTTTTGGTAGCAAAAAATGCTTTAAACAAATCGGCTACGTCTGTTTCAACAGGAACAGTCCGCATCAAGTCTGTGCCAATTTTGGCCGCTTCACTGGCATCTAGCCCCACCAGTTGCGTCGCTGACATAACCCGAAGCTCGGGAGAGTTTTTTGACCCTGTTAAGTCGAGCAGCATTTTTTTCGATTTTTCACTACCCATTGCCGATAAAGCCACCAATGCCGCCTTCTTGACGGGTTTTTCACCTTGTTGAACCAAACCCAACAACTGCTCGCTTAATTCTTCCATTTTCCACAGCCCAATCAACCGAATGGCAGTTGTTGCCGTTACTTCATCATCGCTCTTCACAAACTCCATAATGCGGCCTAATCCATTGGTAGGCTGTATTTTTCGTTGCTGAGCTGCCTCGGCCAATGCCCCTATACGCGCTGCTGTTTGTTTATCACGCGAGACATTACCCTCTACCGAAACCTCAAAAAGTGTATTCAATTCAGGCACTTGCCCCCATTTTGCTATCGAGTTAAGCGCATCCTTTTGGTATTCTTCTGGCACTTGCCCCTTTTGATACAGTTGAGTCAAAAGTGCCACCGCATCCGCGTTGTTAACCGATTTTAATGCAAAAGAGGTTTTCTTGGCGTCGCCCAAAAAATTCGGCTCCGTTTTGAGGCGAGACAGCCACTGAGGTTGTAAAGCACGAACAGTTTCCCAAAGCGCAAAGTCCAAAAATTCATCCATCGAGTTATCCAATACAGCCAAGACCTTTTGAGCAGTTTCTGCGGTTTTCAGCTTCCGTAGGGCAATTACGGCCTCCAATCGTACGCGTGGATGGGTGTCTTTTACGGCGTTGGCTAAAAGTCCTGCCTCGTCTTTTATTTTACCATGCCACAGTTGAAATGCCCGAATCGCCGCTGCACGGGCGTTATGATTTTCGGCTTTGAGAAGCGTCAACAACACCGACTCATTAACAGTATCTAATGTTTGATACGTCCACAACGCTTCCAATAATAAATGCTCGTAATTGGGGTCTTTTTTATCCAAGTTATTTACCCATTGGTCAAGGGCAGGAATCGCCTCTTTCGCACCTCGACTTTTGAGAACTTGTTTGGCTTGGAGTCGCGTCCAATCTTCGGGTTGACGAAGCATCTCCAAAAGTTCGTTCACTGAAGCTTTGGTAAGTTGTGGTTTCTTGACCAACGGACGATTCTTTGCCACAATACGCCAAATTCGACCGTGTTCTTGGTCGCGGCGCGGATCATGGAAATCAACTTCTCCGTGCTGAATAATGGGGTTGTACCAGTCGGCAACGTAAATAGCGCCATCGGGTCCTACCGAAATATCCACGGGACGAAACGCCACGTGCTCCGTCCAAAGCAGGTCTTCCACTTGTTTAGACACAAACCCGCTGCCTTGCTCTTCCAACTTAAATCGATTGATACGGTTGGCACGAAAATCATTGGTAATCAACGATCCCGCCCACGATTCGGGCAAATGCCGTCCTGAAATAATATCCAAGCCACTGTGCTTGGGTTGACCTGGGTTAAGTCCTCTTAAAATACGTTCAGCTCCAGGTGCTGTCACAAACGTAGCTCCTGGGAAAGCGTAATTAATCCCTTCATTTCCAGCTCCGTCTGTTAAAAACGACGAACCCCAGCGCGAAAACTGCAAGCCCCACGGGTTGATAAGCCCTTTAGCATATATATCGAGGTCGAGTTGTTGAGGACGTAATTGCCAGACTCCTCCCCCTTCAAGCCGTTTAATCCCCGAAGGCGTTTCGACGTGGCTATAGATATAAATGGATTGATTAAAATACATGCTCCCTTCGGGTCCCCACCGAAAAGTATGAATCAAATGGTGCGTATCGGCGGTTCCGAATCCGCTCAAAATACGACGTCTTTTATCGGCTTTGCCATCTCCATCGGTATCGGAAAAGTGCAGAATTTCGGTTGAATTAGCCACATAGACGCCACCGTCCCCAGGTAAAATGCCTGTGGGAGTAAGAAGTCCTTCGGCAAAAATGGTTGACTTATCCGCTTTCCCATCACCATCGGTATCTTCCAACACAAACACTTTATCATTGGCTTGTTCCCCCGTTTTTAGGTGAGGATAGGCTGTGCTACTTACCACCCATAGTCGCCCCTCAGCATCCCAGTTCATCTGAATGGGCTTTGCAACCAATGGCTCTGCCGCAAAAAGGGTTACTTCAAAACCATCGGCTATTTTGAACGATTCGAGTTCTTTTTGAATGTCAGGGGTTGGCACGTCCCAGTTTTTATCCTGATTCACCAAAGCCGTCGTTAAAACAACAACAGGCAAAAGAAAGGTTTTTCGCAACAACGAAATAGTTTTATTGATTGTAGTACGTTGCATAATCGAGGTTTACTGTTTGGGGTTTTGAGTTTACTGTTTCTCTTGATAACAGATTACCAGTAACAAATAATCAGTAACGAGCAGAACCCTACTTTAAAAGAGTTAATTGATACGTAACTGGTTTGGGTTGGTTAGCGGTGGCAATTTGCGCTTCTAGCCACGTAATAAGGTAATTTTGCTCCTCCAGTCCTTTTTTGTGCCGCCCTTGTTCGTACGACCGAAAGCCCAAAATGTATGTTTGGTTCAAGGGACGGTATTGATAAAAAAATAGCTCCTCTTTTTTAACAATGTTCTTTCTCAACTCTTCGGCTTGGGCAAAGGATGTTCCCTGTCGAATAACCACCCCCTCTTCCCATTGTTTTGCCGAAGCCACCGCAATCACTTGCTTTTCGGAAGTTAGGGTATAAAAACCTTTCTTCAGCCCTTTGATACTCATTTTACGGCCATTATCAACCATGATAGTTCTTCCATCTTCTTGCGGGGCGGGTAGAGGTAAATAGGGTTCGTTTACCACAAAACTTATTGCCTCTTTTGTTGAACTCAAGAGTTGAGTGGGGACACTTGTTTCTACCGTATTTTTAGATACATCCAACATAACACCTTCGTTTCGGTCAGAATAGCCAAGCCCTTTTTCTAGAATTGTAGCCAAGTAATAATAACCCATCGCATTAAGGTGAACACCATTTTCAGTAATAACGAACTGTTTACTCACTTCCCAAATGGGTTTAAATACATTGATAAAACGTTTATTTCGGGTTTTTGCAATTTGCTCAATCACCGAACTGTACGTCTCTATCGCAGTATTTTTCTGTGAAACACTTTCAGAAGTTGGTAAAAATAGCGGTATGGGAGAAACCAGAATTGTTTTAGCCCCTAACTTTTCAATTTTATCAATGAGTTGATTAAGACCTTGTTTAAAACGTGGCAATCCTTCCTCCCCTTCCTGTGCTTCAATGCCCCCATAGGCTACAAAAACTACCGTCGGCTTAGCCTCTGTAATTTGTTGCATCAGAAGTTCGTAGGAAGTGGGCGGGGTTGTTACGTAACTTCTCGCGTCACCAAACACATTGTCACCCGACCAACCGATGTTTCTGAAGGTCAAATTTCGGTTGGGCCAACGGGTCGTAAGGGCTAATTCCAAATACCCAAATTGGACATCGTTTTCTATCAACGAATTTCCCACAAAAAGTACTCTATCTCCGTTTTCAAGAGAGAAAGGAGCCACAACGTCGGTTTTTGTTTGGGCAAAAACATCTAAACAAACACCTATCAAAAAGAGCAGGTAATAGAAAGTAAGAGAATAAGACAGCTTACGCATAGCCAAAGGATTGGTAAGAAAAGTGAATCAAACTCAAAATGTGGATTAAATAGTTTGGTGTGTCGGTTAACAGTAGATTTATCTAACCTATTATTAAAGAGTAGCCTAGTAGTGAAAATACCTACTTAATCACTCATTTTTTCAAAAAATGAAAGAAAAAATCGCCCTACTTCCCCAAAATGAAGTACATTTAGCTACTGGCCATTGGTATTTTACAAACAACGACTGACAAATACTACCTATGATTAAACATCTACTTCTTCAACTCTTATTTATAGTAGCCGCACGCGCCCAAGAGCCTTACGTGGTGGTATTGGGGACTGCACAAGACGGCGGTTATCCTCAGGCGGGTTGCAACAAAGCCTGCTGTAGAGCAGTTTGGGCAAAGAAATTGGAGTTTCAGGCAGTTTCGTGCATTGCGTTGGTAGATCCAAGTACGGGGCAACGTTGGATTTTTGACGCCACTCCTGATTTTAAGACCCAACTCGAAGCCCTGAAAAATATTACCCAAAATTCGGATAACGTTTTGTCTGGAATTTTCTTGACCCATGCCCATATTGGACATTATACGGGCCTAATGGACCTTGGACGAGAGGTAATGGGTGCTAAAGCCGTTCCAGTCTATGCCATGCCCCGGATGAAAACTTATTTAGAATCAAACGGCCCTTGGAGCCAACTCGTACAACTAGAAAACATTAAACTAAAGGAATTGCAAGAGAATATACCTTTAGAATTGAATAGTCGACTTAAAGTGAGAGCATTTAGAGTTCCTCACCGTGATGAGTTTTCTGAAACTGTCGGATTTGAAATCATCAGTTCTCAGAAGCGTCTTGTTTTCATACCCGATATTGACAAGTGGCAAAAATGGACTCAATCTCTGGAAAACCTCGTCCAAAACGTAGATTATGCTTTATTAGACGGTACTTTTTACAAAGAGGGTGAAATCAATCGGCCCATGAGCGAAGTGCCACATCCATTTGTGACAGAAACCATCTCACTTTTAAAGCCACTTCCTATCTCTCAAAGAAAGAAGGTGTACTTTATTCATTTGAATCATACCAACCCACTACTTCAAACAAGCTCAGGGGAGTATCAAGAGGTACTAAAGGAAGGCTTTCATGTAGCCTATACGAGTCAGTACTTCAAACTATAATCTTAGAAATTTTTCTGTAAAAATCCTATAGATTTTGAAGATTTATATTTTTTTTAAATATTAGTCCACTATTTGTCATTTTTTTAGTGTTTTTTTGACACACTTCTTGCTATTTTCACAAATATCATTTTATCTTTACACCCAAGTTCAGAGAAATCTAAGAGCAAATAAAAAAAACATATCGAGAGACTTTTTACCTCAGTCATGAATTCAGTTTTTACGAGATTTAGTACGGTAGCTGTGCTAATACTTTTAGCTACAATTTCTCGGATTTTACCTCATCCATTTAACTTTACTCCAATTGGAGCCATTGCACTCTTCGGCGCAGCCCAGTTTAATCGTAAGGTTTTTGCATTCATGATTCCGATGGTATCAATGTTATTGAGCGACTTATTCATCGGTGCTCCTTCTCTCCCCACTTACGTTTCATTTGTACTCATTGCCACCTTTGGTATTTTCTTTTTGAAAAAATTTACATTCGGGCGAATTATTGTAGCGAGTCTTATAGCTTCAATTTCGTTCTTTCTCATTACCAACTTTTTTGTTTGGTTTCAAAGCTCAATGTATCCACAATCGTGGGCGGGCCTTATAGCTTGTTACACGGCAGGTTTGGCTTTTTATCAACAAACTTTTTGGGGAAATTTATTTCTCAATACCGTAATGGGTGACTTCTTTTACTGTTCAGTATTATTTGGAAGTTACTACGGTATTCAACGATTGACATTCAAGCCTTCTATGGCGTAAAATATTTGTTTTCATGGCTGTTAATAGGTAGATAAATAGCCCCGAGTTTCGGGGCTATTTTCTTTTTATTTCGTCTAAAAATGAGTTTCGTCCTTGTAAGCCTCCTGTGTGTATTACTACTACGACGTCTCCCTTCTTAAAATAGCCTTTCAGAAGCAAATCGTAAATCCCAAACATCATTTTTCCTGTGTAAACCTGCTCTAAAGGGATTAAATTTATTTGCTCAAAATTTTTGATAAACTCCAGTAACCTTTCATTCGATTTGCCATACCCTCCAAAATGATAGTCCGTTTTTATGTCAAGCGTTCCCTTACAAACATTTGTAAGCTGTAAAATCATCTGCTCCGCCTCTTCATTTTTTATTTTGAGACTAGGAAAGACCACTACTCTCCCATCAAAAACCGAAGTAATTCCAGCAGCTGTTCCTCCTGTTCCGAGTGCTGTACAAACATAGTCTATTTCTTGAGGTAATTGAGCTGCGATTTCCTGCATTACCTCCTTTACCCCTTCAATGGCTAACGCGTTTGAGCCACCTTCTGGGATGATAAAGGCCCCTTTGCCATGCCTATTTTCAAGTTCTTCCTTGTTTCGATAATCAGTACGACTCACAAAAATCAATTGCATTCCAACTGTTTTTGCAAATTGCAATGTCGTGTTCGAATCGGGAGTAAGTTCCTCCCCTCGAATAATTCCGATGGTTTCAAAGTTCAATGCTTGACCCGCAGCCGCAACAGCAGCAATGTGATTGGAGAAGGCCCCGCCGAAAGTAAGTAGTTTTTGTGAGCCAGTTCTTTCTGCCTCTAAAAGATTATATTTAAGTTTTCGCCACTTGTTTCCTGAAATATTGGGATGAATCAAGTCGTCTCTTTTGATATATACCTTTACTCCTCGCTCTATAAAAATGGGGTCTTCAACGATTTGAAGTGGAGTTTGGGCGGTATTTTCGTAAAATGCAGCTACATGACTCACAATAACAATTTCCTTTTTACGTACATTTGTTTGATTTAAAACCCAAGTTTTATCAACTTTTAACATTCACCAAAACAACTATGAAAAAAATATTTTTGAGTCTCATGATGTTTGGAGTTATGAGTGCCGTTTCGGCCCAAGATACTCCATCAGCAGATGCAATTATCGACAAATACCTGACGGCTATTGGGGGCAAAGATGCCATTTCAAAAATTGATGACATTTCTATTAGCACCATTGCCGAAACTCAACGCGGTTCGATGGAATCAGAGGTAAAATTTAAAAAAGGCAACAAATTTAGCAGCGTCATGTATATGATGGGAAATGAAGTAATGCGCCAAACATGTGATGGAACGAAGGTGTCGATTACTTCAGGTTTTGGGGGTAATACCAACTCACGAACCCTTGAAGGGAAAGATGCTGCGGTGGCTATTTTGCAAGCATCTCCATTCCCAGAGTTGTTGTATGCCGAGTTCAATGTGCAAACAACATTGGTAGGCAAAGAAGCTGTAAATGGGAAAGATGCTTGGAAAATAGAATTAGCTATCCCAGAGGGAAGAAAATGGAATGAATTTTTCGACGTTGAAACAGGTCTAAAAGTGAAAAAAGCTGGTTCTGGCGAGGGAATGAGAGGTCCTCGTCAAGACGGGCAAGGTGGGCAGCGCCCTGAAGGACAACAAGGTGGGCAAGCAGGAGGTCAAGGTGGTAGTCGCGGTGGTTTTGGGGGTGGTATGGGAGGCGGATTGATGAATGCTGCCCTTTCAGGCTACAAAGAAATCAAGGATTCAAACGGAGTAAAAATACCTTATATTCGGGAGCAAGGCAATGGGCAGTTTTCATCAAAAGCCGAAGTAACTTCCGTGAAGGTCAATAAGGGAATCAAAGACAGTAACTTCACTATCAAGTAAATTTTTCCAAACCGCTCTTCTCCAACAAGTTTGGAAGGGCGGTTTTTACTCTTTCTTAAAATGAAGCGTATTGATGAGATATTCTTTTTCAGTCACTTTCATCAGGATATAAACTTGAAAAGTGTTCCCATTCAATGCCTGATAGGTTGCAGTACAATATCTAACCTTTGATGCCGTCCCCTGAAAGCCATATTTAAAGTCTTTTGGGGGATATTTTTTAAAGAAGTTTTTTAGTATTAACTCTGCCTGCTCGTCACGAACATTACGAAACTCAACGTGTTCAGCATCAATGACCAAGTCTAAATTTTTCTGAAAATGAACTGCTAAGTTATGGGCATTCCCATTTTTTATGGACCCTTTTATCTTTTCTGTAATTTCAATGTCTCGGGCTGTTGAGATGGAAATAAATCCACTCAATAAACACCCAATTACCAATGTCCATAAAATATTTTGAAGGGTTTTCATTATGAAAGCGTAAATTTGTTTTTTGATTTCAAGTAGTTCTTGGCTAAAATTGTGCCAAACTCCTTTGTCTTTTAAAAAAAATAGATTACTCCCTTTTTACCGTGCAACATTCTATTCTTTCTCTCGAACAAACCCATCAAAAAATTAAACGAATTGCGTTTGAAATTTATGAACGCAATTTGGATGAAACCGACATTGTACTTGCAGGAATTGTAGGTGAAGGTTATAAAATGGCTGAAATACTAGCCAATCATTTAAAGGAAATTTCTCCATTAAATGTATTTCTAATGAAAATTGAACTTAACAAAGAACAGCCTCATTTGAGTCCAGTTAATTTTGATTTGGCAAAAGAGAAGCTCAACGGAAAAGTTATCATTGTCGTTGACGATGTACTAAACACAGGACGAACATTAGCCTATAGTCTTTCCCCTTTTTTGGGAGTATCGGTCAAGCGGGTACAAGTGGCCGTAATAGTCAACCGTGACCACCATTCCTTTCCGATAGCAGCTGATTATGTTGGTTATGAGCTTAGTACAACCCTAAACGAACATATTCGCGTCAAACTTACTGAGCCAGATGCGGGCGT